>NZ_JBHNYO010000022.1:0-100105 GCF_054960675.1 Rhodococcus sp. PSi06
TACGGACTGAGGATGGATGCAGCCATCACTCGCACGGAGGCGACGAGACCGTCGATGAGGTTGCCGTCGCGGAACGGGCCGAGAGCGGCGGTCACACCCAACTGCGCAACCCGGTCGGTTGCTCGGTTCGACACTCGCTTACCACTGCGGATCTCGAGGGCGTGACGATTGGGGTCGACGGCGATCAGAATGGATCGAACGGCGTCGGGTGTGCCGGGAAAGACCGACTCGACACCGACGGCGGGATCGTCCCCGAGGTCGCCGACGTAGACGTTGAACCTGATCTTCGTCTGTCGAGTGGCCTCGGTCAGGGCGTCGTCGAGAGCCACCAGTTCCTGCGTCGCAAACGGCAGGTGTTCCGGATTGGTCGTCCCGAACTCGTGAGCAACCGAGACGCGACCGCTCGAGGTCAGCGCAGCGCCGAACGGCAGATCTTCTTCCTTGATGTCGCTGCGGACGAGTTCACCACTTGCCACTTGCAGCACCTCCGATCGAGTCGGCTGCGTCGGCATCGTGCGATCCGTGGCCTCCGAAGGGAGTCACCTCGTCCGTTGCGCTCCACAGCAATGGCCCGCGCGTCCACTCGTCCGTCAGTCGGTAAGGAGGAACATCCATACCGGGCTGCTTGTCGGTCAAGAAGGACAACGCGCCGACGATTCCGATGATGGCAACCGGAATCACCCCGAAAATCAGCGTGGTCTCTAAAATGCTCACAGGGTGTGACGTTAGTCGACAATTGCGCGTAGGACCACGTCGGGGCCGGTGTTGTGACCGAATTACCCGCAGACATCAGCCGTCAGGCCGCACCCTCCCCGAGATAGGCCAGCCAACTCGGGTCCAATTCCTTCGTCGTTGCGAGCAGACGCCAGTGCGGCCCCTTCGGTGGCACCAGCTGCGCGCGCAACGTCCACCCGATCTCGCTGAGCAGCTTGTCGGCCTTGCGGTGATTGCACGACGCGCAACATGCAACGCAGTTCTCCCACGAATGGCCTCCTCCGCGGCTTCGCGGAACCACGTGGTCGACCGTCTCTGCCTTGCTTCCGCAGTACGCGCACCGGAACCGGTCACGATGCATCAGCGCCGCACGCGTCATCGGCACTCGGGCCCGATACGGAACGCGAACGAAGGTCCGCAGCCTGATCACCGACGGCACCTGCACCGAGAATCCGGCCGATCGAATGAACGGTCCTTCCGGATCGTCGTGCACCACGTCGGCCTTCCCACAAACGAGAAGAACCACCGCCCGGCGCATGGGAAGCGCGGTCAGTGGCTCGAAGGTGGCGTTGAGGAGCAGCACACGGCGCTTGACCCACGCCGGAACGGCGTCGTCGCCCGTGGCATCGTGGGCCGTCGGCACCACGCGCAGCGGAGAAGCCCCCGAGGCCGTCTCACGCTGGTCGTGCGCGATGCGGCCCGCAGTGGGCGGAAGTTGTCGATGGCGGTGTTGCGAGTTCTTCATGCGTTACTCCAGAACCAGTCGGCGTCCGCGCATGGCTTGCGTGGAACACGATTCACAGTGGAACACGAATGCACCGCCCGCGCACAGGCTTTTTCTCCGCATTTCCTGTTGCCGATGGGTGAACATTTCGCGTCGTCGCGCTCGCGACGGCCGCACGACGCGCCATGCGCAGCGAGACTGGCAAGATTTCTGTCTCTCCGTAGACTTTTCGGGTGGCTGTATCAACCCTTCTGTCCGTATCACCACTACCCGAACTGTCGCTGCTACAGGACCTCGACATTCGCGCCTTCGAGTTGACCGACACCGGACGCGACTGGTTGGTCCACCGTCCGCTGCAGGTCCTCGGCTATCTGCTGCTCGCCGTTGTGCTGCGCCTGGTTCTGCACCGGATGATCAACCGTTTCACCAGCAACAGCGGCGGAAAGTCGCCTATTCTTCTGCGCCCGCTTCGCGACCGCTCGTCCAGCACCGTCAAGGGCGCAATCCTCAACGAACGCCGCAAGCAGCGCGCCAGCACGATCGGCTCGGTACTCAAGTCGGCCGTCTCGGTCATGATCCTGACCTGGTTCGTTCTGTCGGTGCTCGACGTGGTGGGCGTCAATGTCGCTCCGTTCATCGCCTCCGCGGGAATCGTCGGCGTCGCACTCGGATTCGGTGCTCAGAACCTGGTGCGAGACTTCCTGTCGGGAATCTTCATGCTGCTCGAGGATCAGTACGGAGTCGGCGACATCGTCGACCTCGGTGAGGCCACCGGCACCGTCGAAAGCGTGGGGTTGCGGGTGACCACCATCAGAGACATCAACGGCACGGTGTGGTACTGCCGCAACGGCGAAGTTCTTCGCGTGGGCAACATGAGCCAGGGCTTCGCGGTCGCCGTTCTGGATCTGCCCATCTCCCACACGGCCAACATCGAGCACGCCCTCGAGGTTGCCGAACGCACCACTGCGTCGCTGGTGCAGTCCGGCGATTTCGAGAACGACATTCTCGAGCCGCCGGAGATGCTCGGGGTCAACGCAGTCAGCGCAGACACCGTCACCATCCGAATCACGATCAAAACGCGTCCAGGACGCCAGTGGGCCGTCCAGCGCCGCCTCCATCAGGACATCCTCGAAGCGTTCGACGATGCAGGCGTGAAGGCACCGTACGCATTGGGAAGGCCGGGCGGGGTCGTGGCCGAGTCCGGCTCCTGAGGGACAATGATCGGTAGCGACGCCGATCGAGGGTCTGCAGGAACGACCAGATGAACGCGAGAGAGAGTGTGATGACCGAACCGCAGCAGACGTTCTACGACGCGGTCGGCGGTGCCGAGACGTTTCGGTTGCTCACGGCGAAGTTCTACGAGGAAGTCGCCAAGGACGAGATCGTCCGGCCGCTGTACCCCGAGGAGGACCTCGGACCGGCCGAACGGCGGATGCGGATGTTCCTCGAGCAGTACTGGGGCGGTCCACGAACCTACTCGGACGAACGCGGCCATCCGCGATTGCGGATGCGTCACAACCCTTTTCGCATCGGGCCAATAGAACGCGATGCATGGCTTCGATGCATGCACATCGCGATCGCGTCCATCGACGCGTCGGTGTTGGACGCAGCGCACCGTGCGCAGCTCACCGATTACATGGAGATGGCCGCGAATTCGATGGTGAACTCGGCGCTGTAGAGGACGCGTCCCGCTACAGCGATCCGACGCGTTGCGCGTTCGCGCCCTTGGAGCGATTGCTCAACCGGGCACGCAGACCTCCGGCGACCTTGAGGGCGAAGCTCACCGGCCGCGGCAGGTGCTGCCGGAGGATGGCGTGCTTGCGCACGTAGTTCTCCACGTGCCATTCGGTCCAGCTGCCCGCGCGAAACAGCGCGGCATCGCCGGCGACCAGGGTGCGCGGTGGGTGATCGTCACTCGACACGGTCACCGAACCGTCCATGATGTGCACGATTTCGTCCACCGCGAAGAACCAACGGAAGCGGCCGGCGGTGCAGTCCCACACATTGGTGGTCGTGGTGCCGTCCGTGCTCTTGGACCACTCGGCAACCCGCGCGTGTGGGTCTCCTTCGAGAATCCAGGTCGGTTCGATGGGGCTGTCGGCAAGTGCAATGTCTCCGAGCCGTACGGCTTCGATGGTCGACGTATTCATGGCGTGGGTCGCGTCCTCACCGTCGGGCGCGGCTTCCACCGCTGCTGGTTTCCGATCCAGAACATACAACACTTTCCAAAGCCGCAGGCACGTGTCGGTCATGTGAATGAGCACAAAGCTTTACTCGGCGTTGACCGCGGGCAACCTGCCCACCTGACCCTCGACGCCCCTGAATCGTTCCGCGGCCGTTCGTTTGGCACTATTGCCACTTGTGACCGATCCGATCGAAAGCCCCGAGTTGTTGTGGTGGCAGGACGCCGTGTTCTACCAGATCTATCCCCGATCTTTCGCGGACTCCAACGGCGACGGGGTCGGTGACCTCGACGGCATTCGGGACAAGCTCGGATACCTCGAATTGCTGGGGATCGACGCGATCTGGATCGGACCCATCACCCGATCGCCCATGGCCGATCACGGGTACGACGTCTCCGATCCCCGCGACATCGACCCCCTGTTCGGAAGCCTGGAGATCTTCGATGCGCTGGTCGACGAAGCGCACGCTCGCGACATCAAGGTCACGATGGATCTGGTGCCCAATCACACCAGCATCGAGCACCCGTGGTTTCGGTCGGCTCTGCGCGCGCAGCGGGGCAGCGCCGAGCGCGCTCGCTACATCTTTCGGGACGGCCGCGGGGACGACGGTGCGCAACCGCCGAACAATTGGCCGAGCATCTTCGGCGGACCGGCCTGGACCCGCGTCACCGAACCCGACGGCACCCCCGGTCAGTGGTATCTGCACATCTTCGCGCCCGAGCAGCCGGACCTGAACTGGGACAACCCCGAGGTGTTCGACGATTTCGCGCGCACTCTGAGATTCTGGCTCGACCGCGGGGTGGATGGATTCCGGCTCGACGTGGCACACGGCATGGCCAAACCAGCAGACCTGGCCGACATGAGTCTCGAACTCAATGCGCTGATGAAGAACGACGACGACGATCCGCGCTTCAACAATCCTCGCGTGCACAACCTGCACCGACGAATCAGAACCGTCATGGACGAATATCCGGGAACGGTGACCGTCGGCGAGATCTGGGTTCAGGACAATGTCCGGTTCTCCGAGTACATCAGGCCGGACGAGCTGCACCTGGGATTCAACTTCCGTCTGGCCAGTGTCGATTTCGACGCCGAGACAATCCGCGACGCCATCTCCAACTCACTGGCCGCCGTCGAACTCGTCGACGGCACACCGACGTGGACGCTGTCGAACCACGACGTCGAACGTGAGGTCACCAGGTACGGCGGAGGAGACGTCGGGTACGCCCGCGCCCGCGCCATGATTCTGGTCGAATTGGCACTTCCCGGAACCATATTCGTCTACAACGGTGCCGAGCTGGGGCTTCCCAACGTACAACTGCCCGATGAGGTGTTGCAGGATCCGGTGTGGGAGCGATCCGGGCACGCCGAACGTGGGCGTGACGGCTGCCGAGTGCCGATGCCCTGGGAAGGGCACGAGCCGCCGTTCGGGTTCTCCTCCACCGATAGAACGTGGTTGCCGATGCCGCCGGAGTGGGACGGTCACACCGCAGAAGCGCAACTCGAAGACGTCCATTCGATGCTCAGTCTGTACCGCACGGCCTTCGAGTTGCGAGCTCTGCGTCCGGAATTCACCGGTGCCGGGATCGATTGGTACGGAGCACCTCCCGGTTGCCTGGCGTTTCGCCGACGCGGCGGTCTCATCTGCGCTTTGAACGCATCCGACGAGCCGATACCCCTGCCTCCCGGCGAGATCCTGCTCGTCAGTGCACCTCTGGTGAACGGCCGACTCGACGCCAACGCCGCCGCCTGGCTCGTCTAGCGCTCGACAGTCAGCGACAACTGGTGCCCCGCGCGGCGAACGTACACCGACCCGTAGCGGGCGTCCAGGCGTAACCACACCCGGGAAACGCGTACCCGAACCACCTCGTCGACGGCGATCCGGTCCGGATCGACGTCGATCGTCAAGGGGTCGGTTCCGCTGTGAGGCACGAATCCCATTGCGGTCAAAGCAAATACGGTGCGCATGGAAATCGACACTTCGTCCGCTCCGTTGGCGACGTGCAGAACCTCCTGCTCGAGCAGTGAACTCGGCGGGCCGTGGCTGCTGCCGTGTTCCTTGGCCAGCGCCGCGCCGCGTTGCGCAAGCCCCACGAGTATCCGGGCGGGCACGTCGTCGAGGTGCTCGAATCCGCCGTCCGGCGGTAGTGCTCCACGCCAGGCAGAGTCCATCGAGAATCCCGGGTCGACCATCCCCTCTTCGGCGCGCTGCAGTGCGGCGGCCAGCACGTCGGCACCAGCGGACGTGTCGTCGGGCACCACCGTGCCGCTGACCACCCGCGCCGCCAGCGCGTCGAATCCGGTGCCGGCCCAACAGGACACGCGGCCGCCTTCACGGGTTCTCATGCGTATCACCGCTGCCTCGTCCAACCGCAGTGCCCTGGTGCAGAAGGTCACCAAGTTCTCTCGATCGACCGCGTCGGGAACGGTCAGTACGCGCTCATACACGCTGCCAGCTCACCAGGTACGCGCGCTCGTCCGGGGTGAGTCGGCGCAGCCGCTGTGCATCGATATCGAAGGCTGCGATCTGCGTCGAGGCCACCACCGCCGCCGGAGTGTCGAGCGATGCCCCTCGCGCTCGTACCTCGTATCCCACGACGAAGTCCACCGCACGAACCGCGTCGATCCACATGAACACGTCCAGAGGACCGTCCTCGTGCCGAAGCTGACCCCGATACTTCACGTGCAGATCTGCGATCACTGCCCCGTGCCGCAGATTTGCCGTCGGCCTGCCGTCCACCAAAAGCCATGGGATGCGCGCCTCTTCGAGAAGGGTCACCATCCGGGCATGATTGATGTGTTGATAGGCGTCCATGTCCGACCACCGCACGTCCACGTCGGCGTGAAAGCCCACTCGCTGGGCAGCGGGTCGATTGTCGGACAGATGGTCTGCAGGCACACTCACGTGGTCGATTCCTCTTCTCGATCGGGTGTCACGAATTCCGATTGTGGGGCGGCATGATTCAGGGCATCATGTTGCGCACCTGGCGGGCGGCCACCGACAGCGTTGCCAAGTCCAGGGTGCCGGACTCGGCAATCTCGGTCAGCGCCGCACGCGATCTCGCCAGTCGGGAGGAATTGGTCGATTCCCACTCCGCGATCTTCTCTGCCACCGACTCGTCCGGTTCGCCGCCCGCCAGCACGGCTTGCGTGATCCCTCTCAGCGAGGAATACAGATCGTCGCGAAGGGCCAAGCGCGCCAACGAGTGCCAACGATCCCCACGGGCCAACTTGGAGACGGCGGTGAGCAGCCAGTCGATTCCGATGTGTGCGTCGAGCGCGAAATACAGCTCGGCCACCTCGGCTCCGTCTCGATCGACAATGTCTGCGATATCGATGATGTCGAGTAGGCAGTACACGTCGAGCAGGCCGTAGATGCGCCGGGCGAGCCCGGCCGGTGCACCCCGTTCGATCGCGGCTCCCGACCGCGCGTCCAGATCACTCGCCTGGTGCCCGGAGATCCACTGGGTCATCGACGGTTGCAGAGCTCGAACCTGATCGGCGTATCGACTGATCTCCGCACCGACAGCCAGTGGTTGAGGGCGGTTGGCCAGCAGCCATCGCGACACACGGTCCAGCATGCGACGCGATTCGAGCAGTAATTCGGCCGAGACAGCGGTCGGCACATCCGCCGCACGGATGGTGTTCCACACTTCGTCGAGTCCGAATATCTCGGTGGCGGCGGCGAACGCACGAATGGCGTCGGTGCCCGCCGCACCGGAGTCCTCGGTCAGTCTGTAGGGGAACGTGATTCCACCACAGTCGATGGCCTCGTTCGCCAGTGTCGTCGCCACCAACTGACGCCGGAGCGGATGAGCCTTGATCGCGTCTGCGTACGGCTCCCGCAGCGGCTCGGGGAAATATTTGGGCAGCCGTGGGGCGAAGACGTCGCTGTCGGGAAGCTCGCTGTCGAGCAGTTCCGCCTCCAATGCAAGCTTCACGTGGGCCATCAACGTGGCAAGTTCGGGCGACGTGAGTCCTCGGCCGTCCTGCTTTCGTCGTCGTAGATCGGCCTCGGTCGGCAGAGCCTCGAGCTCACGGTCGAGTCCACGCCGTACTTCCAGGTCTTCGATCACCCGACTGTGCACGGTGACGAGATTCGGCGCATCGAACCGTGAGGTGCCGAGCAGTTCGTTCTGCATGATGTTGTCCCACAACACCAGTCGGCCTACCTCGTCGGTCATGGATGCGAGTAGCTCGTCTCGATCCTCGCGGGCCAGGTTGCCGTTGGTGATGGCCGTTTCCAACAGGATCTTGATGTTGACCTCGTGGTCGGAGCAGTCGACGCCTGCGGAATTGTCGACGGCGTCGGTATTGATCTTGCCCCCGGCTGCCGCATATTCGATGCGGCCCAGTGCGGTGGCACCGAGGTTGCCGCCCTCCCCCACCACAGCCGCCCGTACGTCGATCCCGTCGACACGAACCGCATCGTTGGCCTTGTCTCCCACCTCGGCATTGGTCTCGGTGGACGCCTTGATGTAGGTGCCGATTCCGCCGTTCCACAGCAGATCTGCCGGAGCCTTCAGGATCGCGTTCACCAGTTCCGGCGGAGACAACGACTCGACCGAATCGCCCAGGCCGAGCGCCGCGCGTGCTGCTGCGCTGATGGGAACCGATTTACGCGTCCGCTCCCACACTCCGCCGCCCTCGCTGATCAGCGAGGTGTCGTAGTCCGCCCACGACGACCTCGGCAGCGCGAACAGGCGCTCTCGCTCGGCGAACGACGACTCCCGCGCCGGGTCAGGGTCGAGAAAGATGTGCCGATGATCGAAGGCGGCGAGCAAACGAATGTGTGGGCTGAGCAGCATTCCGTTACCGAAGACGTCTCCGCTCATGTCGCCGACGCCGACGACGGTGAAATCCTGACTCTGCGTGTCGATTCCGAGCTCGCGGAAGTGCCGTTTGACACTTTCCCACGCACCCTTGGCCGTGATGCCCATGGCCTTGTGGTCGTACCCCGCCGACCCACCGGAGGCGAACGCGTCGCCGAGCCAGAAACCGTACTGCGCGGCGACGCCGTTGGCCATGTCGGAGAACGTCGCGGTGCCCTTGTCTGCGGCCACGACGAGGTAGGTGTCGTCTCCGTCGCGGCGCACGACGCCTGCGGGTACCGACACCGAACCTGTTGCGCGATCGAGATTGTCGGTGATGTCGAGCAACCCGGCGATGAACAGCCGATAGCAGGCTTTGCCTTCCTCCGCGTAGGCCTGGCGATCTCGATCGGCATCGCCGGTGACCACCGGCGGCCGTTTGACGACGAATCCGCCCTTGGCCCCGACCGGGACGATGACGGCATTCTTCACCATCTGTGCTTTCGCCAACCCGAGAATCTCCGTACGGAAATCCTCACGTCGATCCGACCAGCGCAGGCCGCCGCGGGCCACGTCACCGAAACGCAGGTGCACTCCCTCGACACGCGGTGAGTACACGAAGATCTCGAATTTCGGCTTCGGCTTGGGCAATTCGGCGATCGATTGCGGGTCGAACTTGAGCGAGAGGTACTCGCGACGTTCGCCGTCGGCACCGAGCACGAAGTGGTTGGTGCGTAGCGTCGCGCGAATCAACTCGAACATGCTGCGCAGAATGCGGTCTGCGTCGAGGCTGACGACCTGATCGATCAGCTCCCCCAGCTGGATGCCGATCGCCTGCGCGTTCTCCTCCGAGCTCACCTCGGGGTCGAACTGCGCCTCGAACAGACCGACGAGTAACCGCGCCGTGCGCGGATGCGTCAGCAGTACCCCCTCGATATTGAACTGACTGTAGGGAAAACCGGCCTGGCGCAAGTACTTCGCGTACGCGCGCAGCACCACTGCCTGCCGCCAGTGCAGGCCGGCGCGCATCACCAGCTCGTTGAACCGGTCCGCCTCGGCTCGCCCGCTCCACACCGCTGCGAAGGCATCGGTGAAGCGGTGCTGAACGCGGCTCTCACGGTCGGCCGTACCCGCCTCGGACAGCTCTGCGTCGATGTCTCCGTCGATCGCCGATCGCAGCATTTCGCGCGAGGCAGACAGTCCGAAATCGTATATCCAGCAAGACATTCCGTCCGGTCGGACCACCGGGTACGGCCGTTCGTCGTCGACCTCGACACCGAGGCTCTGCAGGATGGGCAACACCTGAGACAACGACACACCCGCGCCGCCGATGTACAGCGAGAAGCGCCAGCTACCCACCGCGGACTGCTCATTGCGGTAGAGCTGCATGTCGATCGACTCGTCGCCGAGCGCTTCGAGGCGAGCGATGTCGGTCACGGCCCTGGCCGGGCTGAAGTCCTGCTTGTACGCCTCCGGGAACGCGTCGGTGTAGCGCTGGATTCGCAGCGGATCTACAGCACGGTCGAGAGAGACGGCGTCGCCGAGCGAATCTTCCCAGGTTCTGGTGGTGTCGGTGAGGGCCTCTTCGATCCGCGTGATGTCCTCGGCCGACAACTCCGTCCCCGCGGTCCCGGGTGCACGGCGCACGGTCACGTGCAGCAGGGCAAGATCCGATTCCGTGACGCGCGCAGTGTAATCGAGTGAGGTTCCGCCCAATTCGCGGAACAGTCGATCCTGAATGGCCAGGCGCACACGGGTGGTGTATCTGTCTCGAGGCAGGTACACCAGTGCACTGACGAAGGACCCGCTCGCGTCGGGCCGTACGAAGAGCTTCACCTTGCGTCGACGACCGAGCGCCAGGACGGCACTCGCAGTGTCGAACAACCACGACGCCGACGTGGCGAACAGTTCCGATCGCGGCATCGACTGCAACACCTCGAGCATGGCCTGACCGGAGAAGGAACCGAGATCGTGGCCGGACCTGGCGATCACCGACCTCACTCGCCGCTCGATCACCGGGATGTCGAGAACGTTCTCGTGCAGGGCCGTGACAGTGAAGACGCCGACGAACCGATGCTCCGCCGAGTCCTCGGTGTCGATCACACTGACGAAGTACGGGTAGACCGCACGGTGGACGGTGGCCGGATATGCACCTTGAGTCAGAGCGACCAGATCACGCTCACCCACCGGCTCCGGTCCGTCTCCGTGCTGACCTGCATCGCGCATGACACCCAGGCTGCTCGAGGCCACGCCGGTCGCCGATCGATCGCCCTCGCCGGAAATCGCGTATCGGCGATAGCCGAGCAACGTGTAATGGCCGTCGCCGAGCCAGCGCAGCAGTGCAGCCGCATCACGGCGCTCCACGCCCGACTTCGGATCGCCGATTCCCCCGGAGTCCAATCGGTCGGCGACGGCACCCTGTACCCGACGCATCTCGTTGGTGTCCTCGACTACCTGTCGTACATCGGCCAGTACCCGCTTCGTCTCCTCTTCCAGCCGAGCCACGGCATCCTCGGGTGTGGACGGATGCAGCTGTACGTGTATCCAGGATTCCGCCATACCGTCGGAATCGATGCCGACGAGTACTCCGTCGTCGTTTCGTTGGACCGAGAGGATGGGATGCACCACGTCGGTGTATTCGATACCGAGCCGTGAGAGCAGGGACATGATCGATTCGACGAGCAGCGGCATGTCGTCGGTGACGATCTGCACGTAGCTTCCCGCCGCCTGATGGGCGGCAGAGCCCGACTCGCTCGGGCGATGAACGGCGACGTTCGCAACATGCGGCGCCCGCACGGCCGCGAGTCGCACGTGCCGCCGGAAGGACGTGATGTCGGGGCTGTGCGCCGACACACCGACTGCGGTGGCGTCGGTGTGCTCGAAATACTCCGCACGCAATGTGGCCATCTCGGCCACGAGCCTGTCGTCGAGCCCGTCGGCCCAGTCGTTGTCGGTCAGGTCCAGCGAGCGTGACATGGTTTTCGAGTACTCCCTCGTGAGGATTTCCACGACGCCCGCCGATCGCCGGTCGTCGATGACCCCTCGACCCTAGTGTGGAAGACCCTGTAACCGCAGGGATCTCGCGAACCAGCGAGTCAGGCCCGATTCACACGGCGCGGGGACTACGAGTGGAGATATTCGCCGAGCGCGGCACGTTCGGAATCGCTCAGAGGCCTTTTCGCCGACGTCTCGAGATCGAAGGCAACCATCAGCGCCTCGGCATCCGCACACACCGTTCCGTCCCGATCGCTGACCACGTGCCGGACGCCGTACGAGGTGGTTCCTACGTGGGTGACCCAGAGCTCGATCGTCAGCGGACCGGAGTCGTCGAGAATCGGATGCAGAAAATCGGTGACGAGCCTGCGCACCACCACCGCACCGCGACCAGTGGATCCCCCGAGGGCCGCGTTCAGAAACTGAACGCGGCCTTCCTGGACGTACTCCACGAACCGAGTGTTGTTGACATGCCCGAGGCGATCGGAATCTCCCCACCGCACCTGGAGTGTGCAGGTGAAGGTTTTTCCCGGCATGTCAGTCCCTGGTCAGCTTCCGGTGAGTGACGCGGTGTGGACGTGCTGCGTCGGGCCCGAGACGCTCGACCTTGTTGGCCTCGTAGCCCTCGAAGTTGCCCTCGTACCAGTACCAGGCTGCCTCGTTGTCGCCGAAGCCACCTTCCCACGCCAGGATGTGTGTGCAGGTTCGGTCGAGGAACCAGCGATCGTGGGAGATCACCACAGCGCAACCGGGGAATTCTTCGAGTGCGTTCTCGAGCGATCCGAGTGTTTCGACGTCGAGGTCGTTGGTCGGCTCGTCGAGCAGGATCAGGTTGCCGCCCTGCTTGAGGGTCATCGCCAGGTTCAGGCGATTGCGCTCACCACCGGAGAGCACTCCGGCAGGCTTCTGCTGATCGTGGCCCTTGAATCCGAACGAACTGATGTACGCGCGGGACGGGAATTCAGAATTGCCCACGGTGATGAAGTCCAGGCCGTCGGAGACCGTTTCCCAGACCGTCTTCTTCGAGTCGATACCCGAGCGGTTCTGGTCGACGTAGCTGAGCTTGACGGTCTGGCCGATCTTGACCTCGCCGCCGTCCGGCTCCTCGAGCCCGACGATGGTCTTGAACAACGTCGTCTTACCCACACCGTTGGGTCCGATGACGCCGACGATGCCGTTGCGGGGCAACGTGAACGACAGATCCTTGATCAGGACGCGGCCGTCGAATCCCTTGTCCAGGCTCTTCACCTCGACCACGACGTCGCCGAGGCGCGGCGGGTTGGGGATCTGAATCTCGTCGAAGTCGAGCTTCCTCGTCTTCTCCGCCTCGGCCACCATCTCGTCGTAGCGAGCCAGACGCGACTTGCTCTTGGCCTGACGGGCCTTGGCACCGGAGCGAACCCAGGCGAGTTCGTCCTTGAGCCGCTTCTGCAGCTTCTGATCCTTCTTGCCCGAGACCTCGAGGCGCTCTGCCTTCTTCTCCAGGTACGTCGAGTAGTTGCCCTCGTACGGGTACAGATGTCCGCGGTCGACCTCGGCAATCCACTGAGCGACATGATCGAGGAAGTACCGGTCGTGAGTCACGGCGAGAATTGCGCCGGAGTACGCGGCCAAGTGCTGCTCGAGCCAGAGGACGCTTTCGGCGTCGAGGTGGTTGGTCGGTTCGTCGAGCAGTAGCAGGTCCGGCTTGCTGAGCAGCAGCTTGCACAGAGCAACGCGGCGCTTCTCACCGCCGGAGAGGTTGGTGACCGGGGACTCGGGCGGCGGGCAACGAAGCGCGTCCATCGCCTGTTCGAGCTGCGAGTCGATCTCCCAGGCGTCGGCGTGGTCGAGCTTTTCCTGCAGCTCGCCCATCTCTTCCATCAGCTCGTCGGAGTAATCGGTAGCCATCAGCTCGGCGATCTCGTTGTACCGCTTGAGCTGGACCATCGTCTCGCCGAGTCCGTCTTCGACGTTCTCGCGCACGGTCTTGGTGTCGTCGAGGATCGGTTCCTGCATCAGGATGCCGACCGAGGCACCGGGAGCGAGGAACGCCTCACCGTTTCCGGGCTGATCGATTCCCGCCATGATCTTGAGGATGCTGGACTTGCCGGCGCCGTTGGGGCCGACGACGCCGATCTTGGCTCCCGGATAGAAGCTCATCGTCACGTCGTCGAGGATGACTTTGTCGCCGTGCGCCTTGCGCACCTTCTTCATGGTGTAAATGAATTCAGCCATGGGTGCCAGCTTATCGGTGCGAGTGCATCCGAACACCATCGCCCGAGAAGGCGCCCGGCCCGCATCCGCCGTCCACACTCGATCGAAGGTTCCGATGCAGCGTGGACGGCGGACGCCGGGAGTGGTTCAGGCCGGTACCGACTCTCGAAGGTCCTCGTCGATCGATTCACGATCCTCGATCGATTCCCGCTCGACGTCGAAGGGTTCCGCCGTTCCCGGGTCCGAGTCCGTCGCCGCGTCGGGCACCATTGCCTTCGCCCGATGGATCGAGACGTTGCACCGCGCCAGGTCCGGACCCACCGCACTGGCGCTCATCTCGAGATCGGCGCGTTCGAGTCCGTCCCGATTGGTGTATTCGTTGGTTCGCAGCTGCCCGTAGGCAATGATGGGATCGCCTTTCATCAGCGAGGCTCCGACGCCGCGAACGAGACGACGCCAGCACGTGACCGTCAGGTAAAGGGTTCCGCCGTCCGTCCATTCGCCGGTGTTTCGGTCCTGACGCCGAGCGTTGCTGGCCATCCGAAAGCTGAGGACTTCGTCGCCGGTCGGGGTGGACCGCTTGACGGGGTTGGTGATGACTGTGCCGATCACGGCGCATTGTGCTTCGTACATTGGTCTTGTGCCTCTCGATTCGTATCGCGTGGTTGCGATCGAATTCGAGAGTGCTACGCCCACGACGTCCGTGGTGAACGTGTTCGCAAAATGTGGACGAACGCACGCCCTGTGGATGAACGGCCCGAATCGAACCTCGTCGGACCCTGCTGTGTCGGGGGGTTGTGCTAGTCCGCAATCTCCGCGTACATGTGCCCGCCAGGCACTGGAGCCACGCGACCGGCGGTGAGCGAGGCGACAAGTGCTGCAACCGAATCGGAGTCGACTGCCGCGACGGTCAGAACTGCACGAACCGCATAGGACGTCCCCAGCACGACGACGCCGTGCCCTCGCAGTTCTGCTTCGATTCGCCCCACCTCGGCGTGGTCGAGTTCGAGCGTCATGATCTCGCGTCGCTGCCGGGTCAGAAATGACGCTCCGGACAGAGCTTCGGCCACCGCACCGGAGTATGCGCGGGCCAGGCCACCGGTGCCGAGCTTGGTTCCACCGAAATATCTGCTGACCACCGCGACGACGTTCGTCAGGCAATGCCCCCGCAGCACGTCGAGCATCGGCATCCCTGCTGTACCACTGGGTTCACCGTCGTCGTTGGATCGCTCGATGCGGGGATCGTCGAGCGAGAAGTCGACGATGAACGCCGAACAGTGATGTCCAGCAGCCGGTTCCGATCTACGGGCGGCCTCGATCATCGCTCGCGCATCTGCTTCGGTGGCCGCGCGATCGACAACCGCGACGAAGCGAGACTTCTTGATCTCGATCTCGCACTCGACGCGGCCCGCGATGGTCCGCAGTGGCATCACCCGGTCTCACTCACGCTGCCACGGTGTTCACGACATCGTCTGCGGCTTTGACCAATTGGGCGTACATGCCGCCCTGCTCCAACAGGGATTCGTGAGTTCCTACCTCGCGAACGACCCCGTGGTCGAGTACGGCGATCCGGTCCGCGCCGCGCACCGTGGACAACCGGTGCGCGATGAGGATGGTCGTACGGCCGTGCATCAGACCGTCCAGCGCCGTTTGCACTGCACGTTCGGTGCGGTTGTCGAGGGCACTGGTCGCTTCGTCGAGTACCAGAATCGGCGGGTTCCGCAGTACGGTTCGCGCGATCGCGATCCGTTGCTTCTCGCCACCGGAGAATCGGTATCCTCGCTCACCGACCATCGTGTCGTAACCCTCGTCGAGTCCGACGATGAAGTCATGAATCTGCGCCGTTCGGGCGGCTGCGACGATCTCCTCGTCGGTGGCATCGGGTTTGGCGAATCGAAGGTTCTCTCGAATCGTGGCGTGGAACAGGTAGGTCTCCTGCGACACGACGCCGACCAGATCGGCGATGTTCTCCGACGCCATCTCTCGCAGGTCGATGCCGTCGATGGTCACCGATCCGGATGTCGGATCATGCAGTCGCGCAACAAGGTAACCGAGAGTGGTCTTACCCGAGCCGGTGGCTCCGACCAGAGCCAGAGTGCTTCCGGCCGGAACCTCGAGGTCGATATTGCTCAGAGTCGGAACAGTTGCCGCGGCGTAGGTGAAGTCGACGCTACGAAAGGCGACGTCGCCGTGTACGGCCTCGCGAGGCAGCGCTACCGGATGTGCCGGCTCGGCAACGTCGATCGGCAGATCGAGGTACTCGAACACCCGCCCGAACAGGGCGAGTGAGGCCTGCACCTCGACACCGGTGTTGAGCAATTGCATGGTGGGGCGGAACAATTGAGTTTGCAGGGCAGTGAAGGCGACCAGCGTGCCGATCGTCAGGGCACTCCCCTGCCCGATGGTGATGCCGGCGAACCAGTACACCAGGGCAGGCATCACGGCGAAGCTGATCTGGATGGTGGCCATCCGCCACTTTCCGGCCATCATGGCTGCGAGTTCGACCCCGGCCACTTCGTGAGATCGGTCGGCGAACTTCTCGGTCAACACTTTCGCAGAACCGGTGGTCTTGCCGAGCAGAATGCCGCTGACAGAGAGAGATTCCTCGATCTGAACAGAGAGGTCGCTGAGCAACTTCTGCCGCTTGGTCGAAATCTTGCGGCGCTCGTCGCCGATGCGGCGGGCGACGCGAACGAAGACGGGAAGGATGATCAACGAGAAGATCGCGAGCTTCCAGTCCAGCAGAAAGAGTGCGATCACCGTAGCTACGACGGTCGTCGCGTTCTGCGCGATGGACGTCGCGGTGTTGGTGACGACGGATTGCATACCGCCGATGTCGTTGGCGATGCGTGACTGCACCTCGCCGGTGCGCGTACGTGCGAAAAATCCGAGGGACTGCCGCTGCAGGTGCGAGTAGACCTGTACGCGGAGGTCGTGCATGAGTTGCTGACCGACGCCGTTGGACATCCAGGTCTGGACGACGCCGAGAGTGTTGGTGGCGACTGCAACTGCGATCATGCCGAGCGCGATGAGGGTGACGAGGGTGACGTCACGGTCGGGGATCGCATGATCGAGGAGTTCGCGAAGAAGTAAGGGAGAGGCGAGCGCGATGACCGCGCTGGCCACGATGATTGCGCTGACAAGGGCAATCTTGCGCCGATACGGCGTGAACAGAGCCAGGACTCGGCTGACGGGTGCTGGATCGGATACGGGAAGAGAACGTTCGGGTCGGCTTTCCAAGTAGGTCTCCGGAGAATTCGAAGTGATGATCGCTGATGCGATATGCAGAGGTTACCTCACTATGAGGTAACTAGCAAGCCTCGCTATGATCCGTCTCATGAACACCGGACACTCGCCCAACCTGAGCGATTCGTTCATGGCCGTCGCCCGAAGAATCCGACGAAGCCACATGACCGCCCTGGAACCGTTCGGACTCAACCCGTCGCAGAGCCGAGCACTGCACGTCCTGGCCCGCGAACGGGACTCGGTTCGATTACGCGACCTGGCCGAGCATCTACGCATCGTTGCGCGGTCGGCCACCGACATCGTCGACTCACTCGAAGCGGTAGATCTGGTGACCCGTGTTCCCGACCCGAGCGACCGACGCGCAGTTCTGGTGCAGCTGACCGATGCCGGCCGCGCCCTGCTCGACCGCGTCGACGACGCCCGACGTCAGGTGTCTGCGGACATGTTCGACGACCTCACGCCTGCCGAACGCACCGAGCTGGCTCGGCTTCTGCACAAGATCGCCGGCAGCGACTGAGCGGGCTCTACTGCCCGCCGGCGCGGTCCCGGCGGGCCAGCTCGGCGAACATCGCATTGTGTGCGGCCAGGTCGGCATCGTGATCTCGTTCGGCAGCTCGGTCACCGCGCCTGGCGTCGCGATCGTCGCTGCGGGACCACTGGATGAGCAGTGCGAGCATGACGAGCACCAGTGGCACCTCTCCGGTTGCCCACGCGATGCCGCCGCCGAGCTTCTGGTCTCCCAGGAGATCGGTGTTCCAATCCAATCCGAGCGTCCTGTAGAACCACGCACCCATGACGGTGTTCATGCTCATCAGGGCCACGCCGAAGAATGCGTGGAACGGCAGCGAACCGAATACCACGGCCAACTTGGTGACCGGGGCGATCTTGCGCGGCGACGGATCGACCCCGATGACGGTCCAGTAGAACAGGTAGCCGCTGAGCACGAAATGCAGATTCATCAGCAGGTGCGCGCCGTGGCTGTCCAGCACGGCACCGAATATCCCGCCGAGGTACAGCACGTAGAAGCCGCCGACGAAGATCAGTGCCGCGACGAGTGGGTGAGTGACGAACTGCGAGAGGCGACTGTGCAGACCGATCAACAACCATTCCCGCATACCGGGGACACCGTTCTTACCCGCAGCGGGTAGAACTCGCAGCGCCAGCGTCAGCGCCCCGCCGAGCGCAAGGAGGACCGGTGCCAGCATCGAGAGCATCATGTGTCCGGTCATGTGGACGCTGAACACGGCCGTGGAATAACGTCCGATACCCGAGGACGTGCTGACCAACAGCGTGAGGCAGCCCAGGAGCCACGCAACGGTGCGGCCCATCGGCCACGCGTCGCCGCGCAACCGCAGACGGCGGACGCCGATCAGATACACCACGGCCATGACGATTGCGGCGGTGCCGAATATCAGGTCGAAGCGCCAGTCGAATGCCATGCGCGCAAAGGTGGGCGGGCCGCTCAGGTCGTATCCGAGTTCTGCCTCGGCGGGTGTGAGATCGGGATCGACCGCGGCCGGCGGAGGTGTGCGCCCGAGCCCGACGGCGAGGCCGATGGTCGCGGCGAGCACAAGGACCTCGGCCCCGGCGAAGCGGAGCAACGGCCCGCGGGCAGTGGGGTCGGCGGCCAGGGCCGGCAGTGAGTTGCGTCGCTGCATCCACCCGAATCCACCGAGCACGATCAATGCGACGATCTTTCCCACGATCAACAGGCCGTAGGTGGTGGTGAACAGGTCGGCCGGAGACACCCGCACCAACGCGTTGATGACGCCGCTGATACCCATGACGACGAAGCAGATTCCGGCGATGGTGGAGAACCTGCGCGCCGCGACGTCGGTGTGCGCGCCCGACCTGCGTACGTGCGCCAGCAGCGCGAACAGGCCGCCTGCCCACAGTGATGCAGCTCCGAGGTGCAGGATCAGGCTGTTGGTCGCGACATCGTGCGAACCGCCCGCCGCCGAGTGGCCGCTCAACGCGATCGGCAGCAGCGTCGCCAGCGAGAGTGCGAGCAGCGCCGGGGTCCAGCACCATCGCAACACCGTGCGCGAGATTATCGCCAGCACCACGGCCATGATCGCCGTCCAACGCCACGCACCGGCAATCTCCACCTGATCGAGCGCGATCCACAGGTTTGCCGGCTTGATGGCCTCTGCGAACGGCTGACCGGAGGTATCGGACAAGGTCAGTGGAACGAGAAGAAGCGCGCACACGGCCCACACAATGGATGCGACCGAGCCCGTGCGCACTGCCCGGTAGCCATCGACGTCGAGGACGCCGTTCTTCTGCGGCGGCACGAGAAACGCGGCCAGCAGGAAGGAACCGATGGCTATGACGGCGGCGATCTCTCCGATCGCCCGCAGGGCGGGCAGACCGTAGGTGGTGGCCGGGCCCGGGTCCGGGATTCCGAGCAACACCAATGCGTCGGAAGCGGAGAGCATGACGATGAGGGCGGCAACCACACCGGCGATGACGCCGGCCGTGACGAACACCGTCGTCGAGGCCGAACGTGGATCCGGGTTCGTCCGCACATCGTCCGCCGACGGTGCAGCGGTCGACGGTTCGGTCTTGTCGAGATCCGGTGTGGCCATACCTCCAGAGTAGGAGGTGATCGGCAATACCCGAAAGGCGAGTCCTACACAGCGTCGTACTCGCCCTCGTGTGCCTTCTCGTCGGAGTCGTGGTGGATGCGACCGGGTCGGGCGCGTAATGGCTCACCGGTGCCGCCCCAGCGACTCGCGATGATCTCGGCCGCGATCGACACCGCGGTCTCCTGAGGGGTACGAGCGCCGAGGTCGAGCCCGATCGGGCTGGCGAGCCGGGAGAGTTCGATCTCCGTCAGCCCCGCTGCCCGCAATCGAGCTGTGCGGTCGTCGTGAGTACGGCGGGAGCCCATCGCACCGACGAACGCCAGAGTCGGCAGGCGCAATGCCACCTCGAGCAGTGGAACGTCGAATTTCGGGTCGTGGGTGAGCACACAGACGACAGTTCGCTCGTCCAACTCCCCCGCCGACCACTGCGCCGCCAGATAGTCGTGCGGCCAGGCGACGACGACCTGCTCGGCGGCGGGAAATCGCTGCGGGGTAGCGAACACTGCACGCGCATCGCAAACGGTGACGCGATAGCCGAGAAAAGCACCCTGTTGCGCCACTGCCGCGGCGAAATCGATGGCCCCGAACACCAACATTCGAGCCGGCGGTGCGTGGCTGGACACGAACACTTCCATGCCCTCACCTCGTCGCTGACCGTCGGGCCCGTACGTCACGACCGCCGAACGGCCGGCTGCCAGAAGCCCTTTCGCGTCGTCGGCGATGGCCGCGTCGGCCCGCGCACTGCCGAGTGAACCGCGGGTACCTCCTTCTCCGACGACCATTCTCCGGCCGATGCGTTCCGGATCGGTGTGCGAAATCACGGTCGCCACCGCGACGGGAACGTTGTTGCGCACGTCCTCCACGACAGAGCCGAACTCGGGGAACGTGTGCTGCGAGAGTGCCTCGACGAAAACGTCGAGCGTTCCGCCGCATGTGAGCCCCACGGCGAACGCCTCGTCGTCGGACACTCCGTATCGAGTGAGAACCGGAAGGCCGGTGCGCAGGACGTCCTGCGCGAGCTCGTAGACGGCCCCTTCCACACAGCCGCCCGACACCGAACCGGCAACCGCACCGTCCGAGCCGACCACCATCGACGCTCCCACCGGACGCGGCGCGGAATCGAAGGTCCGGATCACCGTTGCCACTGCCGCGATGTCGCCGGAGCGCCACGAGTGCAGCGCGTCGTCGAGCACGTCCTGCATTCGATCTCCCTCACCTGGGTACGAGCGATGTTCGAGATCATCGCTTTCCCGCTGGTGCCGTCGCCCAACCCATGCCTGCGCGATCGGCGTGTAAGGAAAGGTACACTCGTCAACCGTGCTCGAGCGGGCTTGCCCGCACGCGCCAGCCTCCGTAGCTCAGGGGATAGAGCAAGGGCCTTCTAATCCCTTGGTCGCAGGTTCGAATCCTGCCGGGGGCACACTCGAGACCAGGCACAATGCACATGGCACGTTAGGTTCGCGCTCACCGAGACCGGCGATGTCACCGGGTGACCGGCGCACTCCACAACCCGACCATGGCGTCCACGAGATCCGTTCCGAAGTCCGTCCAACCCTCGGGATTGTGTCTTTCTCGCTCGGCGCTCATGTGCACGATCAACTGCCGAACCATGTCGCCGCGCGTCCTGCGTACAGATTCCGGAAGATCGCCGACGCAACTGCGCACTCCCTCCAGAATTCGGCGTAGGGCGGGCGATTCCAGAGCCGTCTCGTAGATCAGTCCGCGCAGTGTGGGATCCGTCATGACCTGCGCACTGAACCGGGCGTACGACGAGGATTCACCGATCGATGCAAGATGCTCGATGTAGGGAAGAACGAGGCACGATATCCAGAGACGGAGATCGGTAGACCCCTCGACGTCCGCCACCATCCGGGTGCGGTGATCTTCGATGAGCCGCGCATGTTTCTCGACGATCGCCAGTACCAGGTCGTTCTTGGTGCCGAAGTGGTAGCCGACAGCCGAACTGTTTCGCTGTCCCGCACCCTCGCTGACCTGACGATTGGACACCGCGAGCACACCACGCTCGGCGAACAGCCGTTCAGCGGCCACCAAGATCACGTCGCGCGTGTCGTCGCTGTGCATCTACACCCTCCGTTTGCCACGTTCAATCATATGACTTAACTTGTTTAAGTCAGTCGATTTAAATACTTTACCAACCGATTACCAGAGGAGTGGCATGCCTGCACTTTCACCGGACGGCGCGGCACCGAAAGCACTCGGCACCAACGGCATCGTCGCAGTTCTGGCGTTCGCCGGCATCGTCGTCTCATTGATGCAGACACTGGTCATTCCGATCATCCCGCAGTTGCCGACCCTGCTGAACGCCCCTGCATCGGACACCGCGTGGGTCGTGACGGCAACACTTCTGGCCGGCGCGGTTGCCGTCCCGGTGATGGGTCGCCTCGGCGACATGTTCGGCAAACGACGCTTACTCCTGGTCGGGCTCGCACTTCTCATTCTCGGTTCCGTTGTCGGCGCACTCAGTGACACCGTCATGCCGCTGATCGTCGGCCGCGTCCTCCAAGGCCTGGCATCGGGTGTCATCCCCCTCGGTATCAGCGTGATGCGCGACGTCCTGCCCCGCGAGAAACTCGCCGGTTCCGTCGCACTCATGAGTGCCTCGCTCGGAATCGGCGGAGCGCTCGGCCTGCCGGCCGCCGCATTGATCGCCGAGTACGCAGACTGGCACTTTCTTTTCTGGACGTCGGCCGCTCTGGGCGTCGTCGTCACCGTGCTCGTCGTAGTCGTCGTCCCCGAATCGACGGTACGAGCAGGGGGCAGCTTCGACTTCCCTGGTGCCGCCGCACTGTCGATCGCGCTCGTGTCGTTGCTTCTCGCGATCTCGAAGGGTTCGAGTTGGGGCTGGACCGGCGGAACGACGATAGGGCTGTTGGCGCTGTCCGCCGCTGCGTTTCTGTTCTGGGGTTGGTGGGAACTACGCACACCGCTACCCCTCGTGGACCTTCGAGTGACCATGCGGCGCCAGATCCTGTTCACCAACCTCTCTTCGATCGCCATCGGATTCGCCTTGTTCGCAATGTCTTTGGTCTTCCCGCAGGTTCTGCAACTGCCCACCGAGACCGGATACGGATTGGGCCAGTCGATCCTCGCCGCTGGTGTGGTCATGGCCCCCTCGGGCATCGTCATGATGTTCGTCGCCCCACTGTCGGCCCGTATCACCACCACACGCGGCCCGAAAACGACACTGATGCTGGGTGCCGCGGTCATTGCGGTCGGCTACCTCATCGGTGCCGTCACCTTGGATGCCGTCTGGCTACTGGTCTTGATCTCGTTGGTGATCGGCGCAGGCATCGGCCTTGCGTACGGCGCGATGCCTGCACTCATCATGGGCGCGGTTCCGGCGTCGGAAACCGGAGCGGCCAACAGCTTCAACACGCTCATGCGTTCTCTCGGAACGTCGTTCGCCAGCGCGGTCGCCGGCGTCATCCTGGCTCAGCTCACCGTCAGCGCAGGCGGCCGAGAGATTCCGTCGGAAGCCGCTTTCCACGTCACGATGGGTGTAGCCGCCGGTGCCGCCGTCCTCTCCCTCGTTCTGGCCGGGTTCATCCCGACGTTGCGTGCGGCATCAGCGCATATTGCCGAGGCAGCCGAGGTACCCGAGCTGACCCACGAACGATAGCCATGTGCTGACCAGCGCGAACGTAATCTGCCCCAGCTCGCTGTGGTTGACTTGGAGGTAACGAAGGGTCATACGTGCATCAGCTCACTCTCGGAGTCCTCTCACGTTCGCGCAAGCCCGATGAGCGTCGACTTCCGATCCATCCACTTCACTTCGATCGAATCGATGCCGATATTCGGGGTCGCATGTTTCTCGAGTCCGGCTACGGTGAACCGTTCGGAATTTCGGACGATCAGCTGGCTACGCAGGTAGCCGGTATTCGCACCCGCGACCAACTCGTCGCCGAGTGCGACGTGATTCTGTTGCCCAAGCCGCAGGCGGAAGATCTTGCATCCTTACGGCCGGGGCAGACACTCTGGGGCTGGCCGCACTGTGTACAGGACGAAAAGCTCACCCAGATCGCCGTCGATCGCAGGCTGACACTGATCGCGTTCGAGGCCATGAACCACTGGACCAACGAGGGCTCGTTCAATCTGCATGTCTTCCACAAGAACAACGAGTTGGCCGGCTACTGCTCGGTGCTGCACGCGCTGCAATTGATCGGATCCACCGGGGACTACGGCCGCCGGTTGCGTGCTGCGGTCATCGGATTCGGTGCCACCGCTCGCGGTGCGGTCACGGCCCTCAACGCCCACGGCATTCACGATGTGGACGTGCTCACGCAACGCGGAGTCACTGCGGTGAGTTCTCCGATCCATTCGGCCAACATCGTCAATTTCGATCTCGACGACGCCGATCCTCGCCAGAGTCGAGCACTCACTCCGGACGGTCGAGTACCGCTGTCACGCTTCTTGGCCGACCACGACGTAATCGTCAATTGTGTTCTGCAGGATACCAATTCGCCGTTGACGTTCCTGACGAACCAGGACCTACCCACCCTCGCACCCGGCACCCTCGTGGTAGATGTCTCCTGCGACGAGGGTATGGGATTCGAGTGGGCCAAGCCCACGTCGTTCGCCGATCCCATGTTCACCGTGGGCAACAACGTCCGGTACTACGCCGTCGACCACAGTCCGTCCTACCTGTGGAATTCGGCCACCTGGGAGATCAGCGAATCGCTGTTGCCGTACCTGCGGATCGTGCTCGACGGCCCCTCGGCGTGGAGCGCGGATTCCACCATCGAGCGATCGATCGAAATCAAGGAGGGCGTCATCGTCAACCCCAATATCCTTGCCTTCCAACACCGCAGTGCGGAGTACCCGCACGTCGCAGCATGAACGTCACGTGGGTCGAGGACGGTACCGAACGGTCCGCGCGATGGCAGTCCGAGAACGGTGCACCACCACCGCGCGTGGTCCGCATCGTCGATGACGCCACCACGGCGGATGTGGCCTACAAGCTGGCGACGATCGGCGAGTCACTGCTGTGGCGTGGCGATTACAACAACGCGCGGCAGCTCCTGTCTGCGATGACGCGGCGGCTACCCCCGGCCACACCGCCCGAGAACGCGTCTCCCACCGAACAGTTTCACCTGCATCGTCAGTACCAGGCGCGTCGTGCCCGGGTATTGGGAATGCTTCTGGTGCAACTCGATTCGGATCTGCGTCTAAATCTCGGCCGAGCACCGGATGTGCGAGCGGCCGTTTCGGAAGCGCTGGGTCCGGACGCGTCGCCGTGTGTGCTGTCGCTGCGGGAATTGCTCGGCATCATCGGCGCGCACGAGTGGCGCCGCAGGGGCGTGTTCGTACCGGCTCTGGACGCCTCGATCCTCCCGCACTACGGGGTCTTCTCCCCTGTCCGCGGCGAGTACATCCAGCTCGTCGCCGATGCGCCGTTGCCAGCCGTGGACCGGGCTTTCGACATCGGGACGGGCTCTGGTGTGCTCGCGGCGGTACTCGCGCGCCGGGGCGTGCCTGCCGTGGTCGCTACCGACAAGGACCCGCGATCGGTCGCCTGCGCACAGGCGAACATCGACGCCCTCGGGTACTCCGATCGCGTCGAGGTGGTCCAGACCGACATCTTCCCGAGCGGCCGCGCGGGATTGATCGTCTGCAACCCGCCGTGGATCCCCACCAAGCCGACGTCGGGGATCGAGCATGCCGTCTACGATCCCGGTTCTCGCATGCTGAAGTCGTTTCTCAGCCGCCTCGGCGGACACCTCACGCCCGACGGCGAGGCCTGGCTGGTGTTGTCGGACCTCGCCGAGTTGCTCGGATTGGCAACGCGCACAGAACTGCTCGCGTCGATCGACAAAGCCGGCCTGACCGTCGTCGATCGGCTCGATACCGTGCCGTCGCATCCACGAGTGACCGATGCCTCCGACGTGTTGCACGAGGCTCGCGCTCGCGAGACCACGTCGCTGTGGCGACTGCGCCGACGCTAGGTTCTACGTCCGAGACACGACTACGCCGCCCGAGCATTGCTCGGGCGGCGTAGTCGATCGTACGGTCGGTCAGCGACGGTCGCGGGTCTCGAATTCTCCGTTGATCACGGTGCCCAGAGGCGCGTCACGTTCTGCCTTCTTCGCGGCTTCGCGCATCTCGATGCCGTCGGTGATCAGGTCTCCGATTTCACGGGTCACGTCGCGGACGGCTCCGGTGATGATCACCACGATCCGGCCGACGTGAGTGGCGGCGGATTCGGTGAACTCCTGCACGGTGTCCTTGTTGCGCTCGAACTTTCCCACCAACAGGACCGCCCCCTTCGTAGTCGTCACGCTGCGCTGGTCTTCTTACGCTCGACGATAACAGGGGCTGGAGCTGCCGACCCCGTGAGCGAGTTGGGCAGGGCGAGCTTGAAGATCTTGCCCCAGACGGTGCCGATCTGATGGAAGAAGCCGCCGGTGTTGTACGGGAGGTCGTACTTCTCGCACAGCGCCTTCACCTCGGGCGCGATCTGCGGGTAGCGGTGCGCGGGCAGGTCGGGGAAGAGGTGATGCTCGATCTGGTGCGAGAGGTTGCCGGACATGATGTGGAAGAGCGGGCTACCCTCGATGTTTGCCGACCCCAGCATCTGACGCACGTACCACTCACCGCGGCTTTCGTCGGCGGTCTCTTCCTGGCTGAACGTCTGCACTCCCGTCGGGAAGTGGCCACAGAAGATGATCGAGTACGTCCACACATTGCGGATCAGGTTGGCCGCGACGTTACCGACCACGGTGGAGGCGAAGAACGGTCCGGTCAGCGCGGGGAAGATGACGTAGTCCTTGAGCGCCTGCTTGCCGGCCTTGCGCCACATGCCCTGAAGCAGCGGCTTCACGTCGTGCCACTTTCGCTTGCCCGCGACGATGTTCTCCGTCTCGAGGTCGTGCAGCATGACGCCCCACTCGAAGAACGTCATCAGCAGGAATGCGTAGACCGGGTTGCCCAGGTAGTACGGGTTCCACTTCTGTTCCTGGTCCATACGCAGGACGCCGTAACCGATGTCGCGGTCCATGCCGACGATGTTGGTGAACGTGTGGTGCATGTAGTTGTGCGAGTGCTTCCACTGATCTGCCGGGCAGACGGTGTCCCACTCGAACACCTCGGAGTTGAGGCCGGGCTCGCGCATCCAGTCGTACTGGCCGTGCATGACGTTGTGGCCGATTTCCATGTTGTCGAGAATTTTCGCGACGCCGAGGGCCCCGACACCGGCGAGCCACGCCGGCGGGAGGAACGGCAGGTACATCAGGGCGCGTCCGGTGATTTCCAGGCCGCGCTGCGCCTTGATGATCTTGTAGATGTATTCGCGGTCCTCGTCACCGAGCTTGGCGACGGTGCGGGCACGCAGGGCGTCGAGCTCGCGGCCGAGCTCCTCGACCTCTTCGTAGGTCAGCACGGTGGGCTCGTCCGGCAACGTCTCGTTGCGGCGAAACGGCAGGACCGCGGTGGGCAGGATCGAGAGAATCGTTCCGAGCATCTGATGATCTCCAATTCGATCGGGTCGAGATGGCTGTGTGTCGAAAGGTGTCGAGCGGACCTAGATGTCGATGTCGACGTCGCCTACGGCGACGGACACGCAGAGCTGGATCTTCTTGTCTGACTCGGTGTCGGTCTCACCGGTCTTGATGTTCTTGGTGCAACCGGATTTCTTCACCGAGGTGCAGGTGAAGCAGATCCCCATGCGGCAGCCGTTGGCCGGCGAGAGACCGGCGGCCTCGGCCTGCTCGAGCAGCGTCTCGCCGTCGTTCTCCGAGGACACGTCGCTGCCGGAGAAGGTAGTGGTTCCGGTGACGTCGTCGCCCACGGTGGCGAACGACGGCGTGAACTCCTCGAGGTGCAACCGCTCGCCGAGGCCTGCCTCGTCGAAGAAGGACCGCACGCCCTTCATCAGCCCGGGAGGGCCACAGAGGAACGTGTCTGCGTCTTCGAACCACGGGGCCACGGCCTCGAGGTGTTCTCGACCGAAGAACCCGTACAGGTCTCCGCCGGTCTTCTGTTCGGTGTACGCGAACACGATGTTGACGTTCTCGTGCTCGGCGGCGATCTTCTCCAGGTCCTTCTTGTACGCGACGTCGTTCTCGGTGAACGCGTAGTGCAGGAAGGTCAGGTCGCTGCTGTACCCCTCGTCCAGCAGCGACCTGAGCATCGACAGCACCGGCGTGATCCCGCTGCCTCCGCTGATCAGCAGAGTCTTGGCCGGACGGGGCTGGGGAAGCTCGAAGGTTCCGTCCGCCTGCGACAGGCTGACCACGAGGCCGACGTGCGCGTTCTTGTGCAGATACTGCGACACCAAGCCCTCGGGATGAGCCTTGATCGTCAGTTCGATACGGCCGTCCTTGCGGTGCTGCGAGCAGGCCGGCGAGTAGCAGCGCGTCTGACGAACTCCGTCGATGACGACGCCGACCTGAACGAACTGACCCGCCTTGAAGCCTTTCCACTGACGCGTCGGGCGGATGGTGAGCGTCAACGAGTCCTCGGTGGACCGGTGTATCTCGGTCACTTCTCCGCGCAAGTCGCGAACTGTCGTCATAGGATCGACGAGTTCGAGATACCGATCGAGCGCGTGGGGCGTGGCCATGGCCTCGAACAGGGAAAGAAGCGAGAACCTGCGTGAACCCGAGGTTCGCGACGGACGTTCTTGCAGCGTCATTCCATCCTCCCTAACCGGATCGAAACCAACGACCCATTCAGTGAACGATTGTGCACTAACATGAGTGTGACAGAGCGACACCGGTACCTGTCAACGTTTATGTGACCGTCGTTACAGAGCAAAAGCGACCGACGACCGGTGCCGGGGTGGAACCGGGAGGAAGGTCACAGAATGCGCGCCCATAAACTGGACGTCGTGACAGAACCGGGGACTCGCGCCGAGCGCAAGGAGCGCACGCGCCAAGCCCTCATCGAAGGCACCCTCGACCTGCTTCGTGAACGATCCTTCGCCAGTGTCAGCCTGCGTGAGGTAGCCAGATCGGCCGGCATAGTGCCCACGGCGTTCTACCGCCACTTCGCCTCGATGGAGGATTTGGGCGTCGCGCTCGTCGAGGACAGCATGCGCATGCTGCGGCAGATGTTGCGCGACGCACGACGCAATCCGAGCGCCAGGACGGCCACCGAATCCTTCGGAATCCTGGTGCGGCAGGTTCGCAGCCACGAGGATCAGTTCCGCTTTCTCAGTCGTGAACGCTACGGCGGCGTCACCGAGGTACGGCGCGCCTTCGCCACCGAACTACGACTGTTCGTCAGCGAACTGACCATCGACCTCTCGCGTATGCCGGGACTCGAACGCTGGGACATCGTGGATCTGGAAATGACCGCAGATCTGCTCGTCTCGACGATGCTCACTGCCGTGGTCGGTCTGCTGGAAGTGGACAGGCCGGGGAGCCAGAACGAAAAAGATCTGATCGAGCGGACCGAGAAACAGATCCGCATGATCATGCTCGGGATGAGCCGATGGGAACCGCGACGGGCCTGACCGGCCGACACGACGACTACGAAGGGATGTTCATGACCGAGGTGAGTATCGGCGAGTACGTGTTCGAGGTTGCGACGTCGGGGCCGGCGGACGGCATTCCGGTGCTTGCGCTGCATGGCTTTCCACAGACCAACGCGTCGTGGACCGCGGTGACACCGGGCTTGGTCGACGCAGGTTGTCGCGTGATCGCCCCGAATCAGCGGGGCTACTCCCCCGGTGCCCGCCCTGTCGGCGTCGAGCACTACCGCATCGAACATCTCACCGGTGACGTCCTCGGCCTGCTCGACGCGCTCGATCTACCGTCGGCGCACCTGGTCGGACACGATTGGGGCGCGGTGGTCGCCTGGCATGTCGCGGCCGAACACCCCGACCGCGTCCGTACGCTCACGGCCGCCTCGGTTTCGCACTCGGCGGCGTTCAACTGGGCGATCCGCGAGGATCCGGATCAGCAGAAGCGGTCGCAGTACTTCGGTCTGCTTCGGGAGCCGGAGAAGGCCGAGCGAGTCCTGGTGGAGAACGACGCGCAGCGTCTGCGCGCGATGTTCGGTGCCGAGAGCCTGGACGACGAGTACGTTCGGCATCTCGCCGTCCCCGGGGCGCTGACGGCTGCATCGAGTTGGTACGCCGCCATGACCAGGGAGTTCGCGAACCTACCGCCGGTCACCGTCCCCACTACCTATGTCTGGAGCAACGGCGACACCGCCATCGGCCGAGCAGGTGCCGAGCGTTGCGGCGAATTCGTCGATGCGCCGTACCGATTCGTCGAACTCGACGGCGTCTCCCATTGGATTCCGGAGGAAGCCCCGGGGGAACTGACAGCGGAGATCCTCGCCCGTATCGAGTCCGTCTAGACGCGTTCGGGAGCCCGCACCTTCAGCAGCGCCAGCAGTCCGGCGGCCAGGACGATGATCAGCCCGGCGATCCCCGCGCGGTCGGCGTCGAACATCCACACGAACAGACCGAACAGGGACGGCGCGAGGAACGACGCGGCACGACCCGTCGTCGCGAACAGTCCGAAGAACTGACCTTCGCGCCCGGGAGGTGCCAGCCGGGCCAGGAAGGTACGCGCGGACGATTGCGCGGGACCCACGAACAGACACAGGATCAGGCCGAAGATCCAGAACATCGTCGGTCCCGACACGAACAGCAGAATTGTTCCGGCCGCGATCATGGACGTGAGCGAGAAGACGATGACCTTCTTGGGGCCGATTCTGTCGTCGAACCGTCCGGCGACGATGGCCCCGAGGCCTGCGATGACGTTGGCGGCCACGCCGAACAGCAGTACGTCCGCCGCGCCGATGCCGTAGACACTGACGGCGAGGACGGCCCCGAAGGTGAAGACACCCGCCAGCCCGTCCCGGAACAGCGCGCTCGCGATCAAGTAGTAGACGGCCCGCCGGTCTGCGCTCCACAACTCGCGCACGTCGCGGAAGAGAACGCGATAGGACTCTGCGAACCCGGCCTGTGCTGCCTGGGGATCGGCAACGGCCTTGGGCACTTCGGGAACTGCCAGCATCACCGGGATGGCCGAGACCGCGAACCATACCGCCGCGAGTACGGCGACGAGTCTGATGTTCAGGCCACCGTCGGTGGTCAGTCCCAGGACGCCCCGAGTGTCGCCGTCACCCACGATGAAGCCCAGGTAGCACAGCAGAAGCAGCACTATGCCGCCGAAATAGCCCATGGCCCAACCGAATCCGGACACTCGGCCGATGTTCTCCGGAGTGGACACCTGTCGCAGCATCGAGTTGTACGGGATGCTGGCCAACTCGAACATGATGGAGCCGAGTCCGAGCAGCACCAGGCCGAGCCAGAGGTAGTGGTAGTCGTCCTTCACGAAGAACAGGCCGGCCATGGCCACGACGGTCAGTGCGGTCAACACCCCCAGCAACCACCTGCGTTTGCCGCGCGCATCGAAATACTGTCCGCAGACCGGTGCCAACAGCGCGATGACGACGCTCGACAGCGCGATGGACCAGCTGAACCAGGTGGTGGCCGAGATCGAGCCGGGCAGGTCGTCGCCGACGGCGTCGGTGAGATACACCGAGAACACGAACGTGAGAATCACGGCGTTGAACGCAGCCGAGCCCCAATCCCAGAACCCCCAGGCGGTGACCTGTTTGCGAGTGGTTGCGACTCCGACGACAGCGGCCTCCGGCTGGGTTCCCATGGTTGCCAAGACTAGACCGCGGAACCGTATATCTCTGGTGCACCTAGTTGCATAGTCACCACGTTGCATACATACTGCGGTGGTGGCTTTGGAACACGCAATTCTGGTTTCTCTCGCCGAGCTCAGTGGCTCGGGGTACGAGCTCGCCCGCCGGTTCGACAAGTCGATCGGGTTCTTCTGGAGCGCAACGCATCAGCAGATCTACCGAACGCTGACGCGGATGGACGAGGCCGGCTGGATCACCGGTGAGGCTGTCGCGCAGGACGGCCGTCCCGACAAGAAGGTCTACTCGGTCAGCGCCGCAGGACGCGCCGAGCTCGATCGCTGGATCGCCGCGCCGACCGATCCCTCGCAGCTACGCGAGGAGCTCGCGGTCAAGATTCGCGGTGCCGCCAACGGTGACATCGACGCGCTGAAGGTCGAAGTCGCCCGCCATCGCGATGTTCATGCCTCCCGCCTCGACGTCTACCGACTGATCGAAAAGCAGGATTTTCCGGACCCCGCAGCCCTCTCCGGGACCGCGCTGCATCAATACCTGGTGCTGCGCGGCGGGATTCGCGTCGAAGAAGGATTCACCGAGTGGTGCACCGAAGTATTGGAGAAGCTGTGAAGACCGAGCACACCGCAGGCCCGTATCCGATTCTGTTGTCGCCGTTGGACGTCGGCGCTACCACGCTGAAGAACCGGGTGATCATGGGCTCGATCCACACCGGCCTCGAAGATCGCGCCCGCGACACCGGCCGTCTGGCGTCCTACTTCGCCGAACGAGCCCGCGGCGGCGTCGCACTCATCATCACCGGCGGCTATGCCCCCAATCGCACCGGTTGGCTCCTGCCGTTCGGAGCCAAACTGACCAATCGGCTCGAGGCCCGTCGGCACCGCCGGATCACGACCGCAGTGCACCGCGAGGGCGGCAAGATCGCGCTGCAGATCCTGCACGCCGGGCGCTACTCGTATCAACCGCTGAGCGTGTCGGCCTCGTCGATCAAGGCTCCCATCAACCCTTTTCGGCCGCGGCGATTGACGTCGAGAGGCGTGCGCTGGCAGATCCGAAACTACGTGCGCTGTGCCCGTCTCGCTCAGAGCGCCGGCTACGACGGCGTCGAGATCATGGGCGGCGAGGGATACTTCATCAACCAGTTCCTCTCCGAGCGCACCAACAAACGGCGTGACGAGTGGGGCGGTTCGGCGGAGAATCGCCGTCGGATGGCCGTGAAGATCGTGCGACAGACGCGGGCGGCGGTGGGCCAGGACTTCCTCATCGTGTTCCGGTTGTCGATGGCCGACCTCGTGGAACAGGGCCAGAGCTGGAACGACATCGTCGCCCTGGCCGAGGACGTCGAGTCCGCAGGCGCGAACATCATCAACACCGACATCGGCTGGCACGAATCGCGGGTGCCGACCATCGTCACCTCGGTTCCGCGAGCAGCATTTGCGGACATCACCGGCAAGCTGGAGAAGTACGTCACCATCCCCGTTGCGGCATCCAACCGCATCAACATGCCCGAGATCGCCGAGAACATTCTCGCCCGCGGCGACGCGCAGCTGATCGCGATGGCCAGGCCGATGCTGGCCGATCCGTTCTGGGTCGAGAAGGCAGCCACCGACTCCGCGGATCTGATCAACACCTGCATCGCCTGCAATCAGGCCTGCCTCGACCACGCTTTCGTCCACAAGAAGGTCTCCTGCCTGGTCAATCCCCGCGCAGGTCGCGAGATCGACCTGCAATTGCTGCCGACGAAGAAGACGAAGAAGGTTGCCGTCGTCGGAGCCGGGCCCGCAGGCTTGGCGGCAGCCCTCAACCTTGCGCAACGCGGCCATGCCGTCAGCCTGTTCGAGGCCAGGGAAGAAATCGGCGGTCAGTTCGGTATCGCCAGGCTGATTCCCGGCAAGGAGGAGTTCGCGGAGACAATCCGCTATTTCTCCAGCGCCCTCCGCACCGCCGACGTCACAGTCCACTTGGGCAGCCGGGTCTCGGCCGCCGAGCTGATCGCAGGTGAGTTCGACGAGGTGGTGCTCGCTACCGGCGTCACTCCTCGCATTCCGAGCATCCCCGGCATCGAACACCCCTCGGTGCTGTCTTACGCAGAACTGGTTCGAGACGCCAAGCCGGTCGGTGATCGGGTTGCAGTCATCGGAGCCGGCGGAATCGGCATCGACATCTCCGAGTTCCTGACCACCGACGCCTCCCCCACCCTGGATCTGAAGGAATGGAAGCAGGAGTGGGGAGTGACCGAACCCGAGGCCGCCCCGGGGGCTTTGACGACTCCGGTGCCCGCGCAGTCACCGCGTGAGGTGTACCTGCTGCAGCGCAAACCGGGACGCATCGGCGCAGGCCTGGCCAAGACCACCGGCTGGGTGCACCGTGCAGCACTGAAAGCCAAAGGTGTGCAGCAACTTTCGGGCGTCAATTACGAGCGTATCGACGATGCGGGCCTGCACATTTCGTTCGGTGAGAAGCACGAGCGCGCGCGTCTGCTCGAGGTCGACACCATCGTGATCTGCGCAGGGCAGGAGTCGGTTCGCGATCTGCTCGACGAGCTGAAGGCCGCCGGTACCACCACGCACATCATCGGCGGTGCAGACGTCGCAGCCGAGCTGGACGCCAAACGGGCGATCGAGCAAGGTACCCGGCTCGCGGCCACGATCTGATCTGTCCGCTAGCCTGTCTCACCGTGAGCCTGCCCAAGCCCAACCCCGATGCCCGCGCCGTCGTCACCGGAGCCTCCTCCGGTATCGGTGAAGCCCTGGCCACCGAACTCGCCGCCCGCGGCCACTCGCTCATCGTGGTGGCCCGACGCGGCGAGCTGCTCGAGGCGCTGGCCGCGAAGCTCACTGCCGAGCACGGCGTCACCGTCGAGGTGCGGCAGTCCGATCTGTCGAATCGCGAGCAGCGCCAGGAGCTGGTGACCGAGCTGTCCGAGCGCGAGATCTCCATCCTGTGCAACAACGCGGGAATTGCCACATTCGGGCCGTTGGCCGGGCTCGATCCCGCCTACGAGCGCGATCAGGTGGAGCTCAATGCCGTTGCGGTACATGACCTCACGTTGGCGGTCATGCCAGGCATGATCGGCCGCGGAGCCGGCGGCATCCTGATCACGGGATCGGCGGCGGGCAACATGGCCATCCCCAACAATGCGACCTACGCCGCGACGAAAGCCTTCGTCAACACGTTCTCGGAATCACTGCGCGGCGAGCTCGAGGGCACGGGCGTCAACGTCACGCTGCTCGCTCCGGGCCCGGTCCGTACCGAGACTCCGGACCCGGCCGACGCGTCGATCGTGGACAAGATGGTCCCCGACTTCTTGTGGATCGACAGCGCCTACACCGCGAAATTGTCGCTGGACGGCCTGGCGAAAAACAAGATGCGCGTCGTACCGGGCCTGCTGAGCAAAGGCATGTCGGTTGCCGGGCAGTACAGTCCGCGCGCACTCTCCGCACCGATCATCGGCAGCTTCTACAAGAAACTCGGCAACTAGTACCCGAATCCTGGTCGTTCCGCGGGCTCCACTCCCGACTGAGCAAGCTCAGCGCCGACGACGTCGTCCGGTCCCGAAGATGCTGCGTGAGATCTCTCGGCCGGCCGCCGAGGCAGCCGATCGCAGGAAGCTCTTGACCGCCGGGTTGCCCATGATGCGCTCCGCGGCCGACGGCCCGTCCGGCTCACTCGGAGGCAGGTCCGGCAAGCCTGCGGGCAACGGCGGGATATCGAACTTTTCCTGCGGAGCAGGCACATCCGCCACCCGTGCGTTCATGCGCTCGTAGGCGGAGTCGCGATCGACGGTCTCGCGGTACTTCGCGGACAGGGTGCTCGACGACGCGGCAGCAGTGATGGCGTCGTTTCCGATGGTGTCCATCAGTGATCGGGGCGGACGAATCTTCGTCCACGCCACCGGTGTCGGCGCGCCCTTCTCCGAGAGCACCGTCACGATGGCTTCACCGGTCCCCAGCGACGTCAGTGCCTTTTCGAGGTCGTATGCGTCGGTCTTGGGGTAGGTGCGCACCGTCTTGTTCAACGCCTTCTGGTCATCGGGCGTGAAGGCGCGCAGAGCATGCTGAATACGTGCGCCCAATTGCGAGAGCACGTCGTTGGGAACGTCGGTGGGCAGCTGCGTGCAGAAGAAGACGCCGACGCCCTTCGAGCGGATGAGCTTGACGGTCTGTTCCACCTGCTGCAGAAACGCTTTGGACGCGTCGGCGAACAGCAGGTGTGCTTCGTCGAAGATGAAGACCAGTTTGGGCTTGTCGATATCGCCGACCTCGGGAAGCGTCTGAAACAGGTCGGCGAGCACCCACATCAAGAACGTCGAGAACATCACCGGCCGCGATGCCTGCGCTCCGAGTTCGAACAGAGTGATGACGCCTCGGCCGTCGGATCCGACGCGCAGCAGGTCCTCGGTCTCGAGTTCCGGCTCACCGAAGAACGTGTCGCCCCCGTCTGCTTCGAGATTGACCAGCGCGCGCAGAATGACGCCCGCGGTTGCCGAGGAAACCCCGCCGATACCTTTGAGATCCGCTTTCCCCTCGTCACTCGTCAGGTGCATGATCACCGACCGGAGGTCTTTGAGGTCCAGCAGGGCGAGCCCCTGAGAGTCGGCCCAGTGAAATATCAGACCGAGCGTGGACTCCTGAGTATTGTTCAATCCCAACACTTTACTGAGCAAGATCGGCCCGAACGCGGTGATGGTGGCGCGAACCGGTACCCCGATTCCTTCGGTGCCGAGCGAAAGGAACTCGACCGGATATCCGGCCGGACCCCAGTCCGTGAGGCCGGTGTCGGCAGCGCGGCTGCGAATCTTCTCGTTGTCCTCCCCCGGCCGAGACAGCCCGGACAAATCACCTTTCACATCGGCCATGACGACCGGAACCCCTGCTGCAGAGAGCTGTTCGGCAATTCCCTGCAGCGTTTTGGTCTTGCCGGTGCCCGTGGCCCCGGCAACGAGACCGTGCCGGTTCAATGTCGCCAACGGAATTCGAATGCGGGCGGCGGTGTCGGTGACGCCGTCCAGGATCACGGTTCCGAGCTCCAAAGCGGCACCCGAAGAGACGTATCCGGCCGCAATCTCGGCAGCCTTACCGGTTACCGGCGATGCCTGGCCTTGTTCGGCCGCGAGAGCCTCGGCTTCGGCGGCGTCGGCTGCAGCCAATGCTTCGGCTGCCACCCGCGCGGCTTCCACTGCGGCAGCCTTGGCTGCCTTCGCCCGCTCCGCGGGACTGAGGGTGGGTGCCGGCTGCGTCGGGTCGACTGTCATCCCGCGTCCTTTCGTGAACGTGTGCTGGTACTGAACTGGTTCGATCGCCACCGCAAACCCTAGTGGCATCGCGGCTCGCACTAGTGTGGAGCGCGTGCAGGACAAACTCGTGTGGATCGACTGTGAAATGACCGGCTTGGATCTGAGCAAGGACAAGCTGATCGAAATTGCGGCGCTGGTGACCGACAGCGAGCTCAACATCCTCGGGGAGGGTGTGGACATCGTCATCCATGCCGACGACGACGCATTGGCGAACATGCCTCCCGTCGTCACGGACATGCACGCCAAGTCCGGCTTGACCGACGAAGTACGCGCATCGACGGTGACTCTCGAGGAAGCCGAGCAGCGCGTACTGGCGTACATCAAGGAGCACGTCCCGGTCGCCGGGACGGTTCCACTCGCAGGCAACTCGATCGGGACCGATCGCGGTTTCATCTCTCGCGACATGACCGCGCTCGACACCTACCTCCACTACCGCATGATCGACGTCAGCTCGATCAAGGAACTGTCCCGACGGTGGTACCCACGGATCTACTACGGACAGCCGGCCAAGGGCCTTGCGCACCGCGCCCTGGCGGACATCAAGGAGTCGATCAAAGAGCTGCAGTACTACCGCCGGACAGCTTTCGTGGCTCCTCCGGGGCCGTCTACCAGCGACATCGCGGCCGTTGTTCAGGATCTCGACACGCAATCAGGGGCGGATTAGCAACCGCGGATTCAACCCGCTAGTATTGTCGACGCTGCTGATGCAGAGCCCGAAACGGTTCTGCGGACGCGTGCAATGGTGGGCGTAGTTCAGCTGGTAGAGCACCAGGTTGTGATCCTGGATGTCGCGGGTTCGAGTCCCGTCGCTCACCCCATACGAAGAAGGCCGGTCTCCTCGTGAGACCGGCCTTTTTCGTGCGTTCATGTCACCCGTTGCGGGGTGGTCGTGGACGCGACGCACCCACCCTGACCTCGAATTACGTTGGTGTAATTCACTTTTCAGGTTTCCTGTGGGGTTGATGTGACGTACGGTTACTACTGGCACTTTTGGGGAAGAAAAGTACCAATGTGATTCATGTGTTTTCTGCTACGTGAGTTCAGCGTGCCCCGAAGCGTCACCGAACATGTTCTTACGCCCTGCGCACACCCATCCGACGGTGCGCACAGGACGCAGACGAGGAGGCTTTTCGTGGGTCGAAGAATGCACAGAGTCATAGCGGGTTCGATCTTGTCGGCAGCACTGTGCATCGGCACAACCGGCTTGCTCAGCCCAGCGGTGGCCACCGCTCAACCCACGATCGAACTACCTCAGATCCCGATCCCCCAGCCCGATGCCCAGCAACGCGCCGCCATCCTCGCGGCCGTACTCGACGCCACCGGCGTACTGATCAACCAGGTCGCGGCCATCGTGCTCGACGGTGACGTGCTGTCGGTGCCGGATACATCCGACGCCCCGAGTACGTCGGACCTCCCCGAGATCGAGCTACCGACCGCACCGCCCACCGTGGGACTCGGCGGCGCGGTGCTCCCGATCGACGCAGGCAAGTACCGCATCACCTCGGGCTACGGCGGACGCAACAACCCGACCGGCAACGGCGCGCAGTATCACCAGGGCGTGGACCTGGCGGCCGACAGCGGAACCCCGATCCACGCGGTGACCGGCGGAACAGTCGTGCAGGCCGGAGACGCAGGCGACGGGTACGGCAAGCTCGTCCGGATCAAGAGCGGTAATACCGAGACCTACTACGGCCATCAGTCCAGCATCGCGGTGTCCGTCGGCGAAGAGGTGGCACCGGGAGACGTACTCGGCGCGGTCGGCAGCACCGGAAATTCGACCGGACCACATCTGCACTTCGAGGTCCGCAACAACGGGTCGAGTATCGAACCGGTGGCGTATCTGAAGACGCTGGGCATCGACCCGTCGCTGTACCAGACCCGCGACCGCAGCTGATCGAATCCGATCAGACCGTGGTGGCGTTGCCCGCTTTCCACTCGTCCCACGGGATGTTCCAATCACCGAGGCCGTCGGTACCCGACAGCGTTCCGCCCACGGTGTTCTTCACCACGACGATGTCGCCGCGTTTGGTGTTGTCGTAGACCCACTTGGCATTGGTCGGGCTCAGATTCAGGCAACCGTGCGAGGCGTTCGAGTAACCCTGCTGCCCCACCGACCACGGTGCAGAGTGGAAAAAGATGCCGCTGTAGGACATTCGCGTCGCCCAGTCGACCGGGGTGCGGTATCCGGTCGACGAGTTGACCGGTACGCCGTAGGTCGACGAATCCATGACGAGATGCTCGAAACGATCACCGATGATGTAGACGCCGTTGTCCGTCGGCGTGGAGTCCTTACCCATCGACGTCGGCATCGTGATGACGTCCTGGCCGTTGACGTTGAATGTCACCTGCTTGGTGTTGTCGTCCGCGGTGGCGATGACGGCGTCGCCGATCGTGAACGACGTCGTGGCGTTCTCCTGACCGTAGATGTCGTCACCGAGGTTGCGTCCGTACACGTTCACCGCCACGTCCACCTTCGTTCCCGGTGCCCAGTAGTTCTGCGGTCGCCAGCGAACCTCTTTGTTGTTGACCCAGTAGAACGCGCCTTCGACGGCCGGCGTCGTGGTCACCGTGATCGCGTTCTGTGCGGCGAGCTTGTCGGTGATCGCTTCGTCGAACTGCACCGCGACGGGCTGACCGATTCCCACGATGTCACCGGGATTCGGTAGAACGTACGGCTTGGTGAAGTTGCCTGGCTGGCTGGTGGTGAAGCTGGTGATGGTGCTCGACGCTCCCCCGAGCCCGTAGGCGTCGGCCTGTACGCGATATTCGCGGTCGTAGCCGAGTGGCTCGGTGTTGGTCCACGACAAGCCATCGGGCGAGATTGCCCCCGAGACCGGCTTTCCGGCCGGATTGAGCATCGTCACCGAGGACAACTTGCCGTCGGCCACCGAGACGGTCACCGGGTCCGCCGGCGAAAATCCGACCGCGCCGTCGAGCACGTTCGCCGTCAGTTTCGGCTTCATCAGTTCGGTCATCGGGTTGGAGTCGATCGGAACCGAGGGTTCGGAGATGTTCGTGGACGAGCCACATCCGGACAGGACCGCCACCGAAGCGACAACTCCCACCGCGGCGAGTACGAATCCGCGAGACACCCTCATGAACACACCACTTCCCACTTCGAGCCCGACGCCGACGATTCTGCCAGCGGAGAATCCTCACATTCCACTCGACAGCCCGTTCGACGAATAACGTTCGAGTACCAATCGCGCCACGGAAAGTTGGTGTTACCTCCCTGCTGGATCAACGGCGAGAACCCCCGCATCACCGTTGTCGCCTCGGCCCGGTGAGGACAACGTCATATCCGGCTAACTGACGTGTAATGGCCGCGCACCCTGGACCGGGCACTGTGGAACCCATGGTCACGACGGTGAAGACACTCTGCGCGTATTGCGGTGTGGGATGCGGGATGGTGCTCGAAGTCGGTGGGCCGTCGGCCACCACGTCCGTGCTCCCTATCCTGCCTGTAGTCACCAAGTCCGTCGGAGACAAGGCGCATCCGGCCAACTTCGGCCGCTTGTGCACCAAGGGCAGCACTACCGCGGACATGCTGGCCGGGCCCGGGCGGCTGGACAAAGCGCAGATTCGCCACCGGCGCGGTGAGCGCCCGGAGAGTACGGACACATCGGTGGCCATCGCCGACACTGCTCGCAGACTCCGCACGATCCTCGACGAGCACGGCCCCGACTCGGTTGCGCTGTACGTCTCGGGGCAGATGTCGATCGAAGCTCAGTATCTGTCGAACAAGTTGGCCAAGGGATTCATCGGTACCAATCAGATCGAATCCAACTCCCGATTGTGTATGGCAAGCGCGGGCACCGGATACAAGCAGTCGCTCGGTGCCGACGGCCCGCCCGGGTCCTACGAAGACTTCGATCACGCGGACGTCTTCTTCGTCATCGGCTCCAACATGGCCGACTGCCACCCCATCCTGTTCCTGCGGATGATGGACCGCGTCAAAGCCGGTGCGAAGTTGATCGTCGTCGATCCCCGACGTACTGCCACCGCAGCCAAGGCCCACCTACACCTGCAGGTCGAGCCGGGATCGGATCTGGCCCTGCTCAACGGACTGCTGGCGCTCATCGTCGAGGACGGGAACACCGACCCCGGTTTCATCGCGGAGTTCACCGACGGGTGGGACGCGATGCCCGATTTTCTCGGCGACTACACTCCGGAGACTGTCTGTGCTGCAACAGGTCTGAACGAGAGAGACCTACGCGCAGCGGCTGCGATGATCGGCACTGCGAAGAACTGGATGAGCTGTTGGACCATGGGCCTGAACCAGTCGACCCACGGAACCTGGAACACCAACGCGCTGTGCAACCTTCATCTGGCCACCGGTGCCCTCTGCCGGACCGGGAGCGGCCCGTTCTCTCTGACCGGACAGCCGAACGCCATGGGCGGTCGAGAGATGGGCTACATGGGCCCGGGACTTCCGGGTCAGCGGTCGGTGCTGGACGACGCAGACCGTGACTTCGTCGAGGAACAGTGGGGTGTACCCCGCGGCACTCTGCGCACCGACGTCGGCGGCGGAACCATCGAGATGTTCACCAAGCTGGCCGCCGGTGAGATCAAGGCCTGCTGGATCATCTGCACCAATCCGGTTGCGTCGGTTGCCAATCGAACGACAGTGATCGACGGTCTGGAACGCGCCGAGTTGGTGATCACCCAAGATGCCTTCGCCGATACGGAAACCAACGGGTACGCCGACGTCGTACTTCCCGCGGCGCTGTGGACCGAGGCCGAGGGCGTGATGGTCAATTCCGAACGCACTCTCACGCTGTTCCAACCAGCAGTCCAGGCACCGGGCGGGGCTCTGCCGGACTGGAAGATCATCGCCGACATGGCCTGCGCGCTCGGATATTCCGATGCGTTCACCTACTCGAGCGCCGAGGACGTGTTCGAGGAGATCAAGCAGTTCTGGAACCCCAACACCGGCTACGACATCCGGGGTGTCACCTACGAGCGCCTGCGCGAGAGCCCCCTCCAGTGGCCGTGCCCGCCCGATGCAGCCACCGCCAGAAACCCGATCCGATACCTGAACAACGGAATCAGCCAACAGCAGCGTGTAGGCGAGGACGGTTCGATTCCGGCACTGTCCTTCCCCACCGCGAGCGGGCGAGCACAGTTCTTCGCCAGGCCGAGCATGGCACCTGCCGAGATGCCCGACGACGAGTACCCGTTCGTGCTCAATACCGGTCGGCTGCCCCATCAGTGGCACACCATGACCAAGACCGGCAAAGTCGCCAAGCTCAACAAACTCGATCCCGGCCCGTTCGTCGAAATTCACCCGTCCGACGCGGATCGGCTCGATCTGTCCGACGTCGATACCGTCGAAGTGTCCTCCCGACGCGGCCGTGCAGTACTGCCTGCGGTGATCACCGATCGAGTACTACCAGGAGGATGCTTCGCGCCGTTCCACTGGAGCGACGAGTTCGGCGAACTTCTGGCCATCAATGCGGTGACCAACGACGCCGTCGACCCGTACTCTCGACAGCCCGAATTCAAGGCATGCGCTGTCACACTCACCAAAGTTGCTGCAGTGAAACCACTGTCGCCGGTGATCGATAACCCTGACGACGACCCGATCGATGCACTCGCCGCGATAGTCGGCCGACCCGCCCGCCCAGCGGCACCCTTGACCGCGGTCGAACAGAGCTACATCGCCGGGCTGCTCGAAGGTCTGGGCAGCGCGGCGGGCCGGTCTGCACCTGGAACCCCCACGCTGCCCTCGCAGACACCGTTGAGTCCCGAGACGCATGCCTGGCTCGATGGTGTTCTTGCAGGCCTGTTCTCACGGAGACCTGCGTCGGACAATGATGCGCCGGCTGGGGACCCGTCGTCATCGGGGCGACCGTTGCTCTTACTGTGGGCCTCGCAAACAGGAACTGCCGAGGAGTTCGCCCAGTCGTGCGTGGCCCACCTGCGAGCAGCAGGGTCGGTGGTTACCGAGCATTCGATGGATTCGTTCACCGTCGATCGACTACCGAGCGAGGCAGATGTCTTGATCGTCAGCAGCACCACCGGCGACGGCGAAGCGCCCGACAACGGAGCCACGTTCTGGGAGAGCGTGTCCGCCGACTCCGCACCCGATCTGAACGGAATTCGTTACGCCGTCCTCGCATTCGGAGACTCGAGCTACGCAGACTTCTGCGGACACGGACGGAAGGTCGACGAACGACTCGGAGAACTCGGTGCTCGGCGACTGCTCGACAGGGTCGACCTCGAACCCGACTACGAGAACGAGGCCGCCGATTGGCTCGATTCGGTGACCGCGCTCATTCGAGACACCACGCCGACGAAGCACACCGGTCACTCCGATAGTTCGTCAGCCGAGCCGGTGACAAGGACCGTCACTCGATCGAACGATACCGAGGGGTCGAGATACAGCAAGAAGTCACCGCTGATGACGACGCTCGTACGCAATCGGGTACTGACCGCACGCGGTTCTCTCAAGGACGTCCGCCAACTCGGATTCCACGTCCCCTCTGGCACAATCGATTACGAAGTCGGCGACGCACTCGGAGTCTGGCCACGCAACAGCGACCGCTTCGTGCAGGAGTGGCTCGAGGCAACCGGGCTCGAGGGCGATGCCGTCGTCGAGCTGTCCGACCACGGCGCGATGCCGCTTCGCACAGCGTTGACCGGTCATCTCGAGATCGCGCGTGCAACACCGGATCTGTTGAAGTTCGTGCACCGACGCACGGCAGACGACGACCTCGAAGCCATGTTGCATCCGGACAACAGGCACACGCTGTCCGAGTGGATGTGGGGACGTCAATCGATCGATGTACTCGCCTCCCATCCGGTTCGAGCATCCGTGGACGACTGGTTGGACGTCCTGAAGCCCCTGCAGCCGCGGCTGTATTCCATCTCGTCGAGCCCGAAGGAGAATCCCGAAGAAGTACAGGTGACCGTCTCGGCCGTGCGCTACAACGTGCACGGCGTCGCTCGACGCGGAGTGTGTTCGACGTACCTGGCCGATCATGCCGCCAACCACGACGTCGGGATATTCGTCCAGAAGTCGGCCCATTTCAAGCCGCCCGAGGACCCCACGACACCGATGATCATGGTCGGGCCGGGGACCGGAATCGCTCCGTTCCGAGCATTTCTGCACGAGCGTCGCGCGCTCGGTCACACTGGGCCGAACTGGTTGTTCTTCGGTGAGCAGCATGCGGCCACCGACTTCTACTACCGGGACGAATTGACGGCGATGCTGCGCGACGGATCGCTCGATCGCCTCGACGTCGCGTTCTCCCGTGATCAGAAGGACAAGGTCTACGTGCAGGATCGCATGCGTGAGCACGGCAGCGAACTGTGGAGCTGGATTCACCGAGGTGCGCACTTCTATGTCTGCGGCGACGCGTCCAGAATGGCGAAGGACGTGGATTCTGCGCTGAAGGGCGTGGTCGCTCAACACGGAAAACTGGCCCCGAGCAGTGCCGAGGCCTACGTCAAAGCGCTGGCCGCGGAAAAACGCTACGTCCGCGACGTCTACTGATCTGCAGGCACCCGCGGCGGAACCGTACGCAGGAGAAAGTCGATTTGATCCACCACCACTCGCTCGAACGCAGCACCTAGATAGATGTCGAAGTGGCCCGCATCGTAGGTTTCGATCTCGCCCAGTGACGCGGTCCGGGCATAGCGCAAGGTCGCCTTCGCCGGGGCAACGGAGTCGGTGTTGCACACGACGAACAGGATGGGGCAGGAGACGTCCTTCGCCCGACGGCCGGGCCGATGCCGCACGATCTGCAGTGCGAACCGCGCGGCGACCCGATTGTGGAACGATTCGTCCGAGTCCGGCGCCAGCGCTAGGTAACCGTCGTAGCTGTCGGGTGAGGTCATCAGCGCCGTCGTCCCCGGCCGTCCGGCGGTCGCGACCATCACCGGCGGCCGCCCGATCACCGATCCCACCAGATCGCGTACCGCGCGCACCGACAATTTGACCGACGTCCACGTGTTCGATGCCAGGCCGGAGGCGATGCCGTCGGTGAACGGGCACTGCGCGACCACCGCGGCCACCCGCTGGTCTCTCGCCGCTGCCACGATGACGTGGCCGCCGCCGAACGAGGACCCCCACAACACGATTCGCGATGTATCCACTTCGGGTCGAGACCGAGCGCACGCAATCGCTGCCGCCCAGTCCTGCAACTGCGATTCGATGTCCAGCAGTTGACGGGGTGTACCACCGCTGTCTCCGAAGTACCGGTAGTCGAACACCAGACACGCGTAGCCCTCGGCCCGGAATCGTTCTGCATAGGCGTCCAGTCGCATCCGTCGGGTTCCCCCGAGCCCGTGGGCCATGACGATCACCGGTGCCGGGGCGTCACTCTCGGGCAGGTACAGCCACGCGGCGCAGTCGACGCCGTTCGAATCGAAGGTGATGTCCTTACGGTCGGGTACCGCGCCCCCCGGCTGCGAATTCATGAGCAGACCATAGCCGACGAAGGCCGGTGCCGGAGTCGATCGTCTACTGCGCCGAATGCTCGGCGGCATAGGCATCGACGCGGGCGTACGCCAATTTCGGTGTCCAATCGCGGTGCAGCAACCCGAAGTTCTGCTCGACGTCCGAAGTATCGGTTCCGGAGTCGCGGAGCGAGTACACGAACGCCGGACCGAGCCAGTCGGTGCCGAGGACTGCGTCGAGCACTATCCCTATGGTGTCGGACTGAACTTGTTCGGTGACGCTGTTCGGGTTGGTTCCGGTCGGTGCACCGAACTCGGTGATCCAGATCTGTTTGTCCGCGTCACCCCCCGCAACCATGACGTCACGCATCGACCACATCTTCATCGCGGTGTTCCAGGACGCCGTTCCGGGATCGTTGGGCAGATACGGCCAGGTGTACGGGTGAACGTTGAACGCATCGAAATACTGGTTGGCCCCCTGCTCGTACATCCGAGACAGGAACGTCGTTCCGGTGATGTTGCCCTGGGTGGTCTCGGCCGGTGCCATTCCGCCCGCGAGCACAGTGGAGCCGGGCTGAACCTGTTTGATCGCTTGGTAGGTGGCACGCAGCAGAGCCGAATACGCTGCCACGTCCGGCGCCGGCGCGAAGAACGAGACGAGATTCGGCTCGTTCCATACCTCCCACAGGTTCATTCGGTTCTGATATCGCTGCACCACTGTCGCAGCGAACGACGCGAACTCGGCAGGGTCGGCAGGACGGGAGTGCGGGTTGTCCACTGCCGCAGGAACCCGAGCCCACCTCGGTGTGTATCCGACGATGCCGTACGGGCACATTCCGTGGGCCACAACGGCGTCGATCACTCGGTCACTCAGTGTCCAGTCGAAAGTGCCCCGGTTGGGCTCGATCGATCCCCAGTCCAGATCGAGGCGCACAGCGAAAGAACCCGCGTCCTTCGCGAGGGTGAGCTCACGATCGAGGTCCGCGGTCGACAGGGTGGCGATTCCTGCCCCGGGCGATACCCCGATTCGCATTGCGTTCGACTGTCCTCCACACGTCGCCGAACCGGCCTGCGCCCGCCCGACGTCAGTGGCTCCCGCTGCCGGTGTGGCCGCACACGACAACATCAGAGCGGTCAGAACCGCGATCGTGCGCAGGGCGACCTTGGCTGTCATTTGCAGATGCTAGCAACTATCGACGATCGATCACCCGGATCGCGTCGTTGCACCTGCCGTGACACAGTCGAGCGGAAATTCCCCGAGGCGGAGTCGGCTCGCAGTTTGCATCGTTGGGAGAACTTTCTCTGTACTACCATAAGCCCAATGACTACAGGATTTCCCGGTTTCGACGATCGTCTGAACGAGTTACTCGCCCGGCAGGCGGAGAAATCCGGGCTTTCCACCGAGGAATTCATTCGGCGGGCGGTAGTGGATCGGCTCGTCCGAGAACTGTCCGAAGATCAGGATTCCGATGTGGGCGCTCTGTTGCGGGCCCTTCAGGACGGCGCGGAGAAGGGCGTCGATCCGATCGACGTGACCAGAGCCTTCGGCACCCCCATCGACGACCCCGACCGTCTGGCCGCGGTCGCCCGAACCGGCTTGATGGACACCGGCTCGGACGCCGGCTACGACCGAATAGTCGCCATGGTCGCCGACGCCTTGAGTGCCCCGTCGGCAGCATTCTCGTTACTGGACGACAAACGCCAGTTCTTCAAAAGCGCATTGGGCCTTCCGGTGGAACTCGATGGCGCGCAGGAAGTTCCCCTCGACGGTTCCATCTGCCGCTATGCAATCGACCTCGGTCAACCCCTCGTTGTCGAGGATGCTCGGCTCAACGACATACTCAAGGACCACCCGTCGGTCCAGGGCAACCTCTTGGTCTCCTACCTCGGAGTTCCGTTGACCGACAACGACGGCCACTCCGTCGGCACTCTCTGCGTGTGGGATCAGAAGCCGCGTCAGTGGACCACCGGGCATATCCAGATTTTGCAGGATTTGGCGTGGATAATTCGTGAAAGAGTATTCGAATAGGCGCATTCGACCAGCCGATATCAGCTTTATCGACCACTTACCGAACTTCGGGTTTTTTTCGTCAGTCGACCGAGTTGTCCCTTTCCCAGCGGTATACATTAATTGGGATATTCGGGACCAACCGATCTTGACTAGCCACCGGAAGTAGCTGTGCCCAAAACACTGGAATCACCGCACACTCGCCCGCGGGCTGACGAGCCCGACACTGTTGCCGCTCGCACCTTGGTGGACCGGCTCCGCGTCGATCCGCTGAACACCGCCGTCACCGTCGCCGTCGATGTGCTCGCCTGCATCGTCGCGCTCGTAGGCGCTTTGCTGTGGTACTCGGGCAGCCTCACCGAGACCGGTTGGCTGCCCTGGCTGTATCTGCCGTTGTTGATCGTCATTCTCGCCGGCAAGGCCATGTACCGCCGTAGCCTCCGTCGCAATTTTCTCGACGAGATCGGGCCGGCAGAGACGGCCGTTGCCTTCGCGTCGCTCGCCCTGCTGGTCGTGATGTACTCGGCCGGCACCGAGTACCGGCCCAGCGCCGTCGTGCTGCGCCTGTGGTTGCTGACCGCGTTCACCATCGCTCTCGCTCGCTTGATTCGTGTCGTTATCCAGCGCTTGATTCGAGCGAAGTTCGGCTCCGCGGCACCGACCATCGTTCTGGGCAACGATCCGATTGCGCACCAACTCGTCGCGCGGACACGGCAATTCCCCGAGTACGGTCTGGCACCGGTCGGTTATGTCGGCGAGGCCCCGGTCGCCGACGCCCTACCGAGTGGTGAAGTGCCCGATCTTCCGTACCTCGGACTACCCGGCGATTTCGAGACGGTCGCCCGCAGAACCGGTGCCGAGGAATTGATAGTCGCATTCGCGCCGACCGAGGACCGAGAGCTGGTCGGTGCCATCAGAATTGCGCACCGACTCGGCATGCGCGTATGGGTGGTGCCCCGGCTGTACGACGCGGTCGGTGGCAACACCCGTGTCGAGCACATCGGTGGCCTCCCACTGATGGTCCTTCCCCACGTGAACCCCAAGGGATGGCAGTTCGCCGTGAAGGGCATTCTCGATCGGGTTCTGACCGCGTTCGGTCTGCTCTTGCTCTCCCCTGTATTCCTGACTCTGATGCTGCTCGTACGGCTCAGCTCGCCCGGACCAATCTTCTTCAAGCAGGAGCGGATCGGCCGCGACGGCCTACCTTTCGGTTGCCTCAAGTTTCGGTCCATGCGCCCTCCCCGGGCTTCGGACGCCGAATTCGAGCGCAAGGCCGGGGACGCGCCCGGTGGTGTGGAGGGTGTCGACAGACGAACACGCATCGGCAAGATTATGCGTCAGACCTCCCTGGACGAGCTACCCCAGCTGCTCAACGTCCTTCGGGGTGACATGAGTTTGGTCGGGCCGCGTCCCGAGCGCCCGGAATACGTCGATCTGTTCGAGATGCAGATCCGCCGGTACGGCGAGCGCCATCGGGTGAAGGCCGGCGTGACGGGATGGGCTCAGGTTCACGGTCTTCGCGGCCAGACATCGATTGCCGACCGCGCGGAGTGGGACAACTACTACATCGAGAACTGGTCGATCTGGCTCGACGTGAAGATTCTGTTCCTGACCGTTCTGGCTGTTCTGAAGCGCGCCGAGGACTGATCGTGGTCGACGCCGAGCACGGCCATGTCCGAGTCACCCCGTGATCGCGTACGCAGCACTTGCTTTCGGCGGGGTGCTGGTGCTCGTACTCGGGTGTGTGGTGGCACGGGCGATCTACCGTCGACCGCAGCGCGGGGTGTTGCTGTTGGCGGCGCTGGTTCCCTTGCACGGACTGCTCGTTCTGGTTCCGCTTCCCGGCGTGGTGTCCGGCTGGAAGGAAGGCCTCGTCGTCTTCACGGTGCTCTGTGCCTGGATGCGTCGACCACGACACGTCCGGGGTTCGACGCCGCGGGTGTTCATGCCGTGGTGGCCGGCAGCCGCGGTCTTCCTCGTGTTCGGCAGTGTCTCTGCGTTCGCCACCTTCGGAATCGTCGGCGTGTTCGGCATCAAGGTGACCTTCTTCTACATGCTGCTGGTGGTCGTGATGTGGCTCGCGCCGTTCGACGCCGGCGACCGCGACAATCTCGTGTCCCTCCTGATGGGTATGGGTGTCTTCACCTCGGTGGTCGGCATCGCACAGTTGGTGGCCGGGCCGGCGGCACTGGTCTCGCTGGGTTACGAATACGGCACGCAGGTCCGAACCTCGGGTGGACTGCTGCGCACGTTCAGCACGTTCAACCTGCCGTTCCCGTTCGGGCTGTACGTGATGTTGGCGTTGCTCGTAGGCGGTGCCGTCGCACTGGCCGATCCACGCCGTCGTCGCAACATGTTGTTCCTCTGCGCGACTCCGATGATGGTCGTCGCAATGTCCAGTTCGATCGTGCGCGGTGCCATTCTCGGGCTCGCGGTCGGGGCGATCTACTTGATCGCGGTGCGCTTTCGTTACCTCGCTGCACCGCTCGCACTGGTGGCATCGGTCGTGGCGGTCGCGGTCCCCTTCGTGCCGAAGATAACGTCGGTCTTCTTCTCGTCGAGCAGCCTGGGCCAACGCGGTGACGGGTGGGCCAACATCATCGCCAGCATCCTGATCCATCCGGTCGGAACCGGGCTGGGATCGAGTGGGTCGGCGGCAGACCGCATTTCCACCGCAGAAGGTGCCGCGTTCACCCAATCCGGTCTCTCCACCAACTATCAACCCGACAACTACTACGTGAAGGCTCTGCTCGAGCTCGGGCCGATCGGCTTGTGGGCAGTCGTTGCGTTGCTCGTGACGGCACTGCTGTGGTGCACGCGCCTCTCTCGTGCGCTGCCGGGTGGAGACGGAGCCCTTGCACTCGGTGTCGGAGCCTCGATCGTCGCCGCCATGTTCGCCAGCCTCGTCTCCACGTATTTCGAGATCTTTCCGATCGATGTCTATTTCTGGCTCTTGTTAGGAGTGGTGGGATGCGCAGCAGCGCAACACGAATCGTTTTCGGGGCGCTCGCCCTCCGGCCGGGCGGAAGCGGAGTACAGACCTACATTCGCGAGCTCCTGAACGAACTACCGCACTGTCTGCCCGGAGCAGAACTTGCTGCGGTGGTACAGCGCGACGCCGTCGGAGAGCTGCCGTCCTCGGTTCGCGCGATCGAGCGCCCGGTCACCAGTGGTGCGGCTCGTGCGGTGCTCGGTGCCCTGCCGGTCGAGCAGTGCGACGTCGTGCACGGCCTCGACGTCGACCTACCGTTTCTCACCAAAGCGTTCACCGTTGCGACAGTGCACGACCTTTCGGTCATCGACATGCCCTCTGCATCGAGCCGGTTTCGGGCTCTGGGTGAACAGCGATTGGTGCGGCGCGCCCTTCGCCGCGCCGATCTGCTCGTGGCGGTGTCCCAGTTCACCGCCGATCGGATCCACGCGATCAGCGGACGCAACGCCACCGTGGTCGGCTTGGCACCCGCTGCATGGGCCACCGTGCCCACCGAGGCTCGTATCGAAGCCGTTCGGTCGAAATACGACCTACCGGATCGGTTCGTCATTCAGGTCGGAACGGTCGAGCCCCGAAAGAATGTTCAGCTGGTGGCCGATGCGGCCGAGAGCCTCGGAATCCCTTGCCTATTGGCCGGAGCAGGCTCGACCGGGCCCGATGCTCCCCGCAATTCCCGAGGCCTCGGATACGTCGACGTCGAAGACCTGCCGGCCCTCTACGCCGCCGCGACCATCACCGCGTATGCCTCCCGTTACGAGGGCTACGGTCTTCCGCCCGTCGAGGCCATGGCTTCGGGCGGAGCGGTTGTCGCCAGCGCCGTCGGCGCTCTTCCCGACGTGGTCGGCGACGGTGCCGTTCTCGTCCGATCCGAGAACGTGGACGATTGGGTAAGCGCCATGAAGCCCATCGCTTTCGACGCCGATGCGCGGGCCGCTCTGGTCGACGCGGCGGCCGCCGCCTCTCGCGAGATCAGTTGGCGCCGCACTGCGGAGCTCACTGCCGACGCGTATCGCGCTGCGGGCGTGGCCTGATGTCCGACGAGCTCGCGCTCGACGGCACCGAACAACCCCCGGACTACCGCGCGATCGCAGCCGATCCGAAAGCGGCCGCCAAAGCCACTGTCGCCGTTCTCATCAGCCGAGTGATCATTGCTGCGCTCGGCTGGGTCGGCAGCGTCATCATCGCAAGGTCACTCGGAGCGGAGGACTGGGGTCAGTTCAGCTTCGTCTTCGCGCTGCTCGGTTTGATGTCCGTCGTGACCGATCTGGGAGTCGGACGCGTCGTGCTGGCGAAGTTGATGGACGATGACCCCGAGGAAATCGGTCGCACTGCATCGTCGTTCCTGGCCCTGCGCACCGCCCTCGGACTGGTGGGGTACGTACTGGCCGTCGCGTACGTTCTGTTGTTGCAGTATCCGAGCGAGGTGATCCTCGCGACGGTGCTGGGCGGGCTGGTGGTCGTGTTCGCCACACCGGGTCACGCTTTGAGCGTGCTTTATCAGAGTCGTCACCGCCTGATTCTGGTGGCCGTCGCCGAAAGCGCCGGTCAGGCAATCCAACTGGCCTTGACCGTGCTCGCGGCCGTCTTTGCCCCGACCCTGTTGATCTTCGTTCTGCCGGCAGTGGTCAACGAAGTGTTCAAACTGGTGACCAAGGGCTTCGGCATCGGCAACCGGTCGATGGGTCTGCGGCCCTCGCGGCACATCGAGGTACGCCGTTGGGGGCCGTACCTGCGTGAGGCCATTCCACTCGCCATCGGCTTCGCCCTCACCATCGCCATGCTGAAGATCGACATGCTGATGCTCAGCCTGCTCGACACGTTCGAGGCCGTCGGACTGTATTCGATCGGCTACAAGTTCTCCGACATGATCGACACCTTCGTCATGGCAGCGGTAGCTCCGATCAGCACTCTGCTCGTGGCATCGTGGCCGCACGACACCGCAGCATTCCGCGCGCGTTCACGTTCGGCCGCATTGCTGTTCGCGCTTTTCGGCGCGATGGCCGTCGCGGCATTCGTTCCGTCGGCGGAGCCGTTGATCGGCCTGCTCTACGGCGACACATTCGTCGACGGCGCTCATGCAGCACGTTTACTCGTGATCGGTGCGGCACTGATGTCGCTGGTGATGCTCGGCATTTTTCTGCTCGCATCGGCCGGAATGCAGCGACACTACCCGGTGGTCGCGCTGGTCGGTCTGGCCCTGAACATCGGATTGAACCTCTTCTTGATCCCTCGACTGTCGTACGACGGAGCTGCAATCTCGACAGTCGCGACAATCGGAACCACCCTCGTCCTGCTGTGGATCGTGATCGGACGCAGCATGCCCGTATCCAGACTGCTTCCGGTGCAGTCACTTTCGATCGTTGTCGTGATCACCGCGGCCACCACGGTCGGCGGTTGGTCACTGGTGCAGCACTACCCCGACCTGTGGCTGCTCGTGTCGGTAGCGGCGGCGATGCTGGTCGCGACGTCGCTGTATGCGTTCGTCGCCATCGGACTCGTCGAGTCGCCTCTACCCGGATCGGCAGAGAAAGGACGACACCGTGCACGCTCCGAGTGAAGACACCGGGCAGAACGGACACAATGACCGATTCGGACCCCGGCTCGAGGAGTCGGAGTTCGCTTACGCGGGGATAACAAACCGACTCACTCGTTCTGTCAAAGTTGTTGATGTGCAGTTTCATTCACGACCGGCACGGTTACGCGAACCGTGCCCTCCCCCGGCTATCATCGATCCCGTCGGCTCCACGAATCACCGAAGCGGTACGTCCGCTCGCATCAACGACGGAAGGATAAGCGGTTGATGTCCGTCCACGATGCCGTGCACCGAGGCGATGTGCCACCACCGATCGATCTGGCGGGTCACATGCGCGAACTCGGCCGCGCCCTGCTCCCTGCCCTGATCGTTGCACTGTTGGTGGGTGCAGGCGTGTTCTACGTCAGGAGTGAACTCACCGACAAGCAGTACGCTGCGTCGATCGTCGCCGAGGTCAAGCCGGCCCAGACTCTGGTACCGGGAGACGCGTTCATCGAGCAGATGCGCGCGCCGTTCATCGAGTTGGCAACGGACAGCGGCGTGCTCGAGCAGGTCCTCACCGAAGTCGATACCGACATGGACGCGAGCGAACTGGCATCGAGCGTGGAGCTCTCACCCGGTACGTCACCCGCCCTGCTGACCGTGACGGTGACGACCCGATCTCCCCAGCTCGCAGCAGATCTGGCTCAGGCAATGGTGTCGGCTATGGCACGCACCTCGACTGCCAACGCACTCCGCGACTCGAGTGCGCGCACGGACGAAGGACAATCCGCGATCGACGCGCAGCAGTCGCAGGTCGACGCGTTGCCTGCCGATGATCCGAGCCGGCCGGCCTCGCTGTCCGAGCTGGCCGAACTGCGCACGCGCCAGAGCGAACTCCAGGCCACTGCCGGCGGTGACCAACTGGTCGTGTTGTCGAACCCCGAGCAGAGCAGCACTCCGGTATCGCCGAAACCGGTGTCCGAAGCCCTCGTCGCGGCTCTCGCTGCGCTCATCGTCGCCGCCGAACTGATCGTGCTGCTCCGAGGACGATTCGGCCGCAAGCCTTCCCGCTCCTGGGCCCGTCGGGTGTCCCGCAAATACGGCGCACACTTCGACCCGGCAACCGGCGATGCGGTTCCGCCCGCCGTTGCGTCACGGATCGCCGCGCTCGAGCGTGGGGACCGCCCTGCCTCGCGGGGTGCGCGGCACGCTGTACCCAAGGGCGACAGCGTTGTCCTTCTCTTGGTGGGTGAGGGTGCAGCCTTCGAGTCGGCACACGGCGAGGGTCAGGCCACCGGACATCGGCGCGCTACCGCAGAATTCGGCTTGTCCGAACAGTGGTGGCAGTACACCGACGTGGGAGAGGTCGAAACGGTCGTGGTGCTGGTGTCCAAGCGTGGACGAGACAAGAAGGCAGCAACTGCGGCACTACGTCGGCTGGACGACTTCGACATTCCAGTTCACCTGGTGTTGCAGAACAAGAACTCGTCCAGACGCGTGGAACAGACCGCGCAGCAGATTGCGCCGGAAGGCCAACGCCATGCCAGCTGACAGAATTGCCGTCGTACACGAACGGTTCACCGAGATCGCCGGATCCGAACACGTCATCGAACAACTTGCCCTGCATTGGCCCGAGGCCGAGGTGTTCGCGCCCATCTCGCGGCCGTCCGGGGTTCCTGCCGGCATTAGCCGCGGACCGCACGTATCCGGCCTCAACCGGCTGTACAACGCGCTGGGCCAACGGTCGTACGCACCCGTTCTACCGATGATGCCGCTGGCGTTCCGTCGCATGCCCCTCCGCGGCTACGACGCTGTCGTCGTGAGCCATCACGCATTCGCGACCCAGGCCGTCCACGCGACCGACTCCCCCGTGATTGCCTACGTGCACAGTCCCGCCCGGTGGGCCTGGGATCCCGAACTGCGCGCCGGCGAAGGCGGCGGGGCAGCGGGAGCGGCAATTCTGACGGCGCTGTCGGCGGTGGCCCGTCGATGCGAGATCGGTGCCGCACCGAAACTGACCACGGTGGTGGCCAACTCCACCGCAGTCGCACGTCGGATCGAAGACTGGTGGGGCCGAGACGACGCCGTGGTGGTTCACCCTCCCGTCGATACCGAGGGCTTCACTCCGGATCCGTCGATCGAGCGGGAGGATTTCTTCCTGCTCGCCGGCCGTCTGGTCCCCTACAAGCGCCCGGACATCGCAGTGCGCGCCGCCGCCGAGGCCGACGTTCCGCTGGTGGTGGCTGGTGACGGACGCGCGATGGATGCATGTCGGGCACTGGCTGGACCGAAAACGACTTTCCTGGGCCGTGTTTCGCACGAGAAGCTTCTCGAACTACACCGAAAGACGCGAGCCCTGTTGATGCCGGGAGTCGAGGACTTCGGCATCGTTCCGGTGGAATCCATGGCCACGGGAACACCGGTCATCGCTCTCGGAGACGGCGGTGCCATGGATTCGGTGGTGCCGGGCAAGACCGGGGTGCACGTACCCCCGGGCTCGGACGATGCCGTGGTTGCCGGGTTCGCCGAGGCGATGCGTTCGTTCGATCCTGCAGACTTCGATCGATCCGCCATCCGCACGTGGGCAGAGGGCTTCTCCCGGGCCAACTTTCGCAGTCGTATGCAGGAGGTTGTCGATGCCGTCCGCTGAGCGCACCTACCGCTCGACTGCCTTGGATCGCGTCTTCGCCGATACTCGAATAGTCACCGTCGTGGGCCCCATCAAGGCTCTCGACATCGAGCGCACACGAGCGACGCTCGTCGCCGCCGAGCACATCGACGAGGCACCGCATGTAGCGCTGGAACCACGGGCAGATGCTCGACAATGGCGGTATCGCAACGACATCGCCGGCAAGAATGTCATGGCGGGCACCGGTCCCACCGACGACCTGGGCCGGCTACTGACCGAGATGCGCTCGGGGGACGGCTCACGAAGCCCACTCGAGGTGGTCGTGTTCGACGACCACCTCGCGGTGGACTACTCGCACGGTATCGGAGACGGCCAGATCGGCGTCATGATGCTGGCGGCCTTCTGTGATGATGCCGACGGCGCTTTGGTACCCGGGCTCGCTGCCGGATTACCGTCTAGCACCACCTGGAAGGGACTGTGGCGACACTACTCCCGCAAGCCCAGGACCTTGGCGGACTTCTGGAAGTTACGCGCACGCCATCGGGTCGAGGCCGACAGCACGTCCAATCCCCGTCGTCGTATCGAGAACTGGGAATCCGGGAAAGTCAGCCGCGCCGGGTACATGAACCGAACCGAAGTCGAAGAACTCAAACGCTGGACGGCCGAGAACATGCCCGGAGCGACCGCTGCGTCGGTCTCCATCGCGCTGTGGTCCGCGGCGCTGCGGGCCGAGTCCGTCGACATCGACGACCACATCATGGTCCTGTTCAACAGCAGGCGTTATCTCGATCCTGCGCAACAGAGTTCGCACGGCAACTTTGCCGTCGGCATTCCGCTGCACCTGCCTGCGTCCACCACGCCCGTCGGCATCGCTGCGATCATGCGCGAGGTGATCGAATCCGGTTGGCCCATAGCGGTTCTCGGCATGTCGCACCTGCGCGACGTGGCATCTCGAATTCGTCCCTCATCTCGGGCGCGAGACACCGAGTCGGTCGTCGAAGTTCCGACGACGTTGCGACTGGCCATCAGCGACCTCGGGCGCGTCCGAGTGTTCGATCATCTCGAGTGGATCGACGACGGCAGACCCCCACAGATGGCCGCGTCCCTCGAACCGGACGGTCCGGACGGCTGCACCGTGCTCATCGCCGAGATCAACGGGGGTAGAACGTACACGGCCTCGTTCTGCAACAAGATGATCGAGGAGGCCGTCATGGACGCCGCACTGCAGAGAATGTGCGACGACCCCGTTGCACTGCTGCGCGACGCGTACTGAGAAGCCGGAATTTCTTCACCGCACAGACGGGCAAACGTATGACCGAGGAGTCGACGGTTCTTTTTCTCGCCCACACCGGACAGGTTTCCGGTGCCGAGAAAGTGCTGTTGGATTTGATCGGCGAGGCGACGCGTCGAGGTCATGCCACGGTGATCGCTTGCCCCGCAGGCCCGCTGGCAGAACGCCTTCCCGACGAGGCGCGGCACATCGAAATCGACGAGCTCGGGTTGGGGGGCCAACGGGGAGCCGCTCGTGGGATCGCGGCCGTCCGGATGGTCGCTCGGTGGTTGCGCGCGGCGCGGGCGGTGCGCACCGTAGCCCGCGCACCGGGCACCGCGACGGTCGTCAACTCACTTTTCGCCCTCCCTGTGGCTCGTTTCGCGCGCCCCCCTCGCGGGGCATCGTGGCTGGTCCACGACACGATGACGTCCACGAAGCAGCGTGCGGTGGTCCGATTGGCCCGCCCCGCGGTGCGTGTTGCGGTCTCCGTGTCCGACGCCACCGCGGTGCCTCTCCGCAAAGCCGGTCTGCCGGTCGTGGTGTCACACAACGGTGTGCCGTGGCCGGTTCCGCGATTCGGCGGTGCACTGCATTCCCCGCCCGTGGTGGGGATGTTGGCCCTGCTGACGCCGTGGAAGGGTCATCGCGTCCTGCTCGACGCCGTCGCCACGCTCCCCGACGTCCGAGTCGAACTTGCGGGCGGCAGCTTTCCCGGCGATCGCGAGTACGTCGACGAGCTCCACGCGCGGGCAGCCGAACCGGATCTCGCCGGCCGCGTCGAATTCCTCGGGCACACCGACGCGGAGTCCGCACTGCGCAGGTGGGATATCGTCGTATCGGCGAGTACGTCTCCCGAGGCCGGTCCGCTGTCGGTGCTGGAAGCTATGTCGCATGGACTGCCGGTGATCGGAACGGACCACGGCGGCACGCACGAGTTTCTCGCCGACGGTGCCGGCATCCTGGTCGAGCCCGGAAACTCGGCGGCCCTCGCCGCCGCGGTGTCGGCGATCGTGGACGACGCCGACCGGCGACGTCTGCTCGGTGAGGCAGCACGGTACCGGGTGGCCAGCCGACACGATATCGGCGAAACACTGCCCGAGCTGCTACATCGGCTGACCAGCTGAGTATCAGCGTTCGTCGGCTCGAACTCGGTCGAACTCGACCGTGCACGCGTTCAACTGTGTTTCAATCGGGTGCAAAGTGGAACGAGGGGGAACTGTGACTCGCACATTGACGAGGTCCAACGAGCATTACCAGTGGGGCATGGGCGTCATGACGTCGCTTGCTGTTACAACCCTCGTCAGGCGGATCGTGTCCGTTGCAGCTCTGTCGATGGCTGTCGTGGTCACACTCGAGCTCTCGTTCGGGTACGGCGCCACTACGACCGTTCCGTCGATCGTTCAGTGGACCTGCATGATCGCCGCGTACATCATGGCCGCATTCTGGTGGTTCGGACCGTGGCCGACGCTGGGGCAAGCGTTCGCCTTTGTCGTCATTGCCGATCTGGCAATCTTCGGGGCCACCATAACCGCGAACTTCGCGCCGGAGGTGACGCTCGGCAAGTGCACTTTTCTCATCCCGATGGGTATGCTCGCCGGTTTCTTCTTCGACAAGTGGCGACTGGCCGCTCACATCCTCCTGTGCCTGCTGGGAACGTCCGTTGTCGCGGTATACATAGTGCTCGAACGCGATGTGGATACGTTCGTTGCGGTGGTTCTGTGGGCCCCGATCGTCGTGACACTGACCGGATTCGTCCTGATGTTGCAGCTCACCACCCAATCGATCCGTTCGGAATTCGAGTAGTAGCCAGCGACACGACGCCGCACCATCAGCGTTTCCCCGATACCGACACCGGTCGGCGAGAATTCTCGGCAACCGCCCCACCACGAGCCGAGGAGCTTTCGTGCGCACGTTTCCACATCCCCAGACCGGCACATCGGTGTCCAGCATCGTCCTCGGCTTCATGCGGATCACCGACCTGGACGACGACCGGATCCAGAGACTCGTGGACGCCGCTCTCGATGTCGGCGTGAGCGGTTTCGACCACGCAGACATCTACGGCGGATCGCCGCACACCTGCGAAAAGCGATTCGGGGATGCGGTAACACTGACTGCGTCGCAGCGCGAGCGAGTAAGCATTCAGAGCAAAGTGGGCATTCGCGACGGCTGGTTCGACTTCTCCGAAGAGCACATAGTGTCGACCGTCGAACGTTCGTTGACAGCCCTCGGCATCGATCATCTGGACACACTGCTGCTCCATCGACCGGACACCCTCGTCGAGCCCGACGAGGTTGCGGCGGCGTTCGACACCCTGCACACGTCGGGCAAAGTTCTCGGCTTCGGCGTCTCCAATCACACCCCGGGTCAGATCGAATTGCTGAAAACTGCTGTGACGCAGCCGATTCTGTTCGATCAAGTCCAGCTGAGCATTGTGCATTCCCCCTTGATCGGGGCCGGCTTGACCGCCAACATGGGCTCGGAAGATCAATCGATCGATCGCGATAACGGCCTGTTGGACTACGCAAGGCCACGTGGCATAACCCTTCAGGCGTGGTCGCCCTTTCAGAGCGGTACAGAATCGGGCGTGTTCGTCGGAGATCGCACGCACTACCCCACCCTCAACGACGCCCTGGACGACCTCGCTCGTACTTACGACACCACTCCGTCGGCGATCGCGACAGCCTGGATCACACGCCACCCGGCAAATATCCAGGTGGTCTTGGGCACCACGAATCCCGATCGAGTGGTCGAGGCCGCGGCTGGTTCCGACCTGCGCTTGACCAGGCAGGAGTGGTACCGGCTCTTCGTTGCCGCCGGTCACACCTTGCCCTGACCGGCTCTCAGCTGCGTCACATTCGCCGTTACCATCTCGTTATCCACTCGCTATCGCTCCGTGATGAAGAGGCTTCGATTCGGTGACGTTGCGCTGTCAAGATTGGCCCACGGCATACGACGGAACCTGTAGCCCTCGGGTTCCACCCACAGCATGCCGGTCGCCAGGCCATCCGGACTGAGAGGTTCGCACCGTGACTGTTTCCGATTTCACCGACCTTCGCTTCACCCGTGACCGTGCCGGTCAGCGCTACACGATCGGGATGGAGTCCTACTCCCCCAACCTGACCGTCGTTCGCGCCGCCGGCGAATTGGACATGAGTGCACGAGCAGACCTGATGGATACGCTCGACGGCGCTCTGCGAGCCGATTGTGTTGTGTTGCTGGATCTCTCAGCGGTCGAATTCATGTACTCGGGCGCTGCCAGCGTGATCGTCGACGCGGCCGAGCGTTCCGGTGGACGCCTCGAACTATTCGCGCCGACGCGGCCGGCGCGCAGAGTCCTCGATGCACTGGGCGCGAGGACGATCGGCGCTTACCCGACCCAGGACTGAGCCGCGAGGTTTGCCCGTGGAGATAACCGGCAAACCCTCTGTGGACAGCGACTCCAGTCGGTAACGACCGTGATTCGTCTCGAGAAGTTGGGGCGGCGTTGGTACTGCCGCGGCGGGTCCTCTTCACACGAGGCAAGGATCGTCATATGTCCGACCAGTTCACCAAGAACGACCCCACCACCGCCTACCCGATGCCCGACCGCGGCGACCAGTCCGAACTCGAGCACCCGGGACTGACAAGCGACATGGTTTCTGCACCGGACCACGGCGAGAATTCGTACCGCGGCTCCGATCGCCTACTCGGCCGCAAGGCGTTGATCACCGGTGGTGATTCGGGAATCGGTAGGGCCGTGGCACTCGCGTTCGCTCGCGAAGGTGCAGACGTCGTCATTGCGCACTTGGACTCCGAAGGTGCCGATGCGCAAACGACCGTCGACCTCATCGAAGGCTCGGGCCGATCCGGTAGAGCGATTGCGTGCGACCTCACCGACGAGACTCAGTGCAACCGGCTGGTCGACACCGCGGCCGACGTGCTCGGCGGACTCGACATCGTCGTGAACAACGCTGCATTCCAGATGGCACAGATGGGCGGCATCGCCGACATCACCACCGAGCAGTTCGATCGTGTCCTGAAGACCAACCTGTATGCCCTGTTCTGGATTTCGCGACGTGCAGCAGCGGTGATGCAACCGGGCTCGACCATCGTCAACACGACGTCCATCCAGGCGTCCAACCCGTCGCCGGAGCTGATGGACTACGCGGTGACCAAGGCCGGCATCGTCGCGTTCACCAAAGGGTTGGCCGGAGATCTTGCCGGGCGCGGCATTCGCGTCAATGCCGTCGCCCCCGGTCCGGTGTGGACGCCCTTGATTCCGGCAACGATGCCCGCCGACAAGTACGAGCAGTTCGGTGAAACCGTCCCTCTGGGTCGCCCCGGCCAACCGGCCGAATTGGCACCCGCATACGTGTTCTTGGCATCCAACGAGTCGAGTTACATCACGGGCGAAACGATCGCGGTCACCGGCGGCACTCCCTTCAACTGACCTCGTTGTCGGGGGCCTCGGACGCTCGCCAGGCCAGCAGAACCCCATCACCTTCGGGTCGCCGCCACGGCAGGAACAGCGCAACAGCCAGCGCACATGCCGCGGCGGCACCGACGGTGACGAACGAAGCCAGTTGGAACCCTTGCAGGGAGGCTGCTTTCATCGCGTACACCAGGTCCGCTTTCTGCGCCGCGAAAATGGGATTGGTCGGTGAGTTCACGATTTCGATGACGCTGACGACCGTCTCGCGGGCAAAGGCCTTCTGGTACGGCTGCATGATCGCATCGGGAATGGCGTCGATCCTGGGACCCACATTCGTGGTGTAGATGGATGCGACTATCGAGCCGAGGACCGCAACTCCCAGCGTTCCCCCGATCTCCCTGGTGGTGTCGTTCACTGCAGACCCTGCCCCTGCTTCGTCCAACGACACCGAGGACATGATGGATTCTGTGGCCGGGCCCTGCACGATTGCCAATCCCAGACCCATCAGGATCATCGAGATCACAACGGGTCCCAGGTATGGAGTCTCCACCTCCGTTCGGCCGGCGATGAACATGCCGACGCTCATCACCACCAGACCGAACACGATCACCGCGGTAGTACCGATGCGTTGGGCGATCAGTGTGGCCAACGGTGCGCCGATTGCGATCGCGACCGCGAACGGCAGCGAATGAATGCCGAACTGCAACGGTGTCAGCTCCATGACGCCCTGGAAATACTGGGTGATCATGAACAGGAAACCGAACATGCTGAAATACGCCACTGCAATAGCCAGTGCGGGCAACGAGAAACGTGGGTTTCGGAACAGCTGCAAGTCGAGTACCGGTGACGGCGCGCGAAGCTCCCACCACACGAACGCGCCCAATGCCATACATCCGACGATGTAGCCGCCGAGGCTCAACGGCGACAGCCACCCGTTGTGCGGCGCTTCGATGATCGCCCAGACCAGCACGGTGATACCGGCCAAGGACAGCACGATCCCCAGTGGATCGTATTTTCCGACGTGCTCCGCCTTCGATTCCGGCACGCAGGCAAAGGCTGCGATCAAAACGAGCAGAGCGACCGGAACATTGATCCAGAACACCGAGTGCCACGAGAAGTGTTCGAGCAGAAAGCCGCCTGCTGTGGGGCCAATGGCGATAGCGAAGCCTGCCATCGCCGTCCATGCGGCGATGGCCAGTGCCCGTTCCTTGGCGTCGGTGAAGATGTTGATGATGAGCGCCAGCGTGGCCGGGAACACCGCGGCGGCACACACTCCCATGGCAGCGCGGGCCGCCACCACCTGCCCGAGGTCGGCTGCAACAGCCCCGCCCACAGACATCACTGCGATGCCCGCCAAACCGAACATCATGACCTTCTTGCGCCCGTAGCGGTCGCCGAGGTGACCGAACGCCAGCAATAGACCCGCGAACGTCAGCGTGTAGGCATCGACCACCCACTGAAGCCCACTGATGTCCGCTCTCAGCTGCAACCCGATGGACGGCAGCGCCACGTTGACAACCGTGTTGTCCAGAACGACGAGCAACTCGGCGATGCAGATGACGAGCAGCGCGAGGTATCGCCGACGGAACGGCGGCGCACCTGGTCGATGGAGGGCGAGCGTGGGCAGCGACATGAGGATCCCTTCAAATATGCCGCACGGCATAGTTCCTGAAAGGAAAGTATCTGCAACTGGCCGTTATAGCAACCGCGTCGGGCGGAACAGACTCGACGACGACGCGCGTTGCGCCCCTCCAGCAGGCTGAACACTTCACTATCCATCCGGGATGGGACGGCGACAGCCGTGCAGACTATGGTGTCTGGCATACCCTGCCGCCACTCTTCGGAATCGGAGCAACGCCATGTCCCCTGACACAGACGTCGTCGATCTGAGCAGCCCGCTTTTACTTGCTTGTGGGCAGATCCTGCCGAACCGCGTGATGAAGTCGGCGTTGAGCGAGGGTTTGGCGACCGTCGATCATGCACCCGACTCTCGTCTCGAAACGCTGTACCGCCAGTGGGGTGCGGGCGGTTACGGACTCGTGGTGACCGGAAACGTCATGGTCGACCGATCGCACCTCGGCGAGCCGGGCAACGTCGTCATCGAAGACGATCGCGACCACGATGCACTTGCTCGATGGGCAAAAGCGACATCCGACGGCGGCGCACCCATCTGGATGCAGCTCAATCACCCGGGCCGACAAGCCAATCCGATCGTGACGCGCACCAAGCCCGTCGCACCGTCCGCCGTTGCTCCCAACATCCCGGGGATCCCAGCACCGCGGGCGTTGAGCGAGAACGAGATCCGCGACATCATCGGCCGGTTTGCGACGGCAGCGGCGGTGGCCGAAACGGCAGGCTTCGACGGTGTTCAGATCCACGGCGCGCACGGATACCTGGTGTCTCAATTCCTGTCGCCCTTGTCCAACCGACGCGACGACGACTGGGGCGGCGACCTCGACGGGCGAATGCGATTCGTTCTCGAGGTGGTCCGAGCCATCAGGTCGGCGGTCTCCCCCGGCTTCGCGGTGGGAATCAAACTCAATTCGGCAGACTTCCAGCGCGGCGGATTCAGTGAAGAGGAATCACGGATCACCGTCGAGCATCTTGTCCGGGAATCGATCGATCTCATCGAAATCAGCGGTGGCAGTTACGAATCACCCGCAATGATGGGAACGGCGAGCACCCGCGAGCGCGAGGCCTACTTCCTGGAGTACGCACGCACGGTCCGCGACGCCGCGGGACCGGTTCCATTGGCCGTCACCGGAGGCTTCCGCACCCGATCGGTGATGAGCTCGGCGGTCCGGTCGGGCGAGTGCGACATGGTGGGTCTCGGGCGGCCGACCGCTCTGGCCCCCGGTGTCGCCGGTCCGCTGGTCGACGGCACGCTGGACCGCGTCGAGTCGCCGCGGGTGGCCCTCCGGATCCCATCGAAGGCGAATGCCTTCAAACAGATCAATGGAGCTCTGGACCTGCAGTGGCACACCGACCAGCTTCAGCTCATCGGCGCCGGTCGGCAGCCGAATTCGAGCCGTCCGGCATGGAGAACCGCCGCGACGATGATGCAGCGCAACGGCTGGGATGCATTTCGCAATCGCAGAACGGCCACTACGACGGACCCATCCTCAGCGATCGCGAAATTTCGCCGTGAACGATGGATCGGCAGATACGTTGCGAATCCGATCGTCGACGCGCTCACGGCGGTCGGTGTCAGAACGGCCCTGATCACCGATATCGAGACGGTGGGCCGCAAGACCGGGCTCGCTCGACGCGTGCCGGTGTCGGCGTCCTTCGACAACTCAGGTGCGTGGTTGATCTCCCAACACGGAACCAGATCGGGCTGGGGAGCCAACATCACCGACGAGCCGAGGATCCGAATTCGCGTGGGCGATCAATGGCGCACCGGCACAGCAACGTTCGTACCAGACGACGACGTCGCCATCCGGGCACGTTCCTTCTCGAACAATCCGCTGCTCGGACGCGTCATCGGGGCAGGCTTCCGCGCGTTGCAGACCGACCCCATTTCGGTGCGAGTCGACTACGACGTTTGACCAATGCTTCGGAAAGCACTTAGGTTTGGTTTACTTAAGTTGTGAAGACACTCCCCCGCCTTTCCGTCGCCCTCGGCGCAGTCCTCGTCGCGTCCCTGGTCTCGTCCTGCGGTGCAAACACCGAGCCGGCCGCGAAGAACTCGGGGACCCATTCGGTCTCCACCCAGTTCGGCACCGTCGAAGTACCGGATCGAATCGAGTCGGTCGTCGTGATCGACGGACGACGCGACCTCGATATCGCCCTGGCCTTCGACCTGCCTATCGTCGGGATGCCGGTGGAGACCGAGGCTCCGCCAGAAATTCCAGGTCCCCTGACCGAGCCCACCAGGATGCTGCTCGCAGACGGTGTGCCCGAGCTGTATCCGCGAAACACCGTCGACCTCGAAGCCGTCGCAGGCGTCGAGCCGGACCTGATCATCGGGCGCGACGAAGTGGTCGAGGAGATCTACGACCAGTTGAGTGCGATCGCCCCGGTGTTGCCGGTCGGCTCCACCGGCACCAGCGTCAGCTGGCAGCAGGATGTGACAACGATCGGCGACGCGCTCGGTCGGCAAGACGACGCCCGAACGATCGTCGACGAATACACCGCTCGCGTAGACGAACTCACGACGCAGCACGCCGATGCGATCGCTGATACGGTCGTCCTGCCGATCAGCACATCGGAGCAAGGCGGCATCTCGATAGGACGCGACCGGGTGACGTCTATCGCGCTCGAGGATGTGGGAGCCCGCTTTGCGTCCGCCTGGAACAACGCCAATCCGGAGATCGAATACGGGCCCGAGAACGTCACCGCTGCATCCGACGCCGTGGCGATGATCGCCGCAATCACCTCCGAAGAGGATCTACGGGCGATGAACGCCAACCCCCTGTGGACCGGATTGCCGGCGGTACGGAACGAACGGATCGTGCGTACGGACAAGTTCACCAACGACGGTGGTCCCCTCACCGCACTGTGGACCCTCGGCTTGGTGGAGAAGCTCTACGACGTAGGTTGATCGTCGCTTGGTCCGACACCCGTCGGACGGGCTGGCATCGACTTCCTCCAGGCGACACATGACACAGGCCACACCCGCGGTGATGATTGATGCATGACCAACTTCCCCACTCTCGACCCCGAACTCGCCGCAGCCGTCACGATGCTCCCGAGCATCGATTTCGGCGACGTTCCGTCGGCGCGGTCGACGTTCACCTCACTCCTCGATGCCATGCTCGCCGATCTCTCGATGGACGGAGTATCCCTGCGCGAGCTCACCGTCCCCGGGCTCGAGGGTGCTCCTGACGTCGTCGTCCGATTCTTCACGCCGGAGCAGTCCGACGGGCCGCTGCCCGTGTTGGTATGGATCCATGGCGGCGGATTCGCAATCGGGACAGCCGCTTCCAGTGACCCTTACTGCGTGGATGTCGTCCGGGAGCTCGGTTTCGCAGTAGCGAACGTCGAGTACCGGCTCGCCCCCGAGACCCCGTTTCCTGGGCCGCTCGACGATTGCTACGCCGCACTTACGTACATCCATTCGCACGCGGACGAATTGGGAGTCGACCCGACTCGGATTGCTGTGGGAGGACAGAGCGCCGGTGGTGGCCTAGCAGCCGGAACGGTTCTCCGAGCTCGCGACGAGGGTGTCGTTCCGGTGGCCTTCCAGTTGCTCGAGATACCAGAACTCGACGACCGCCTCACCACCGTGTCGATGACCGACTTCGTCGATACACCGATGTGGCACCGCCCGAACGCAATTCTCTCGTGGCGGTACTACCTGGGCGAGTCCTACGGCGGACCGGATGACCCGAACGTCTCGATCTACGCCGCCCCGGCTCGCGCCACCGATCTTGCCGGTCTTCCGCCGACGTATGTCTCGACGATGGAGCTCGATCCGCTTCGCGACGAGGGCATCGACTATGCGGTCAGGCTGCTGCGGGCGGGAGTGAGCACCGAGCTGCATTCGTTCCCCGGCACTTTCCACGGCTCCGCGATACTGGCAACCGCGGAGGTAAGCCAGCGCGGACATGCGGAGGCGTTGGACGCGCTTCGCCGGGGCTTGCGCCTTCGTGTACCCGCCTCGTAGCGTCGTTCCATGCAAGGACTGATGTACCGGCTCGCGGAGCTCGACGCCGACTCCGCGGGTCTGGTGCGCGTGATCGACTTCTTCGATGCCCTGATCAGGCACGGCGCGGACACGTCCGCGATGCTGCGTGCCAGCGCAGCGCTGGCCGACTGTGTCGTCGGAATAGATATCAACGGCACGTCCAGCGGACACCGCCAGCATGCGCGGTGCGATCCGAGGGGCCGCTGGCTCACCCAGGCCGTCGCCGAGCGGTCTGCGACCAAGGACGTCATCGTCGACGACGTGGTGATGGGCTCGGTGTGGATCGAGCGGACGGGCCCAGCACTGGCACTCGACGAGATGCTCGTCGATCGAATGGCCCTGACCGCAGCCGTCATTCTGGTACCCCGGCACACACTGTCCGCCGCCGAACACACTCGAGCGGTGTTGTTTCCGATCGACGACATCGCAGTGTTGAGTTCGCTGACCGCGTTGCACATCGAGCCGACAGCACGGGTACGAGTTGCCGTTTCTGCTGCCGACTCACCGCCGACGAACAACGTGCCGACGGCCGGACGATCGACGCCGATCGCTGTCGAGGACCATGTGCTGTTTCTCCTGCCAGGCGAAGCATCGGGTCCGTGGGTCAGTTCCGGCCGCGTGGGCGTCTCGCTGTCCATGCCGGCGTCTGCCATCCATCGACATCTCGGGAATGCTCGTTTCGCATTGGCGCAGGCGAACGAGTTCGAGCCTGTTGTGATTGCCGACCGATTCGGCGCACTGAATTTGCTGGAGGCAGGAAATGTGCTGACAGCCAAGGACATACCCGATTTGATACGCCTAGTCGAACTGCGCACGACCACTCACGGCATCGAGCTCATCAGTACCCTCCGCATCTATCTGGGGTCGGGCAGTCTGCGCGCAACAGCCGACCGGATGCACCTACACCACAGCAGCATCGCGCATCGACTGGCCAAGATGTCGGAGGCCGTCGGCTATTCGGTCGATTCCATCGAACACCGTGCCCGTGCAACGGCAATGATGATGGTGCTCGACGGCAGTGGTCCCGGAGTCGCATAATCACTCGATGGCACCGACACCCACGGGAACGTTGAGAACCACTGACTCCGGCTTCGCTCTGGAATTGAGCAGAACGATCGCTGTACCACGCGAAGATGTGTGGGCATGGCTCACGGAATCGTCCCGCACTGCGCTGTGGTTCGGGCCATGGGAACGGCTTTCGGACGACACCATCAGGGTCACCATGAGTTTCGAGGACGGTGCACCCGCGTCGGACATGACTGTCGAAGCATGCGAACCGCCGCGCCGGCTGGCCGTGCGGACGATCGGCGAGATGCAGTGGCCACTCGACGTTCGCCTCGAGGAGAAGGATGGCTCGACGGTCCTCGTTCTCGTACACAGCTGCGAAACCACGGACGGTGTCGGCGACATCGGGCCCGGGTGGGAGTACTACCTGGACATGTTCGTGGCTGCCTCACGCGGCAACCCGCTTCCGAAGTTCGACGACTATTACCCATCGCAGCAGCAGTACTACTCGACGCTGCGCCCGCAGTGACTCAGTGGTTACGCAGGGCGTCGATAAGCTCCTGCTTCTTCATTGTCGAGTACCCATCGAGACCCAGTTCTTTTGCCCTGTCGGTCAATTCGTCCACGGTCCAATCCTCGTAGGATCCGGACTTTCCACCCTTCTCACCAATCTTGCTTCGGCCTTCGTTCGCAGCAGCGTTGGAGATGCGAGCCGCTTTCTCCTTCGAGTTGCCTTCTTCGCGAAGCTTCTCGTACAGGCCTTGATCCTTCAATTGCGACTGGCCCTCGGTGTCGCTCTTCTTCGCCGGCATCGGAAACGTCCTCTCACTGGACTAGATTTGTTGTTGAAGCGCTACCCCGGTCTACACGACGACAAACCCATCTCCGCTCGGCGTGCGAGTGGTGTACATCGAGCATCAACGGGTTACCGTGGGAACAGTTGTGACCGGCGCACTGTGTATGTGCGGGCCATTGACCGTCACCTGATCCGGCGGCAGGCGGCGACATCCCCGTCCTGATTCCCACACACCGGTCCGCGTTGTGAGTGAGAACAATCAGATGTGGGTACGTTCGGGAAATGCCATACCTCGAACGCACTGCCGATGTCTTCGTGCTGAACCTCGGAAGCCGAGGTATCGACGACACCGAAAACCGCATCAGTCCCGATTGGGTCGCCGAGATCAACACCCTGCTCGACGAGGTCCAGGCCAGTTCTGGCTCCGCTGCGCTCGTCACGACAGCGACCGGCAAGTACTTCTCCACCGGAGTCGACCTGTCGTGGGGTGCTGAGAACCTCGACCAGATCAACCGGTTCATCGGCACAGTGCAAGAAATGTTGGTGCGCTTCCTGACGCTTCCGATGCAGACGGTCGCGGCCATGCAGGGACATACTTTCGGTGGTGCCGCGTTCTTCGTGATGGCGCACGACTATCGGATCATGCGATCCGATCGCGGCTTCCTCTGCTTCCCCGGCGTCAACATCGGCGCGACCTACAGCCCGGGAACCGTCGACATGGTGGGAGCGAGGCTGGCACCGCATGCCTTTCACGAGGCGCTCACTACCGGACGCCGCTACGGCGGAGGCGACGCGATGGCACTCGGACTGGTCGACGCCGTATCGGCCGCGGACTCGCTGCTCGACGACGCCATTGCTCGCGCCGCTGAACTGGCCGGAACGCGAGGCGACGTGCTCGGCGAAATCAAGCGAACCATGTACGCACCCGAGATTCGTTCACTGCTGACCCCAGTTGCCGGCGTCGACGAGATGGAATGGGCCTCGAACTGAGCTGAGCCCTACTTTCCCGCTACGAGGGGTGCCACCTCGGTACCGAGCAATTCGATGCCGCGCAGCAGATCGCTGTGCGCCAGGCGTGGATTCGTCATCTGAAGCGAGAGTCGATCCACACCGCCCAGTTGCTCGCCGACTCGCAGAATTTTGTCTGCCACTGTCTGGGGATCTCCCATGAAGAACGCACCGTTCGGACCGGAGGTGGCGTCGAACTGCTGCCTGCTCGGGCGGGCGAATCCACGCTCACGAGAGATCTTGGTGAACATCTCGTTCCAGCCAGGATAGATCGTGTCTGCGGCGATCTCCGTCGTCTCGGCGACGAAGCCGAACACGTGCAGACCCACCTTCAATCGTTCCGGCGGGTGGCCCGCTTGGGCTCCGGCACGCCGGTACAGGTCGACGAGCGGGGCGAATTGGCGTGGCTCGCCGCCGATGATCGCGATCATGAGCGGGAGTCCCAGAAGTCCTGCGCGAGCGAACGATTCGGGCGTTCCACCGACACCGACCCAAATGGGCAGCGGATCCTGCAGCGGACGCGGATAGATCCCCTGCCGGTTCAGCGCCGGCCGGTGACGACCCGACCAGGTGACCTCCTCGTTGTCCCGGATCTGCAGCAGCAGGTCCAGCTTTTCGGCGAAGAGTGAGTCGTAATCGGCCAGATCCAGGCCGAAGAGTGGGAACGACTCGGTGAAGGAGCCGCGACCGACAACCAGGTCGATCCGTCCCTTCGAGATCAGATCCAGGGTGGCGAACTCTTGGAACACCCGTACCGGATCGTCCGCACTGAGTACCTTGACCGCGCTACCGAGCCTGATGTTCTCGGTTCGCGCAGCCGCGGCGGCCAGAATGATGGACGGGGCCGAGTCGTAGTACTCGCTGCGATGATGCTCACCGATGCCGAACGAGTAGAGCCCCACCTGATCGGCGAGAGCGATCTCTTCGAGCAGGTGACTCATGCGCTCCTCCGGAGCGATCACGCGACCGTCGGTCGGGTCGGTCACGGAAGAAACGAAACTGTCGACGCCCAGATGCACGATGGGACCTCTCGATCGGTGGTGGACGTAGTCGTCAGCGTAGGTGAAGCTTCAATTATTCCGGATGAGAAAGCAGTCGAATACTATTCGACTCCGCGTCTCGATTCTTCCCCCATGAAGTACATCTACCGACTATTCCCGACGAGCACCGTAAGTAGTGCGCTCGACGAATCCCCTAACGCCGTCCGCGTTTGCGAGCGCGTCGCTCGTCGAGCTTTTTCTTGCCGTACCCCCAGGTGATGCGTCCGAGACCCTCGAAGAGTCGACTGGAAAGACTCCTGCGGCCGCTCATACGGTGTCCTCGTGTTCGGTGATGGTCATGTCGGTTCGGTTCCTTTTCTCGTCGGCAGCCGATCCAGGCGGTACGCCGGGTACGTACTGGCTGCGCCGAATAAGTCGAATCGGGAACGAGCAAGCACACATCGGTCAGGCGTGAGCTACGTCACGGACCGCGTCCCGGCTCACGAGCTACCGGCCATCGACGAGTCGATCGATCCATCCGATCACTTCGGGGTAGGCAACGGCGTTGGCAGCCGGATGGTCGATTGCCGGAACCAGCTCGGTTCCGAAGTCGAGCTCCCGGACTGTGATGTCCGTGAAACCGACGGCACCCCAGCGCTGTGTCAGGAGCCGGCTCTGCTCGATGTCGACGGAGCGGTCGTTGATGCCCTGCACGATCATGACGGGCAGCGCGGGCGGGGTGAACCCGATGGTGTTCGCATCCGTGAGTGGCCCCAGTACGGGACCCCTCATGAGTGAGCCCAGCGATGCGCCGTCGGCCGTCAAATCCTCGGACCGCAGCAACCCATGTGCGAGCGCGTCGGTATTGCAAAAGTTCAGTGCCGCATCCAGGGCCGTTCGCCCGCGTTCGTTGAAGAGGGCACGTATCTCGCCGGCACGCTCGGGATGCGCTCCGATCCAGCCGTCGACCGTGTACAGCATTGTTGCGGCCCACTCGGTTCCGTCCTGGCCCTCGACACGCAGCACAGGATCGGTCGGTGCGGCACCGACGAAGGCACCGACCACGGACAGGTCGGGCGCGTAGGTAGAGGCGAGTTCCGCGGCGGCGGCCGAGGCAACGCCGCCCGCAGAGTATCCGTAGAGCACGATCGGCGCACCGGTCTGGCTCGCCGCGGCACGAGCCGAGTCCAACAGCGCACGCGCGCCGGCGACTCGGCCCAGGAATTCGTACTCGCCGGGGGTTCCGAGCCCCTGATAATCGGTGGTGACCACCTGATATCCCTGGGCCAGTAGAGGCAGTAAAGCCGGCATCGTAGTTGTCAGTCCGAGCTCGGACGAACCCGAGCAACGATCAGATATGCCGTAACTGCCTGGCGCATAGGCGATCACGGGCCGTGGCCCTCGACCCTTCCATGCGCGATCAGGTGTGATCAGAAGCCCCGACACCGCCACCGCACGATCACGAGGATCCACTGATCGATACAGGATGCGCTCGGTGCGTGAGCCCAGAAAATCGAGGTGCGGCACGGCTTCTCGCCGCACGACGGCCCCGGGCGCAAAGGCTTCGAGATCGGCGACAGGAGCACCGTAGAAATCAGCTGTCGGGGGTGCTGCGGAAGCGGGTGCTGCCGAAGCGGGTGCAATCGACAGAACGCAGGACACGACAAGGACCAGCGCGGCGCACGTGACGGAATGGAGTCTCATCTCGCGAGTAAGTATGCGGCTCAACGTGACAATTCGCATTCCGCCACAGGCTGTGCGGTAGCGGTGTAGCGCGAGCTCTCCCCTACTTTGCCGACTTGATCCACGCCGGGGAAAGCCTGCGTACCTGTGGTGCAGAGGCCAGCAGTGGGGCGACTTCGCGTTCGTACGCCAGATATGCAGGATGCCGAAGAAACCCGACTGCGTCCTCGGCGGTTCTGTAGTGCTGAAACGCTGTGATGCCATCCGGATCGTCGGAATCGAGGCAGTAGTAGTAGGCGAGATGCCCAGGGTTGGCGAGCACGGCCGGTGCCAGGTGCTTTTCCCACAGAGCTCGGACGGCGTCGCGTCGATTCGGCAGAGTCTTATGACTTACGACGACGGTGACGCCGGCTTCGACTGGCATGAGAGGTCCTTTCGACCGAAGCAACCGATGTACCGCGATCATGCACCACGGTCCCGACACCGGCCGGCATCGCGAAGATTCGGCCGCCCGAATTGTCGGGCCTGTAGTGTCCCCGGTCATGACGGCACGAGCTTTCACGAGATCGGCAGTCGTCGCGGGGTCGGCAGTTGTGCCGGTGGTACCCGACGCGGCGAGCACGACATATCTCGATGCGCTGGCGAACACCGAGCGGTCCGCCCAGCCGTGATCTGGCTCGCGTGGCGGTCGAACCGGGCACCTCTGCTTATCTCGCTGATCACCATCGCAATCCTGATCACGGCCACGTCGACGGCGGGAGCCTACGTTCCGCGTTATCCGCAGATGTCGTGGTCGTTCCCACGAATGTGTTCTCGATGGAACGATGTGGGACCGTGCAGACCGGAGACCGCACTGACCCTGTCGACGCTGGGTGCACTGCTTCTGCCGTTGCTGCTCGGAATGTTCGTCGGGGTACCCGCTTTTTCCCGTGACGTGGACTCTCGTACTCATGTGTTGGCGCTGACGCAGTCGAGGAGTCGACTTCAGTGGTACTTCGCACCCGTAACCCTTGTCTTCCTGCCCATTTCGGCTGCCATGACGTGCCTCGGCCTGACATTGCATTGGGCCACGGGCCGATCGCGCGATTCTTCGAGTGCCGACCACGGCCCGTCCGTCGGTTTCTCGTGGTTCGATTTTCCTCACTTCGAGACGGCCGGCGTCGCTCTCGGTGCGTACACCTTGCTGATGCTTCTCGTCGGCAGCACTCTGGCACTGGTGTTTCGACGCGGGATCGTCTCCATGCTCGCTACCCTTGTCGTCTTTCTCTTCTTTGCACCGGTGGCGTTCACCTGGATTGCGCGCGAGCACTACGGATCGCCCAGCATCGAGAGTGAGCCGATCAGCGGCTTGTATCGCGAATCGGAATATCCACCCAACCCGTATTACACCACCGACGGAACGTGGGTCGTCGACGCCGGATACGTCGACAGCAGCGGGGCAAAGGTCAGACCCGACACGGCGCGGTGCGCGCAGCCGTACCGGGACGGGAATCCACCTGCCGGGGAGACGAACGAACAGCGTTCGGAGCGCACTCGACTCGAAACCGTGGACCGAGCAGCACGATTCGACGACTGCTTACGCGACCAAGGCGTCGCGCGCTTCGATATCCGATACTTTGCCGAAGACGAGTTCTGGCGCTTCCAAGCGATCGAAACCGGCCTCATGCTCGCATTCGGTCTCGCTGTGAGTGGCGCCGGAATATCGGCGGTCCGGCGGCTCACCTGAAGATCTGCTCACTGTTTGTGCAGCGTGAAGCTCGGACAACTGTCGCCCTGACCTTACGGTGCCCGCAAGTCGACATCCCTACCCGCCTACCGACAGCAGCTGGGGCCGTTTTGCCGTCCGACTGTCGCCCGAGGAGCGCCTACGGACGCGGCGAGTCAACCACGGCGCAAGGAACATTCCGGCCCAGTTCAGGTCGCCGCGAACCCGGGAGACCAGATGTGGGCGCCCGAGTGGGGCCAGAGGACGATCCCATGCGTCGGTAGCACCCGGCAGGCCGAGAGCGAAGGCGGCGGCCGCGGCGAGCCGCGCGTGTCCTGTCTCGTTCAGATGCAAGCGGTCCCAGCTCCACAGACGCGGATCCGACGCCACGTCATGCTTCTCGAGATCAATTACTATGACACCGAATTCTTCTGCAGCCGTCCGAATCTCGGCGTTCAGCTCGGTCATACGCTTCGCGATGATCGCTCGACCGGGGACGGGGTGTGCGAGGCGGGGAAACGTCATGGTGATCACGGTGCAGTCGGCCGCTCGCAGCGCGCCGAACATTGTGCCCAGCTCACCGGCCACAGTGCGCGCATCGAAATGGGGTCGCAAGATGTCGTTGACGCCGGCAGCGACGGACGCGACGGTGGGTCGCAACGCCACGGCGGCGGGCAATTGCTCGGCTCTGACCTCAGCAGCTTTGCGACCACGCACCGCGAGGTTCGCGTACACGACCGTGTCGTCGCTCTCGGCCATGTGCTCGGCGAGCCGATCGGCCCAGCCACGAAAGCCCGCCATGTCGTCGCCGTCGTTCAGCCCCTCCGTCTGACTGTCACCGAGAGCTACGTACCGCAACTGACCTTCTTGGTTATCCATCACCGCTCCTTCGTCGAGCAGAAATATACAACAAGTTGTGTATGAGGACGCTTTTCCTGGGCGACGGGTACTGTGCCGGATCATGTCCCTACGTGATGCCGTGCTCGCCGCACTGGTCGACGGGGAGCTGTCCGGCTACGACTTGTCCAAGGCGTTCGATGCAACGGTCGCCAACTTCTGGACTGCCACTCCTCAACAGCTCTACCGCGAGCTCGATCGAATGGATCGAGACGAGGTGATCACCGCGAGACTGGTAGAGCAGGACGGTCGCCCCAACAAGAAGCTGTTCAGCCTGACCGACAGGGGTCGTGCGGCGCTGCGCCAGGTCAGCCACCGCCGCCCGAAGCTTCCCGCGATTCGCGACGAGCATTTGGTGGCAGTGCACGCGCTGGAGGCCGGCGACCTCGAGCCGATGACTGCCGCGATCCGCGAACGGATGCAGCTCTCACGCGACAAACTGGCCAGGTACGACCGGATGGCGCACCGCCTGCTCGACGGACGCACCGAGACCGACTTCCTGGCGACCGCAGATCGCATCGGCCCATACCTCACCCTGATGCGAGGGCGAATGTTCGAGGAAGAATCGCTCCGCTGGGGTGCCCGGGTTCTCGACGTACTCGAGGTCCGCGCTGGTCGACGCTGACGCCATTACCCGATCGATAGTCGCAAAGTTGTGTAGCGTTCGCGGGTAACACCCGAACCCAGGCCCGACCCTACTCAGGAGATGACGCGTGCAGCGGTTCCGACAAGCCGTCGAGGCGAACGACCACGACGCCATGGCCTCCACCCTTGCTGACGACGTCGTCTTCAGCTCGCCAGTTGCGTTCAAGCCATACCACGGCAAACCCATGACCGCGGCGATATTGCGGGCCGTCACGCGGGTGTTCCGCGACTTGCGATACGTCCGAACTGTCGAAGACATCGGCGGTCGCGATCACGTCCTGTTCTTCGAAGCCCGCATCGACGATGTGACCGTCCATGGCTGCGACATCCTGCACCTCGATTCCGACGGCCTGATCGACGACTTCACCGTGATGGTGCGTCCACTCTCGGCGGCACAGGCACTCTCCCGGGCCATGGCTACGGAATTCGCCGCCGAGATGGCGTCGAACACTGCGACGGACAAGACCGACTGACCCGCTGATCGCGGCGCTGTCGCTCGGCTACTTCGACGAGTCGACGACTGCGTCGAACAGGAGCACCATTTCTTTCTCGACACGGTCCAGCGCCCTGGTGCTCCGCTGTGCCTTGCACAGGAGCAAGGCCCCCTCGATGGCCGAGAGTGCCATGGTGGCCAACCCGTGGGCGCGTTCCTGATCGATACCCTGCTGCCACAGTGACGCCGCGATCGTGTCCTCCCACGAGGTGAACGACTCCCCCGCGGCAGCGAGTGCGGCCGGACTCTGAGGCCCTTCGATAGCGACGGAGGCCACCGGACACCCCGATGCGAAATCGGTGGCCAGTAACTCGCCGCGAAATCCGGAAATGATCGCTTCAACCGTCCGCAGCGGACCGAGGGTTGTCAATCCTGCCGAGATCATCGAACCCATGAAGGTACCGGCCGCTCGGGTCGCCTCTTCCACCAGCTGTGGTCGACCCTGCGGAAAATGGTGGTAGACCGAGCCTCGCGGAGCACCCGCATGTTCCAGGACGTCGGCGACGGACGTTGCCTCGACGCCCCTCTGTTTGAACAACGCGATGGCGCTTCGCAGCATGTCTTCGCGTGCGGTCGACCGTCTCGGCATGGTGGCACCTCTCGGGTCGGCTCTGATTATGTCGTCCATCATAACAACGGTGCTCAGCTGTGCACCCGACCGGCCGCACCCCACCTCGACGTCGCTGACGTGGGGGCTCGAGGCTTATCATTCGGACTGATATGCGGTGTCAGCACATTCGATTTCCCTGATGACCGAAGCCGACACACACTTAGCGGCGATGCGTGACCCACCTCACTCGAGGTCCTTCGTACGATTCAGGGAGATCTACATGACTCAACTCGGTTCCGAACCTGGCGTGCAGCAGCGGACGCCAGGTCGCACCCAGGGGATTTTGTTGGTCTCGATGAGTTGCCTGCCGGTGCTCGGTGCGGTGTTGCTCGCCCCGATCCAACCGCAGATGCTCGACGAGTTCGCCGACACACCCGGCGTCGAAGCCTTGGTTCCCCTGACCATCACTGCGCCTGCGCTGATGATCGGTTTGCTCGCGCTCGGCGCGGGGCGGGTGATCGACAAGGTGGGCCGCATCCGACTGCTGACTGTCGCGCTCGTCGTCTACTCGCTGTTCGGAATCGCCCCGTTCTTTTTGGACTCACTCCCGTTGATCGTGGCGTCGAGACTCGGTGTCGGCGTTGCCGAAGCCGCCATCATGACCTCTTGCACCACACTGATCGCTGATTACTTCTCCGGCAAGGACCGCGCTCGCTACTTCGGGTTGCAGGTGGTGTTCACGAGTTTGTCGGCCGTCGTCTTCATCGGTCTCGGCGGCGCACTTGCACAGAACGACTGGAGAACTCCCTTCTGGCTGTACACCGTCGGAGTCGTCTTCGCGATCCTCACCCCGATCATGCTGTGGCAGCCTCGTTCCACGACCACGATGCAAGACCTGGTTGCGTCGATTCGATGGCGGCCTCTGCTCAAACCGTTGGCCGTCACACTGTTCGGCGGGGCCGTGTTCTACACACCGATCGTGCAGATTCCGATCAAACTCGACGCCGTCGGTGTGAACAACACAGCTACCATCGGCATCGTGAGTGCGCTTGTCGCGCTGGCTACGGCACTTGCCGCGCTCACTTTCGGCCGAGTCTCCGATGCCGGTCCGAAGATGTTGTTGCCCATTGCATTCGGTGCATCCGGTATCGGCCTGGCCGTCGTCGGCCTGGCATCGAATCCCCTGTTCGTCGCGGTTGGTGGCATCATCGCTTCGGCCGGATGTGGACTGCTGCTTCCAACGTTGCTTCACTGGGTTGTCAGCGACCTCGACTACGCTCAGCGCGCCCGCGGCACCGGAGCCTGGACAGCCGCCATGTTCACCGGTGAATTCCTATGCCCCCTCGTCGTCGTCGCCCTCGGTGCCGTGTTCGGCGGGCTCACCGGAGCACTGATCGCACTCGGGACCGCGTCCGTGCTCATGGCAGTGATGCTTCCGAGGCTCGGGTCATTCACGGTCCACACCACACCGTCCAGCAACTCCTGAGAAACCAGCAATCCTGAGCCATGCCTGAGCCTCTTGGTAACTGAGAGCCTCTTGATACCTGAGCGAGCATGCGGTGCGACCACGCCGCGCAGAATCCTCGAACCTGACACAAATCGCAGTAGCGTCTCATCCTGGCTTCGTGCCGCGGGCGAGTGATCGGCGGTGCCCTGGCCGACATACCGGTATACGGTGCACTGGCGACAGGAGGACAGACCTGGTGGATTCGAGCAAGGGCGTCGACGAATCCCCACTGCACCGGAACCGGTCTTTCCTGATCCTGTGGACCGGCGGTGTGCTCTCCGGTGTGGGTTCGTCGATGAGCACATTGGTCTTCCCCCTGGTCGGCTTTGCCTTGACCGGCTCGACGTTCTTGGCAGGCCTGGCCGCCACCGGCGTCCTGACCGGCGAGCTGCTGGGGCTCCTTGTGTCCGGTCCGCTCGTCGACCGGTGGCCCCACCGTCGGACGCTCACTGTCGCCAATGTTGCTGCAACCGTGTCGATGTCGAGCGTCGCCGCCGCCTCGCTCACCCACACACTGAGTCTGATCCATCTGGTGCTCGCCGGATTGGCGATCGGGTTGGCCGACGCGTTCGTCGGTCCTGCGGTATCAGCAGCAATTCGGCACGCGGTTCCGATAGGCCAGCTTCCGTTGGCGTACACACGCATTCAGGTACGGGAGCACCTTGCGACATTGATCGGCCCACCGTTGGGTGGGGCGCTGTACTCGATCGCGCGCAGTGTGCCGTTCATCGTCGACGCGATCAGCTACCTGACATTTGGGCTCCTCTCGAGCCGATTGCCAACGACGACGAGAACGTCGGATCAATCGAGCACGTCCTTTCTGAGCGACGCGCGCGACGGCTTCGTTTTCGTGTGGCGACACAGTTCGGTGCGCGCAATCCTGATGTGGGGAGGAATGTTCAACTTCGCCATGGCGTACGTCTTCACCGCCGTGACCTTGCGTCTGATCCGAGATGGCGTGAACCCGGTGGCCATCGGTCTCATCGACACGGTAGCCGCCGCCGCAGGCCTGATCGGCGCAGTTGCGGCGGGGCGCATTGTCGCGACCTTCCGCACCGGGCGGTTGACGATGTCCACGGGCTTGGCGTTGGCCGTCATCGTCGCCCCGATGGGATTGACGACAAATGTGGTCCTGATCGGTACGCTGTTCGCCGCCGGCATCGTGCTGCTCCCCGCCAACAACGCCGGCATCTCCGCCTTCATCGCGTCGGTAACGCCCGCACACCTCCAAGCGCGCGTCAACGCCGCCGGTGGAGTCTTCTCGCTCGGACTTGCGCCGCTGGCCCCACCAGCAGCGGGTCTTTCGGTCGCCGCTGCCGGCGGACCGGCGTCGATGTTCATCGGCTCGGCACTCCTGGTCGCCAGCCTCGCACCGCTTGCGGCCAGCCGGGACGTCCGGGAGCTGAGCAAGCCGGCCCACTGGCCGACAACTGCACTCTCCTCATGACAGTCACGGCCACCACCGCGTCGAGCGCGAACCGCCGCCGGAGCTGAGGCCGACGTCGACCTCCCAGTTAACGAGGCAGCGCGCACACCGAGAGAGCCGTGTCGGCGATGATGTCCAGGTCGGCATCGATCGGATACGCCTCGTGCAGTTTCGTGCAGCTTGCGGATGCCTCGACCTATCCAGACAACAAAAGTGCCCCTGACCAGCAATTACGCTGTTCAGGGGCACTTGGTGTGCGCGATCAGGGATTCGAACCCCGGACCCGCTGTACGAGAGATGACAATTCAGGTGGATGCACTCGCGTCCATCATCGGCCCGCTGTGCTGGGTGTTCGGCGATTCGAGTGATCATCGGCGTCCGCGTGAATCCATCCGAATCCGCCGGAAAGTGACGATTAAAAGATGACCTCCGTCGACCTGCTCCCGGTCCACCGGGGTCCCGTATGGTCCCCCATCGTCTAAACGGACCGCAATGGACATTCGACCCCACCACGATTGAAAGTGATGAGCTCCCTCGCGGTCGAACGCGACCCGAATCAGCAGAGGTTGTACCGGCTACGCACCCGATGCCCGAGCTCGGCGATATCAATCTCGCCGCGAACACACGCATCCTGGTCCGCGCGGGTCGCGTCGGTACTGCGGGCACGCTCGAGCGCACTGTTGATACGAGCAGCATCGATACCCCGCACACGATCCACTGACGGTCGTTCTATCGACAATCGACACCTCCTCAACTCCAACCCAGACTACTGCTGCGCAGGCCAGCGGAGGCGATACCCGAACGCGAAAAAGCTTGCCGACCTCAACACTCTGTGGGGGTGAGCGAACATGGCAACTGTCAAACTGGACGTGCCGGGCCCGACCTCGTCCAGGTGATCGCTGAACAGAACGCCTTCGTCGAATCAACCACTGACCACGTAATGCGGAAACGGCAGTTTCTGCACTGTCATGAATTCCTGGACGCGATTACCGCACCACCGCCAAGAGTGACTGCAGATAAGACGGATAATGTCAGGTAAACTACTGTATATCGTTGCAGCGCCACACTTGTCGTCGCCTGCACGTCTCGGCGGCGGATCGATGCGATGGGTCCTGACCCACGAAAGAGATCCTTGATCGGCTGTGAAACACTATGCCGCGGTTCATGCGTTGCTTTAAGCGAATTAGGTGGGCTTCGCCGGTGTCCCGGCGTCGAGGTTGGCGCGGCCGCGTGACTAACGGACCGATGCACGGAAAGCGCCCGGCGATAGCCCGGTCCGGTGCTGAAAAAACTTCGCGAAATTGGTCGAGTCGCCGAAGCCCAGGCGGGTCGCGATCGACACTGCGGGCAAGTCGGCGTGCGCGAGCAGTCGCTTCGCCTCGAGCGTTACCCTACGGTCGATGAACTCCTTAGCGCCGACGCCGGCTGCGGACTGGGTGGCCCGGCTCAGAGTGCGGGCGGAATAGCCCAGTGCGACAGCGTAATCCGCAACCCGCCGTGTGCGGGCAAAGTCCCGTTCGACCTGCGTGCCAAACCGGACAAAGGTGGTGTCGACCGTACCGACCGGCTGGGCACACAATGCCGCTGCCCGCACCGCGACAACGGCGAGCAGATTACGTAAGACGGCACGATGGGCATCGACCGGCAGCCCTGCTGCGTCGGTGAACTCCGCCGCGAGGTGCGCGACGGAGCGATGCAACGCGGACGTGCCCGGGTCGGCCGCACGGGCGACCGCACTTCCGAACGGGTCGTCGAGTCGCGCGGCGGCCGCGGTTGCCGGATCGAGCGAGCTCTCCTGGAATATCGCAATCAGGCCGTCGGCCTCGGTGAGGTCGCCGAACTGTTGGACCTGCCCCGGTCGTGCCCAGAGGACCGAACCCGCGTCGATGCGGTAGGCAGTGAAGTCCACGGTGTGTCGCAACGTGCCGCTCGTGATCGTGAAGAGCTGGTGAAACTGCGGCCGCTGAGGCGTACCCAGATCGGTGGACTCCGCACGGGCCGCCAGTCCGGCAAGCGTCAGCACCTCGAGCCCGGGCAGCGGCGTGTCTTCGGGCGGCGCGAACCCGATCGCCGGAATCGGTTGTCTGTTTTTCACCATAACTAGTCCGCATTCTACCTATCCGCAGATCTCAAGAGACGGAAAACTACAGTACTAGCCAGCGAAAGAGCAGAAATATCAACGATCGCAGTGTTCGGGGCCAACGGAACAATCGGAAGCCGCATCGTGGCCGAAGCCTTGACCCGTGGCCACGAGGTCACCGCAGTCGACCGGAATCCGACCAGCGTCACCAGCGTCACCACCGACCACGACAATCTGACGGTCAACGTGAGTGACGTGCTCGACGCTACGTCGGTGGTATCGGCGTCGAAGGGCCGGGACTTTGTGGTCAGCGCTGACGGCGGCGCACTTGGTGATGGCAGACAGTATCCAGTCAGTACGAGCCGACCCTCGGCGTTCCCGCCACCTGACGGCGGGCCGATAGCTTGCCCCTGAAAGAGGAGAGAATCGTGACCTTGGCCCGAGCAGTGCAATTCGACAGGTACGGCGATCGTGATGTCCTCGAGATCCGTAACATCGAGGTGCCCGCACCAGGTCCACGCCGAGTAACCGTGCAGATCAAGGCCGCTGGCCTTAACGCCGGTGAGATCGACCTGCGTTCCGGCGCTATGGCTGCCCGCTTTCCGGCATCGTTTCCCTCCGGTCAGGGCACCGACCTGGCTGGGGTCGTAACAGTCATCGGCGACGGCGTCACGGACTTCGAAGTGGGAGACCACGTACTCGGGTGGAGTTGGGAACGTGCCAGCCACGCCGAGCTGGCCAACGTCCCCGTCGAGCAGCTGGTTCACAAACCCGCCGCACTGGCATGGGAAGTCGCCGGGGCGCTCTATGGGGTGACGATCACCGCGTGGGCCACAGTCGAGGCCGTTGGTGCCGCCGACGGCGACCTGGTCGTGGTGTCCGCGGCGGCCGGGGGTGTGGGCACGATGGTCACCCAGCTCCTGCGGATGCGGGGCGCTGACGTGATCGGAATCGCGTCAGCGGCGAACCACGAGTGGCTGCACAGCCTCGGGGCCACCGCGGTCGAGTACGGCCCCGGCCTGGTCGACTGCATCCGGGCGGCAACACCACGACCCGTGGACGCATTCATCGATCTGTTCGGGCCGCAATACCTCGACCTGGCCATCGAGCTCGGCGTCGCCCTGGACCGAATCAACACGATCATCGCGTTCGACCGGGCAGAGGAACTCGGCGTCAAGGCCGTCGGTAGCAGCTCGGCCAGCACCTCGACACTGCTGGCCACGCTCGCCGACCTAGTCGCCACCGGTCAACTGCAGATCCCCATCGCCGCTGTTTACCCCATCTCCGATGTACGGGAGGCCTACGCCCAACTAGAAGACCGGCACACACACGGGAAGATCGTCCTCATCCCGTGACGACGACAGCCCAGTCGTCCGTGGAATCCGTCCCGCAGCAACGCAATCACTCTCGAAGCATTTTCTTGTCTCCGCCGACAGGCGGACTAACCGACTGGAGCACGACATGACGAACCACACCCCCACTGCCGCCACCGCTGACGCCGTCGCTGTCGTCAACGCCTACGGGCAGGCATTCTCGGCCGAAGACAAAGCCGCGATCGTGGCCCTCTACGCCGAGGACGCAGAGATCATTCCCGAGAACCGTCCGAGCCTGCGCGGTGCGGCGGCAATCGACAGGTTCTACATCGACACGTGGGCCGCGAGAAATATAGAGGCGACTCTGCAGGTGAAGTCCGCTGAGGTGCACGACGGATTCGCAGTGGTACGCAGCGAGCAGCCCGTGATGGTCACGAACAAGGCCGAGGGCACGCGTGTCCCCAGCTACTTTCGCGAACTGTTCGTTCTGCGCAACACGTCCGCGGGGTGGCGCATCTGCAACTACATGTTCTCTCAGAGCATCGGACAGGCCGAGACCCCGGCCTGACATTCTGAAGACATGAGCCAGCAGACCACCGTGACTGTGTCCGCGTCCCGATGATGATTGCCCTGACCGGAACAATGGGAAGGGACGCTGGACGCGAGTTGTGTTGATGCCAGGCCATGGCAGTTCCGGCGACAGCGAAACTCGCGTCGCGGTCGTTGGACTTACAGCGATGCGGGGTCTGGGGAATTAGCCCAGAGACGATAGCGGTCTTATCCAGTTAATCTTTGTATGTTGATTCCGATGGATCAAAACGCATCGCCTCGCCCCAGACCGCGCATACAGATGTCGGATCACGAAGTCTGTGATGAACTGCTACACATGGCCGATTTCAGCGACTACCAATTCCTCCGCGAACCGTTGCAGGGCTAGATCCTCAACGGCTATGCGTTTCGTGCACCGGCCAATTCGTACACGGCGTTCGCTATCTGCTTACCGCCGATGGTGGTCATCCCCTGACTCGTGGCGTCGGGCGAGTAGTAGAACACCGACGGTCGCTCACTCGGTGCCGAAGCACCCGCCGTCACGGCCGACACCGTTGTCCTCATCTGTTGGATCAAGTCCGCCGCCGCACCCGAGACATCGAGAACCGCACCGATGTTCTCGATGTCTCGGTACACGTCGTCCAGGTTCGTCCGCGCGGCCGGCAGCGTCGATGCGCACGCGCTCGATGCGAAGAACACATGGGACAATCCGGCATCGGCGAAGTCCTGCTCGCTCATGCCGTCCCCGCCCATCATTTGCATGGATCCGAAGGCGTCGATGTAGGCGTCCGCCCCAGCAGTGAGTAGCAATTCTTTCGGAATTGCGCCGGCGGAAAGCACAGGCGTCGACTGTGCGATCTCGCGAACGTCGTCTGGGAGCGTGGCTATGCCTGCGGCCCAGCCTGTTCCGACAACACGATCGGACTGGCCGAGCCTGATCACCAGCTCCAATGCCGCAAGGTTCGCCGTCACCACCTTCTCAGGGGCAGCCTCGAAGGTCGTCGGCCGACCGCCGCAGTCCTGGACCGTGACAGGAAACGATGCACCCGCAGTCTCCACTGCGTCGACGTCGCCGCGGTCTGTTCCGGCTGTGCGTACACAGGCCGTTACGAGCAACGGCACCAACACGATTGCGAGCCCTGCCGTCAACGAGGAACGAATCTTCATATCTCGTTGGTCGCGCGTTTCGGTACTCGAGTTCCCGAATCGGTTGTCTTGATCAATTCAAAGCCGAATTGAACAGATGTCGGGCAGTTGATCACGCCTTCTCGATTCGTCCGCGGTCTGGTCGGTAGTGCAGCTGACGAGCGGACCAAAGCTTATGTCACGCCGTTCGATGTCGGATGGGGCGCTCTTGTGATCTTCGACCACCAGTTTCCAGGCAAAGAGCACTTCAAGATATCGCAGCGAAACCGTCACGGTGTGCAGTGACGCTCGAATGGGATGCCGACAGCGTATCGGCTGCATTCTCTTCGCGACGCAGAGGGACACCTACTATTGCTGCGGATCCGATCGAGTCGGCAGGCTTCACACTCTCCGATTTTGCCAGTGGGGCGATGCGCCTCGATCACGTCGTAGTGAATGGGGTGCGCATCGGTGTGACTGCAGGTCGCACCATTGACTACGACAGCAATCGGATGGTGTCGCTCGCGTTCCTCGATACAAATCATTCCCAACTCGGAACGGATATCAGCATTCTGCGGGGTGCCACCGAGGCGAATCGCGTCGACGTTCGAGCGAGGGTCGTGCCAGTGCCCTACCACCGAGGCGAATTTCGAAACGAAACACTCATTCCCGGACTCGTGCAACGACAAGGCGGCCGATCGGACTTGAGTAAGTCAGGCGAAGCCCCTGCCGCACCGAAATGGGCCGGATCCGCATGACCGTCGGCCCTTGGTCGAGTCGATGAACACTCGACAGCAGTTTCGCTCCGTCCAGGATCCTCGATGGTGTCTACATGACCGGCACCTACTCCGGCGCGTCGTCTCCGATTACCGAGGATATTGCATTCAATAGTGAATGTGATGTATGTTGCTGAGGACGCATAGATGTGACCCTGTTCACGCACCCGCGCTCCGGCGCAACCCGAACCAGATAACCGCATGGTCTTTGCGCAAAAAGGCACCATCCGAACAGTGGTGCCCCATACCACGACGTCGAGCACAACTGGGCATTGCGTATAGCTACACGAACCGCTGAAATGCAGCAGTTTGCTCGAACTCAGCCGAGAAGGATCGTCATGTCGAACAGTCTGAATGATGTCACGTTAGTCCTCGTCCATGGCGCCTGGCACGGCGCGTGGGTTTGGGACGACCTACGGGCAGTAATGATCGACTACAACACGGAGGCAGTCGATCTCCCGTCGTCGGGCTACGACCCGGAGCAGCTCGGGACTTTCGCCGACGATGTAGACGCAATCCGCTCGACGGTCCAAAAAATTGCGAAACCGGTGGTAGTGGTGGCGCATTCGTACGGCGGACTTCCTACGACACAAGCCTTGTGCGGCTTGGACAACGTGGTCGGCGTGGTCTACATCGCGGCGTGGGTTCTCGATGTGGGGCAGTCCGTTGCCGACATTGCCGGAGACCATGGGGTGCCTGATTGGTGGGAAGTCCACCCGGACGGCGGATACATAGACGCACTCAGGCCCACCGAAATTTTCTACAACGATCTCGATCCCGAGCTGGCTCGGGCTTTCGCTCTCAAGTTGACGCACCAAAGTCTCGATAGTGCCGCACATGCATTGGACGACGCGGTGTGGAAATACGTTCCCACCAGCTACATCTTGTGTAAGCAGGACGCGGGACTAGCTCCCTCGATTCAGCACCTGATGAGTCGGCACACGAGCAAATCCACCAGCTTCGATACTGGACACAATCCGTTCCTTTCGAATCCCTCGGCTGTGGCCTCGCAGATTCGAGAAGATATCGCCGAGTTTCTGGAGGGTAGGGTCGTCGAACCTGCCCCAGCCGAACAGCCCAACATTGTTCCTGCGGGCAGTGTTTCGGCTGCGACAAGGGAATCGAAGCCCGCGGCCCAGGAAACAAGCGGAGCCCTTCCGGACGAAACCGACGTTGCTCTAAAGCTGGGTTGAAGGTACAACAACGACCGGCGCACGGGTGATGAGCGATATCGCCCCGACTATGGTCGACATCTGATCGGCGAGGACCGCTCCTCACGCCGAAATGATCTTCACCATGCCGGAAGCACCTTTCTGCCGATGGAGTCCCCGTCACTGCGACCCGCCGGGTGCAATCACGAACGCGCGATCCAAGAGGACGGTCCGATACTCGATCGAATCCAAGATTCAAAAGCCGCTGTGCATGTCCGCATTGAACAACGCTGTCGTTCAACGCAACGCAGCCGTCACTATTCTCTACTCGCACCGAGGTAGCCAGTTTCATTGTCGAAGTATCGTTTTTGCGTTGGATCACAAAGGCTTACGGAAGTCATGAGTCGCGTGAGCCGTGCGGTGACAACGCCGCGACGGAGTAATTCTTCACACTGCTGCACGAAGACGTCCTCGACCGCCAGCGGTATTCTTCGCAGAAACGGTCATGCTGGGGGATCGTGACATAGATCGAGAAGATCTACCAATGCAAACGTCGCGAATTCCGATCGGAAGAACGTCCTAGTTGTGTATACAACTAAGGCCGCGCAGCAGGTGCCTGCGTGTCAATTCGCTCTGCTCGGGGCATGACGGGGCCACCACATCGACTCTGGGTCGATCACCGAGCGTTCGAGGGCGGCCTGGTGTTGGCAGGGCAGGACCACGAAGGTTAGGGCCTACTAATCATCAATGGCGGGCGCGCGCCAGCACGTCGACCGCTCCCCCACGCGTGTCGTCCCGATGCTCGGCCGAGACTTTCTGAAACAACGTCATGTCCTTTGCTTCGAGGGCATCGATTATATGCGCGTGATGCATTACAGCGTGCCGTCGTCGCGGGGAGGATGCGTAGTGGCTGGCAAAGTAAGCCTCCGAAAGGGTCCAGATGCGTTCGACTTCGGTGATCAAGAGATTGAGGGGCGACAATCTCCATACCGATCGATGAAACTCGTGATTGAGGTCTATGAACTGGATGACGTCGTCTGCGGCGTCTTTCGCTGTCATCTCCGAATTCAGGGTGCGCAGACGTTCGAGTGCGGATGCATCCGGCCAATGGATGCTGGAGTTGAGTTCTGTTTCGAGGAGAGTGTGCAAAGTGTGCAGTTGATTGAGCTCGGAGACCGTTCGCTTCGCAACCACGAAACCTTGATTCGGTCGATGCACGAGCAGGCCCTGGTTGGCCAGGACGAGGAAAGCCTCACGGATGGGTACACGGCTCACGCCCAGGAGCTGCGAAAGCTCTTCTTGTCGCATCGCTTCCCCGGGAAGGAGTTCGCCGAGGAGAATCAGCCTCCGCAGCTGGGCGATGATTCGCTCGATACCTACCCGTGTCCGCACCGCCACCACCTTCCGTCGTCGTTCGGCCTCATCTTACGACCCACCGCACTCATGTAAATTCGGGCGCTGTCAGGTCGACCTCGGGCTCACATCCGCCTGTGCGACAGGGCCTCGAAGTGCGCCCCGCCTGGCCTTACGATTGTAGTGGTAGCCGCCGAGCTGAACCGGGCTCGTTGGAGAAGACCAGTTGTGGACCGATGACATAGTCCGAAAGTCTCGAACACTGATTCCAACCGCTCCCAATTCGAGACAGTCGACGATCGTCGGTGGCAAAGGCCGGCTGGTGGAGCGTCCCAACGGCGTGGGTTTCGCCGCGGATGGTATGCGCGTGCAGAGATCGCACGACTGCGCTCGATTCAGTGTCGGACGGCGTTCGGGTTGGTGCCCAGAAACGGGGAAACTCGGGGTCGACCTGCACTTCTGACGAAAGGCGATTGAGCTCCGACCACGAGAATCGGGCCTCGCTGCCGTTGACGCTTCCGCCCGCGAGCTACGGCACAGCAGGTTGGGCTTCCGGACTTCCACAGAACACATATGGATCGGTGGACTGATCGCGACCGGACTGCGTACCGGAAACTGCAAAAGACGAATTCCGTTAAGGACACCACACGCAAAATTCTGTAAGCACACGAACCTGCTGGCGGGTAGAAAGCTCTCTTCTCGAGCAGGCCGGTAGACCGACAACTTCGACCGGACTACGGAAGCGGTACTACTTCAATGCAACTCGAAGTGGAATGGATTCCCACGACCGCAATGTATTGTTCAGGCGTCGACGCGCCTTGCCCGCAAGAGCGATCGTGGACACTCGTGCGGCTAACGCCGTCAGTAGCACTTCGGCTTCCAACCGGGCAATGTGTTGGCCAACGCATTGATGAATTCCCATGCCGAACCCGACGTGCCCGGATGGATCCCGTGTCACATCGTATGCATCGGGCAACTCCCACCGGCGAGGATCGTGGTTCGCCGAACCGAGCGACAAAAGCACCTTCGATCCGTCCGGTATACACACTCCGTCGATAGACATATCTCCCGTAGTTGTTCGATAAAACGTTTGAACCGGAGATTCCCATCTTATGGCCTCGTCGAATGCGTTCCGCACCAATGTGGGGTTCTCGCTCAAAAGCATCCATTGCTCAGGATGAAGCGCCAGTGCATACAGTAATGCCGCCAGCCCACTCGCCGTTGTATCGAACCCCGCCGACAGCAGTGACCGCACGATCATCGGTGCCTGCTGCTTAGTTATATCCCCCCGGTCGGCCGCGGACCACACCTGCGCACCAAAACCATCCTCCGTCAAGTTTTCGCGTTCGCAGTGTGCCATCGCCCATTCGACAGTCCCTTCCCGCTGAACTTTTTGCGCACTCGCCTGCATCAGCGGGCTGTCCAGCGGCCCACCTGAATTGAAGATAAATTCACCCATGGGCAGTAGATGCTCGCGCCCAGCCGCGGGAAGACCGATCTCATCGCCGAAAATCTTCAGCGGTAGGGCATCTGTCAGAGCACCGACTGCATCGAACTCTGTCGACGCGGACAGGATTCCGTCGACCAAGTTTTCGGCGGCAACTGTCCACTTTTCTCGAAGCCGCTGAAGGGTGCCCGCTCCGAGTATTTTCGATAACACCATGCGCGGGGCATCGTGGCGAGGCGGATCAGCCTCGAGAAGAAGACTGGGCGGTCGAATAGGCTTCTCACGAAGAAAATTCGATACGCCGACTCCCGCCGACGATTGGTAAGACTGCCAGTCTGTGAGTGCCGCACTGACCTCGTTGAATCGCCCCATGGCAAACACGTCGTACTTCTCGAGATACACCACCGGGCCGGCTTCCCGCAGGCCCTGATGAAAGCTCGAAGGGTCCGCTAGAACTCCGAGATCATAGGGATCTGCCTGGCTTACGGGAGCCCGAGTAGATATCGACATAAGGTCACACCTTTCCTGCTGCTAGAGGTCTAGAACGAGTTTGTCGGAGCACGATCTCGAGACGCAGACAAACATTGCATCGTTCCGTTCGCGCTCGTCGTCATCGAACACGGAGTCCCGATGCTCGGGCTGGCCCGACAGGACAGTCACTTGACATGTTCCGCAGGTACCCTCACGACAGGACGAGAGAACGTTCACGCCGACTTCGCGCACGACGTCGAGAATGCTGCTGTCCGGGGGCACCGTCACCGTCCGGCCCGAGCGCGCAAGCTCGACATCGAAGGGAGCACTACGCACTGGGGCGCTGAGTAATTTCGGGACAAATCGCTCGGTGCGCAAACCACCAACGGGCCAGTCGGCGCATAGTGCTTCCACTACGTCCAAGAGTCGGCTCGGTCCGCAGACATACAGCTTTGAGACATCTTTGGAAAGTTCGGATATCCAGTCCGACAAAGGAAGTAGGCCTTCTCGGTCTTCTGGGACAATAATGACATCACCCCCGAACTCCGCAATCTCGTTCAGATAGGCCATTGCTTCTTTTGTGCGTCCACCGTAAAGCAGTCGCCAGTTCGCACCGAGACCTCTCGCTTGGTTGATCATTGGCAACAGCGGCGTTATCCCAATTCCCCCGCCGATAAATGCATAATTCTCCGATGGCACCATTGGGAAATTGTTCCGGGGGCCGCCGATTCCGACATGGTCACCGATACTCAATTGGTCGTGAATCATTGCTGATCCGCCGCGCCCATTATTCTCGCGCAAGACTGCAACGCGATAGCTGTAAGCGTCCCATCGGTCGCCGCACAACGAATACTGACGGGTGAGGCCGTTGGGTAAAATGAGATCGATGTGCGAGCCAGGCGTCCATTCCGGCAGCCGGTACCCCAGCTCATGCCGAAGTGTCAGTTCAACGACACCGAGCGCAACCTCCACCTTAGTCGTAATAACGTAGGGCAAAATTGCGGTAGCGTCGGCGTTCGCGATCGATTGCATTTCACACCTTCCTGCTGTTCGAGAAAAATCGAGATATTGGCTGGATCGCGAACCACAGCTTGATTGTTTTGATTCTTCGCTCTGGCTCGCGTACAGGCCACGTTCAACTCACTCGATACCAACGGAGTGGGTTGTTCGGCCGCGCGGTGTCCATGTCTGTTACTGGTTGCCGATCGCTGATGAGCTGGGCATCGAATGCCAACGTGACGGAGAATTTCAGCTCGCCGCAAGCGCGCCGAGGCCCGCGCATCAATTGGCGGATGGCTCGGCAACGATCATATTTGCCGCTGCTCAGAGCTTCAGCCGAGGAAACATCCGTCGGGCGTTCTCCTCGAAAATCGCTGTACGGTCGGACTCGTCGAGGAAGTCGAAGCCCTCGATAACCGGTTTGAGGTCGTCGAAAGGACGGCCGGTTTCGGGATTCTCGGTAGAGCCGCTGCCGGGGCGTTCGGTTCCGAACAACACTCTGTCCGATCCGACTGTCTTGAGCAGTAATTCGAGCGCTGGCGAGTAGTGCAGAACGGTGTCGAAGTGGAAATGCTTGAGGTGGTCCTCGAACCGCGGTGCCGCAGGATCGCCTCCGAGTCCGGGGTGCAGGTGTTCGGCCTGCCACCGTCCGAGCTGGTAGGGCACCGAGCCGCCGCCGTGGGAGATCATCACGTTGAGCGTTGGGAAGCGCTCGAAGACCTTTCCTCTGATCATCGACAGGATCGCAATCGATTCCTCGGTGATGAAGTGCTCGCTGTACGTCTCACGCCCGTTGTAACAGCCTGCAGAGTGCACCTGCATCGGCACATCGAGTTCGACGAGCTGCTCGAACAGCGGGTACCAGTACGGGTCGCCGAGCGCCGGCGCGTTACCGGTTCCCTCGTGTGGATCCGGATTGACGGTCACGCCGACGAAGCCGAGTTCCTGGACAGTACGGAGCAATTCCGGGAATGCACGTTCGACCGGCTCGTCCGGTGTGATGGGCAGCCCGGCAACGCCCGCGAACCGGGTGGGATGCAGATCGACGGTCCGAGCGATGACATCGTTGTTGGCACGGATCCATGCGTCCACCAGCCGCGCGGGCTTCATAGAATGCCCCTGGTAGTACGGTCGCGGGGAGAGCAATTGGACATCGGTACCGACTGCGTCCATGGTTTCGACGTTGCTCGAAGCGCATGCGGCGAGCGAGTCGTCACTGATCTTGGGCTGGCCGATGTAGTAACCGCCGTCGGCCATCAAGTTCGCGCGGAACGCGTACAGACCGTCGGGTGCCACGATGTGGGCATGTGAGTCGATGATCATGATGTTCTTTCAATCCTTCGAGATAGGGGTTCGGTGGTCTGTCGTGCACACGTCATAGCGCAGCGACGTATGCGATCAGTTCGCACTGGATGAGCAGTGGGTCGGCCAGCGGTTGTTCGAGTGTGTGACGTGCCGGGCGACTGGCGGCATCGGGGAACATGGCCACCCAGTGCGGGTCGATGACCGCACGAGCCGCTCGGTCTCGAACGAAGAACGTGAGTTTCGCGATATCGGCTACCGTACCGCCGGCGGCCACCAGAATGCGGCTGATATTCGAAAAGATCACGGACACTTGACCGTCCACGGTCTCGGGAACGGTACCGCTGTCGGGGTCGAGTCCATTGATTCCACTCGAGACCAACAAAGGGCCTACCAGTGAGGCCTGTGGGATGGGAGCCTTGCCGTGGTGAAGTCCCGGAATTTCGATAGAACGTCGTGACATCGGTTAAGGCTCCTTGGTTGCGAGAACGGTGTTGGTTGCGAGGTCGGCGAATAAAGTACGCAGGTCGCGTTTCAGAATTTTCCCGCTCGGGTTCTTCGGCAACGAGTCGACGACAACGACTTTCTTGGGAATCTTGTAGCCCGCCAATCGGTTCGAGCAGTGCGAGCGCACCGCCACCTCGTCGAGGATGGTTCCCGGTTTGGCCACGACCACCGCGCAGACGGCTTCGACCCATTTCGGGTGTGGGATGGCAAAGACGGCAACTTCTGCTACACCGGGGAGCAGGTAGATTGCTTCTTCTACTTCGCGGCTGGCGACGTTTTCCCCGCCGGTCTTGATCATGTCTTTCTTGCGGTCGACGATGGTCAATCGGCCGTCGGTGTCGAAGTAGCCCAGATCGCCCGAGTGAAACCACCCGCCGCGGAACGCTTCTGCAGTACGTACCGGATCTCGCCAGTAACCAAGGGTTGCTTGTGGGCTGCGGTGAGCGACCTCGCCGACCTCTCCGACCGGAAGGATGGTGTCGTCCGCGTCCACGACGACGGTCTCTACGTTGAGTACCGGCCGGCCGGCCGAACCGGGGTGACTCTCTTGATCTTCCGGTGCAAGGATCGTTGCGACCGGAGCTAGTTCGGTCTGCCCGTAGAAATTCCACAGCCGCACCCGGGGTAAGCGCTCGCGGATCTCGCGCAGCACTTCGACGGGCATCGGAGATGCGCCGTAGTAGCCCTTGCACAGCGACGACAGGTCCGTCCGATCGAAGTTCGGAGATTGCAGCAGCGAAATCCAGACCGTCGGTGGAGCGAAGAACTTGGTGACGCCGTGAGTCGCGATTGCCGCGAGGATCTTGTCAGGATCAGGACCGGGAAGGATGATGCTCGTCGCTCCGAGATAGATGTCGGGGCCGAGAAAACAGTCGAGCTGCGCGCAGTGGTAGAAGGGCAAGGTGTGCAAGTCGATGTCCCCGCTCGCCATCCCGCCGTCGACGATGCAGCTGGTGTACTCGGCTATCAGCGCGCGGTTGGACAACAACGCGCCTTTGGGCCGTGACTCGGTGCCCGATGTGTACATGATCCGGATCGGATCGTCGTCGCCTACAAGGGTTTCGGGAGCCGCGTCTTCGCCGCTGAGCCAGGACGAGAATTGTTCCCAGTCGGTGTCGTCGCCGATGGCTCCGACGACGGCCTTCGCCGTCAGCGGTCGACCCACGATTGCAAGTGCTGTATCAGCCGTAGCAACGAACTCACGTTCGGTGACCAGGGCAGTGATCTCGCTGTTGCCGAAGATGTACGCGATTTCGCTTGCCGTGAGCATGAAGTTGATGGGTACGAGGATTACTCCCAGCCGTGCGGTGGCGTAATTCAGAACCACGAACTGCCAGTTGTTGCGTGAGAGGACCGCGAGTCGGTCACCTCGCTGTACGCCGCGAACATGGAGTGCCCCGGCCACGGCATCGACTACTCTATCGAGTTCCCGGTAATCGATCGTTCGATCGCCGTCGATGAGCGCGGTCTTGGTAGGTACCCGCTGAGCTGTGCGGTGCAGGATGTCTGCCACCGAGTGCCGGCGCGCGGACGCCACGGTGTCGGTTACCGAAATCGAGGTGGTCATGCGAGTGCTCCCTGCCTGCGTGAGAGTGTGCGCAGCGCCGCGGCCAGCTCAGCTCCAGGTTCGGCCGGCAGCGTCATCGTTCGCCACGCGACATGTCGATCCGGACGAACGAGGATTGCACCGCTGGCGTCGATTTCGCGCACACTCGCCCAACTGCCTGGCTGCCCACCGTCGGGATCGCTTGCGACGGCGATGACCTCGACCGGCAGATCGTATTCGGCGACCGCATCTGCCCAGGTGGGTAGATACCGAGGATCCACCAACAGCGTGAATTTGCGCCGATCGATCAGTTCGAGAGTCGACGCGCGCAAGGTGCCCTTACTGATCCACGCGTGCGGAAGATGGTGGCCTGGTCTGGTGGTCGGGACGTAGTCCCGCAGCGGGTTGTTCGAGACCGGTGGCGGGCTGCCGTCGGGAACCACGGCACCCTCGCCGTAGAAGAATCCCAGTTCGACGTTCAGCTGTCCGTAGTCGTCGGCGTTCGAGGCCACTGCGTCGGCTACTCCAGCACGGAGTCGGTCTCCTTCAGCGTCCAATGCCAACCATGCGTCGATGGCGGCCCATCCGTCCTCGATCGAAGTATCCGCGCCCAAACCCATAGCTGCCGCGACACGTCGATGGCCGCCGACGTTCTCGAGCGAATGGCGGACGTTGAACAAGCCGACGGGGCGACGCTCAGCGTCATAGGAGTCGAGGAGTTCGTCGCCGGCTTCTTCGCGAAGTACCTGGTAGATCTTCCAGGTCAGGTTGTCGACGTCTTGCACGGCTGTATTGAGTCCAAGTCCACCGGTGGGCGGATGGCGGTGGGCTGCGTTACCCACCAGAAAAACGTTGCCGACGCGGTAACGCTCTGCGGTCACTCCTTCGAGTTCCCAGTGGCTGATGGCGTGGACATCGAACTTCAGGTCGGGGATGCCGAGCATGTCCCGGGCACGCGCGGTGAGGGTGTCGGTGTCCTTCGCGGCCGGGTCGCCCCATGCAAATGCTTGATGAAATGCCCACTCACGTGAATCGGTCCCCCAGGTGTCGGGTCCCATCGCGCACATGCTTCCTCGGAACGAGCCCCTACCGTGCGGGTCGATGAAGTAGTAAAGCAGTACCTGATCGTCCACAGTCCATGAGGACAAATCCGCAGTGACATGCATGCTGACCATGTCGAGAAGCTGTGTCGGTCCTTCCATGGCAACATTCAGCAGCGTCGAACACACTCGTCCACCGTCGGCGCCGATGACGTAGCGAGCCCGGACGGTGCTGGTGGTGTCGGTGGCTACCTCGTGCACGTCGAGTTCGACGTATCCGTCGAATTGGCGGAGGTCGCGAACTTCGTATCCGTAGTGAACCTTGCCGGGGCAGTGTAGGTCAGCGTGTTTGCGCAGAAGCGGATCCAGTCGCATCTGCGGAACATTGGCGTATCGGTTGGGGCTGGCTGCGGCGTAACGCTCACGGTCGAGCCCCCCGCCCCACGCGTCGATATGACCGATTTCCTTGCCTTGCGCGGGGCGGTCACCGGCGAGCGAGGTGTACCAACCGACGCGGTGCCAGCGGTCGTCGGGCGGTGACAGTTCATACACGTCGTCCGCGACGCCCATCGCCTCGAAAATTTCCATTGTTCGCTGATTGAGCAGGTGTGCGCGCGGAAGATGCGAAGTGGTGACGCGTCTTTCGTACACAACGGCGTCTATGCCGAGTTGGGCAAGCTGGATAGCGGCCGACAGTCCCGCAGGTCCACCACCCACAATTGCTACGTCGACGATGTCTTCGAGAACCATTACAGTCAGCCTCTCTGTCGTGTTTGCAGGGTGTGGTATCCGTGCGCGCGGCGGGCGTCGGTCAGCGACTGTCCCGATCGGACGGCGCTTCGAATGGTGTCTTCGGTATCGCGAATACCGGACGCGAGATCGATGACTTCACCGACCCGACCGACCGGGATGGACACCACTCCGTCGGCGTCGCCGACGAGCCAGTCCCCTTGTTCGACCCGGACCCCGCCGACAGTCACCGGCAGGTTGTACCCGTCGACCCGCACCCGGTCCTTGCCTGTGCGCATCCACCGCGACCGACTGAAGACCGGATAGCTCAGCTCCAGTGCGCAATCGGAGTCGCGGCAGACTCCATCGATGACCGTGCCCGATACTCCACGGTGGGATGCGGTCGCAGTCAGTAGATCGCCCCACACTGTGGTGTCGAGACGTCCTGCGTTATCGAGAACGACTACGGTTCCTGGTTCGAGGTCGTCGATGTAATCGCCGACCGTTCCGCCGTCGTCCCCTACCGGTACGTAGCGAACGGTGAACGCGCGCCCGACGAGTCGAACAGTGCGATCGAGGGGAAGCAGTCCTGCGCACTGGCCGTTGAGGCCGAGCTTGTCCAACGCATCACTGAGGTGACTTGTGTCGAGCGTGGACAGTTCTTCGGTGATCTGCGTGTGGTCGGTCATCGAAGTACCTCTCGATCGAGCATTGTCTCGTAGTTGGCGCTCATCACAGTTGCCATCGGTTCGCCGCTGCGGACGCGGACGAGCATCTGCCTTTCCTTGTCTGCAATACTTTCGGCTATGCCGAGTACCTCCTCGACGCGCTCGTGCGAAACGAACACCACTCCACTGCCGTCGGCGAGGACATAGTCGCCCGGCTCGACTCGGACGCCGGCGATGTCGACCGGCACATCCCATGCCCGTTCGATGATGCGCTTGCGCGCTGTGACTGGTACCGACGTGGACGCGTACAAGGTCAGTCCGAATTGGCGGGCCTCGTCGAGGTCACGTACCGCACCGTCGACAATGACCCCTTCGCTGCCGCGGGCGACGGCACCGGCAGAGAGCACCCCGCCCCATCCCGCAACGTGTGTTCGTCCATGATGAGCGACCACAATCACCTTTTCCGGCCCGGACGCATCGACTGCGGCGGTGCACAGATGCCGCGGCGCGATGCTCATTCCGTCTGCTTCGACCAGATCGACGGTGACGGCCCGACCTGCGATCGTCCGATCACCGGAGACCGCATGCAGTCCCAGCGCGGGCCCCGGCAAACCGAGCGAGTCGAGTGCGTCGGAGACCGCGCACGTGTCGAGTGCGGCGAGCCGACCCACGGTGCTCACGTCCACAACCCGAACGCGAGTCCGACCCCGGTTCCGGCGGGACTGCGCCATGCAGGTATGTATTCGCTCCAGCAATGCTCGAGATCTTTTCCGGCCCCGGCGGCGGCGATCCAATTGCGGACCTCCGAGGTTCCGGAGTCGAGCTGCTCGACAGGCAGAGTGCGCAGAGTAGCTTCGTCGTGGTCGATCATGGCGTCGAGGATGCGACGATCGAGTTCGTCGTTGACCACGAAATGGCTCAATCCGCCCGATGCGACGACGGCGACTCGAAGATCGCCGGGCAGAGAATCGATCGCTGCAGCCAATGCACGACCGAGGTCGTAGCAGCGGCCAGGTGTCGGCTGGTTGGGCGGGTAGTAAGTATTGATCAGAACCGGCACCATCGGAATCGTGATGTTCCTGAGCATCTTGCCGACGACCCAGGCGAAGGCGTGGCCGAAGCCGCCCTCGGTCTCCGTTTCCGAGCTGGTCGCGATATCGAAATCGCGGGAGACCAATTCCCTGATGATGTGCAATGCCGCTGACGGATGGCCGGGGTAGATCTCGCCGTCCATGCCCAGGTTGTGCTGCACCTGGCTCAGCAGGGCATTGCCCATCTCGACGGGCTGGTGGGTCTCGATCTTCTCACCGTGATAGACCGCGATAGCAGGCTGATTGCGAGCCGTGAACAACTCCTCTTGGTCGTCGCCGATGACAATGAGCAGGTCGGGGGCCACACGGATCAGGTCTTCGCGGAGTCGATCCACGCAGCCCAACGCTGCCTCGTACTTCGCGTTCCATGAGTCGAGTGAAAGTTCGTCGTCGTAACGGCCGCCCGCGGCGGCTACCAAGTCCTCGAAACTGCGCACAGTGCCCTGCTGGTCGAACAGCTCGTAATCATTCGCTGCGTCGTTCTCTGCTCGCAGGGTCCACATGCGCTCTGGTTCCATGCCGAGCATAGGGCTGTGGGAGGTGCCGACGACGGCAACGATCTTACTCATCGTCCGACTCCGTTCGGAGTGGGTCGTGTTCGGAATGCGTTCATGGTGAACCTCTTTCGTGTTTGTACCCGGTAGCCTTCGAGACTCCGGATGGGAGGGGCCGAACAAGTTCGCTCAGCGGGGCAGTGAATACAGATCGAGAGTGGACGCACCCGATCGGATCTTGCCGATGATCGAGGCCTCTTTGGCCTCGCGCTCTCGTGATGCCGTCGCGACAGTGGGCCATCGATCCTGAGGTACGACCACGACACCGTCGATGTCACCGACGACGACGTCTCCACGTTCGATTCGTATCTCGCCCAGACGAATCGGGGCCCCCAGACAACCTGGACCCTCGGGGTCTTTCACCGTGCCGTTGAGGCAGACGGTCGAAGAAAAGACCGGCATTCCGACTATTTCCAGAGCGCCGACGTCTCGAACTCCGCCGTCCAGAACCAATCCACCCAGCCCACGAGCGCGCGCCGCCTCGCTGAGAATCTCACCCCAGTACCCGTAGTCGTCGGCCGCGGTTGTCTGGACCACCAGAATGTCACCCGGAGATGCTTCGGCGACGGCGCGGTGCAACCACAAGTTGTCTCCCACTGGACACAACACCGGGAACGCGGGCCCGTAGATCTCAGCGGTCGAATAGACCGGGCGGATCCTGGCGGGAAGCGCCCCAGTTCGGCCGGCGGCCTCGTGCACCGTGGCAGCAGAGAAGCGTTCGGTGGCCGCTTCTCCAGTTGACGGCGCGCGTTCGACGGATGTGGCAACCATGATTTGATCTCGCTCTCGCTGGAGTCAGGCCGCTCGCCTAGACGTGTGATCTGAACCATAGCCTTCATGCACAATTGAATGCAATAGATCCTGAACTGGCCGTTCTTCAGAAAGCACGAAAATACAGCGCACAATTGCATTCAATATTGCATGTGATATACGTGTTTCCCACACCCAATGTGAGGCGCATCACTCTGCTTTCGCGATCCCGCGACACAGGCCGTCGCCTCCTCAGAGAGGACCACCGTGAGCGCTATCGAGCCGAACCGATCGCGGGCTGACGTCCGTCGCGTCGCGTTGTCGAGCTATCTCGGGACGACCATCGAGTACTACGACTTCCTTCTCTACGGCACCGCCGCCGCGCTCGTCTTCAACAAAGTCTTCTTCGCGAATCTGAGCCCGGTTGTGGGCACTCTCGTCGCCCTCTCGACCTTGGCAGCTGGATACGCCGCACGGTTCGTCGGCGCTATGGTCTTCGGGCACTTCGGGGACCGAGTGGGTCGCAAGAACGTGATGCTGGTAACCATGATCGCAATGGGACTTACGAGTGGCCTGATCGGCCTGCTGCCCACTTACGACCAAATCGGTTCTATGGCACCACTTTTACTAGTTTCATTGCGCCTGATTCAGGGTTTTGCGGTGGGCGGGGAGTACGGCGGGGCGGTACTTATGGTGTCCGAGCACGCAAGCACCGAAAAGCGGGGCCTAGCTAGCAGCGCAGCTGCAATGGGCGCTCCCACCGGAGCGGTGATTGCCACAGCAGCCATGCTGTGGGTCGCGTCGTTACCTGAGGACCAAATGCTCGGCTGGGGCTGGCGCGTGCCATTCCTGCTCAGCTTCGCCCTACTCGCGCTCGGAATGTACTTCAGGGCACGCATATCGGAAAGCCCTGTGTTCTTGAACAGCCGGGCAACGTCGGGCACTCCAGCCGAGGGAACGCCGATTCTGGTACTCGTTCGCTCCGAGCCTGTCATGCTGTTCAAGTCCGTTCTGTTTCAAATTGGTCCCTACTGCGGCTTGGGGACATTCGGGATCTTCGTCATTTCTTACGCCCCGTCGGTTGGATACTCACGCGCAGCGGCTCTTTCGGCAACGTTGCTGGGCACCCTGTTGAGCATCTTCATGACCCCCGTGTACGCCGCAATCTCGGATCGGATCGGACGTCGATCGGTCGTCATCCCTGGCATCGCCGCAACCGCAATCTTGGCCTTTCCCATTTTTCACTTCGTCAACTCGGGAAACACAACGACAATGGTGATCGCCCTGGCGATCTACCTCGGTTTCGTAATGCCCGCAGTGACAGGCGTTGCGCCTGTAATGCTCACAGAGTTGTTCCCCACCGAATCGCGTTACACCGGGGTGTCGACCAGCTACCAGCTCGCTCAGACCGTCGGCTCCGGATTTTCGCCGCTGATTGCCACCTCCTTGCTCGCCGCAGCCGGAGGAGCAACCAACACATGGCCCGTCGCACTTTTTCTGGTAGTCGTATCGGCAGCTAGCGGGTGGGCCGCACTCACACTGCCTGAGCGCTCGGACCAAAGCTTGGTCGACGTCAACTCTGGCCGGCCAGCGATCAGGACCGCATCCATGCGCACCACAACCGCGGATACGGACAGCACACCTCGCTGAGCAGGCATCGCATAGATCCCACAACACCGCTGAACGCAGAAGAATGAGTTCAGATTC
>NZ_JBHNYO010000023.1:0-96199 GCF_054960675.1 Rhodococcus sp. PSi06
ACCCAGGTTCGGGGGCATCACGCATTTCGAAACCCCCACCCACACACCACAACCCGAACGCACCGCCCCCCTGGCCCCCGCCTCGCAGGCCGGCATCCGACACACCCGAGCGCAGTGGTGAGACCCCGGGCCGTCCACAGCTCGCCGTCCACAGCGCCCGCCGTCCTCGACAGCGCCGGCCACCCGCCTCGTCATCCCTCGACCTTGTCGCACACGCGCCACCCCGTCGCACACGTGCGCGCAGTCGCCGGACTCACACCTACTCGCGTCCCGTCCACCGACCAGATCGCACGCATCGAACGAACGCGCACGCGTTCGCGAAACTCACTCGACACACGGCACGCGCCGGCCAGGAACGTGACGGCCGCCCAGTCGACTGCCGTCGCACACGCGTTCGCGCGACCCAGCGGCGCCCACGGCTCGCGCCGGCCAGGAATGTGACGGCCGCCCAGTCGACTGCCGACTCGCCGTCGCACACGCGTTCGCGCGACCCAGCGGTGCCCACGGCTCGCGCCGGCCAGGAACGTGACGGCCGCCCAGTCGACTGCCGACTCGCCGTCGTACACGCGCGCGCATTCGCCGAACGTACGCATGTTCGCGACTATTCGACCGGCCAAGTCCCACGTTTCCGACGAACGCGCGCGCATTCGTGGAGGCCGAAAAAGGCTCCTGCACAACCGAATCGACGCACCCCGTCGACTCTCCATCGGCAGGGAGCGCCCGCGCTCGATCGACTACCTGCGCAGCGGTCAGGGCGGGTCGATTTAATTCGGTGGAGTTCCAGCGCCCTGCGGTGCATGATCGGTGCACAGAACATCGCACCGATCGTGGAGGTGGACAATGACAGTGAATTACGGGCTCACCGGTCGCGGTGCCATCTACGCATGGTCTGCGTTCGTGTCGATCACGCTCTCTGAGTAGAGCTTTCGCGGGTACCGAGGCGCTTTGCCTGAGGGCGACCGCGCATCACCATTCTTTCGCCGTACCGCAGTGTGTGTATTCGGCGTCCAATCTTGCAGTAGGAGAACAGATGTACTACGAACATGTCTTGAACGAGCATCGACAACGGGTGGCTCGTGGTGTCGAGAACTACGAACGGAGTCGCGTCGCCCAGGAACGCGCTGCGGAAAATGCTGCGGCAAGGGAGCGTGCTGATGTCGAAATTGATTGCGACACTTCAGATTCAGGCATCGAACTCACGTTGATCTCGTCCGATCGCTGATCTTTCAGCGCTCGATCAAGTGCGAATATCGTTCACCGGCAGCGTCGATGAAATCGCGCACGAACCAGCACGCAGGGACCACCTTCAGGCCCTGCGTGCTGGTGTCGTCCAGGGCGTACTCGGTAAGTGCAGCGGCGAGTCCTCGGCCTCGGAAGCGAGGAAGCGTCACCGTGTGATGGAAGGTTCTGACGCCGTCCGACTCCACGTATTCGGAGTACCCGGCCGGTTCCGAGTCGACGTGTATTTCGAAGCGCCGGCCTGCGGTGTCATGTGTGATCGTCACGGGCATGGGCCCTACCTCCTGGCGGTGTTCGGTATCTCCACGGTAACCGGCAGTCGAGCGATGATCGTTCGGCAGTTACTCCAGCAGGCGTCGACGCAGTAGGCTGAGCCAAACCGAGTCGTGCAAGCGCCACCCGTCGCAACACCTCTCTTCATAAGTACGGGTCGCTCGAGGCTTAAGGCGGCAATCCGTGGAAGACACATCCGACCGGGGAATCAAGGCATTCATCAGAACCGTTGCTCAGCGTGGCGGACGAGCGGAGCGATTGACCACCTCGCGTCGCAATCCCGTCGAAGTCTGGTCGATGGACGGCAAGTCCTCCTGCATCGTGCGTGTGCGATCGAAGGTAACCGGGGACTGGAAGGCGCGTAGACAGGACGAGTCGCTCGAGAGCGATGACACTGGGTCGTCGTACTGGGTGTTCGTGGATCTTGCCAACGAGCAGCCACGGTTCTACATGGTGTCCTCGGAAGAGATGGCCTCCGATATTCGCGGCGAGGTGGATCTGTGGGTGCAGGACTCGCCTTTGCGGACCAGAACCGGGCATCATGCGATCGCGGTGGACAGAGTCGCTCATGGAAGTGAGCGATGGGACCTGCTGGGTTTGAGCGCAACACTGGACACGTCGATCGATCTCGGGCCCGAGCAGACGTGGGTTCGCACGCCCCGGGTCAAAGCCGCACGAAAGTCCAAGGCGGCGGTGGAAGAAGAAGTGGTCGACAACCGTGTGCGGGTAGTTGCCGATTGTGAGGGCTACCGGCTCAGCGGACGCTTCGACCCCGAGACGCAGCGGCTCGAGATCACGGCAGGACCGATGGAGGGTCGACGCTTCGACAATCCGTCCGTGGCCGCCAGTGCTGTCGCTACGCACATCAGTGGAGACGTCGAGGAGCGCGACGGTTGGCAGTTCTGGCAGCTGGATACTCCCGACCGTGCTCCTCTGGGTTCATTTCAGTAAGAACGAGCAGGTGAGAGCGGCCAATTTGTGAGCTGTCACCAACTTCGCGCAACGCGCAAAAACCGGTTCCGGGTCTGATTAACCTGGCATCCGTACGACGAGCTCCCTGTTTCAATCGCTGGATCCAAGAGTTGCTCGAGAGTTCGTCTGTGCATCGAGTGTCGGGTATCAGCGAGCTCAGCGGTCGACAGTGCGAGGGGTGCTGTCGACCGTGGGGAGAGGTTCACCATGGAGCAGTCATACCGTTCGGCATCGGCTCATTCGTCCCGGTTCTTGTTTCTCATAGCGCAATTCGTCGATCGTAGAATTCCAGCGGAATTCTTCTCGACGCAGTTCAGGGAGCTGCAGAACACTCGGGTGGCCTACCTGGACGCGGAAGTGTCGTCGGTGATCGGGATGTTGTCGGTCGACGTCGGGGCGTACTTGGGCGATGTGGAGATTCGGGGAGTCGATTACATCGATGCCGAACAGCTGTGGCGTGCGGCCGGGCATGCGTTTCGCGACCTCATGACATTGCAGTCCGAGCAGTTCGAGCGCGAAGCCGGCTGATCGGTCACCATAACGAACTGTCAGCGAAATCGGTCTCGGTGGCGGAGCAGATCTTCCAGACGGAAGCGGCGGTGGGTTCCGCGCATTTCGATCGGTAGATCGCCGGCGTCGGCCAGGCGGCGCACGTAGGTGTCGGACACCCCGAGCACCTCCGCCGCCTGCGACGTCGTCAACAGCTCCTCGACGGTTCCGATTGCCACGGCTCTGGCGGTCGCCAACTGGGTGAGCAGTTCGAGAACCGCTGCGCGGCCTTTGTCGTCCAAGTCCACCGATGTCCCGCCGAGAACGACATCGACGTCGGAGCTGGTGCGCTCGTGGAGTGCAGCTGTTATTCGCGCGGCCGATCGTGAACTCAGCGCAGAGGTGACGAATCGGAAGTCCATCCGGTCAGAATAGAAGCGTGCGGTTCGCTTACGCTCGGGACACCCACCACGCGAGGAGTGTTTCAGTGCCGCAGTTGTTGCACCTGGATTCGTCCGCAGACCTGTCCCGTTCGGTCAGCCGTCGAGTGACAGCTCGCTTTTCGGACGCATGGCACGGCATCGGGACGGATCATTCGGTGATCCATCGTGATCTGCACACCAGTCCGCTGCCCCACCTGCCTACTTCCGCGCTGCATTGGGCACCACACCTGCGGACTGCGGACGAGGTTGTCGACCCGGCGGCCGAGGCACTGCAGGTCGAGTTGATCGAAGAGTTGATCTCCGCGGACGTGGTGTTGATCGGTGCGCCCATGTACAACTGGTCGATTCCATCGACATTGAAGGCATGGATCGACTACGTCCACGTTCCCGGCATCACCGTTCCGTTCGACGGCGACACGGCACCACTGGTCGGCAAGCCCGCCGTGGTGATCACCAGTCGCGGAAACGACTACACCCCTGGCACGGATGGGGCGGCGGTCGATCACACCACCGGCCAGCTGCGGCAGGTTCTGGCTGTCGCACTGGGCATGGATGTCCACTTCGTTCCGGTCGACCTGACTTTGGCGGAGCGGGTTCCCGGTCTGGCATCGAGGATTCCGGAGGCGCGGGCGGGCCTCGATGCAGCACTGGCGGCTGTCGACGAGCTCGCCCAGCGCTTGGGCACCGTCTCGCCCACGTGAGGGCCGAGTAACCTGGATGGGTGCAATCGAACGGTCCTCAGGACGGCATCGACCCCGTCGAACGAGGACCGGGTCGCCACCGGATCTCACGGCCACCTCGGAACCGTGCAGTCGCTCTGCGAATCGGCAGAGTTGTCGTGGCGGCGGCGTCCGTTGCCGCCGTCGCGGTCAGTGGCATCGGGTACGGGGTATATCGGGAGGCAACTACCGGATTGACCACATCCGACGCGCTCGAGGGTATTGCGAACAACGATCCTGACGTCAACGGTGCCGACACCAACATATTGCTGATCGGCCTCGACAGTCGTAAGGACATGGACGGCAACGATCTGCCCGCTGCGTTCGTCACCGACACCTTGCACGCCGGCGACAGTGACGTCGGTGGATACAACACCAATACGCTTCTGCTGGTTCACCTTCCGGCCGGCGGCGGCCGAGCGACGGCGCTGTCGATTCCCCGAGACGATTACGTGGACGTGCCCGGGTACGGCAAGCGCAAGATCAAGGAGGCCTACGGGCTGGCCAAGGCCGACGCCGACTCGCAGTTGCTCGAAGACGGGATCACCGATTCTGCCGAACGGGAGCGTCGAGCACGCGAAGCCGGGCGACGCTCGACCCTCACCGCCGTCCGTGATCTCCTCGACGTTCCCATCGACCATTTCGCCGAGGTCAATCTGTTGGGGTTCTACGACGTGGCCACAGCTGTCGGCCCGATTCAGGTCTGCCTGAACAACCCCGTGCACGACACCTACTCGGGTGCCGATTTCCCTGGGGGTGCTCAGGAACTGAGCGCGCCACAGGCGCTGTCCTTCGTGCGACAACGGCATGGACTCGACAACGGCGATCTGGATCGCACCAAGCGGCAGCAGGCGTTCGTGGCCGGAGTGATGGCCAAGCTCAGCGAGTCCGGAGTGCTGGCGAACCTGGGCGAACTACGCGCACTGATCGCAGGTACCAAGAACGACATCGTCATCGATGCGTCCCTGGACCCGATCAGCTTGGCCGGCGGAGCCGGTGCCGTCATGCACGGCGACATCGATTTCTACACTCTGCCGATCCTGGGTTACGACACCGTGGACGGCCAGGACGTTAACCTCGTCGACGTGGACGCGATCAGAGCCGAGGCCGCGCGATTGATCGGACCTGCGGCGCAGCCGGCTTTCGACGTACCGGGTGCCACCGAGGGTGCGGTGCCGCCACCGGTCGTGGAGAGCGTCCCCGAACCGCCCCAATCCCCGCCTGCCGTAACGGACGAGGGTGTCCACAGTGACGGCGGCATCCCTTGCGTCGACTGAACGCACCGGGGAGTCACCACGCGTTCAGCAGCACATCCATCAGTTGCTTCTCCACCGCAGCGAACTGAGGCGTCGTTACGATGTCGAGTCCGCGTGGGCGGGACAGGGGCACCTCGACCTGTCGTCGCACACGGGCCGGCTTGGGGGAGAGAACGACCACACGGTCGGAGAGGTAGACCGCCTCGCGGATGTCGTGCGTGATCATCAGCACCGTCCACCGAAACTCTGACCACACCTGTTGCAACCAGGCCTGCATGTCGCTGCGAGTCAGCGAGTCCAGCGCCCCGAACGGCTCGTCGAGCAGCAGCACCGACCGACCCTGCACCACCGTGCGCAGCAACGCTGCTCGCTGGCGCATGCCGCCGGAAAGCTCGGACGGCCTGGCCGACTCGTACCCGTCGAGGCCGAACACCGGAAACAACTCCTGCGCCCGCGCCCGGGCTTCTTTCTTTGCCACACCCTGCACTTCCAGTCCGAGCGTGGTGTTGTCCAGTACCGATCTCCACGGAAACAGAAGATCCTTCTGGGGCATGTACGCGCACGGGGGTACGCGAACTGTGCCGGAGTCGGGTCGGTCGAGTTGGGCAAGCATGTTGAACACCGTGCTCTTGCCCGATCCACTGGGTCCGATGATCGAGACGAATTCACCGGGCTTCACACCGAACGAAACGCCGTCGAGGACGGGTGTGCCGCCGAACGATTTCGAGAGGTCGCGTACGTCGATGCAGTTGTCCGAGTCGGCGGGATCAGACATGCAGTGCCGCCGAACCGTGTCGTGCCCACGGAGCAACCAATCGCTCCACCACGAACGTCGAGACGAAGAGGATCACACTGATCACAGCGGTGACAGCCACCGCGGCGAGCACCAGATCGGTCCGGAAAGAGTTCTTCTGTTGGCTCATGTAGATGCCGAGCCCCGCACTGGCTCCGGCGTATTCGGCGAAAATTGCTCCGACGACCGCGTAGGTGATCCCGATGCGCAGGGAGGTGAAGAACCGGGGGAGCGCCGACGGTAGTCGGACGTACCGAAATTGTTGCCAGCGTGAGGCCCCCATGCTGGTGAGTAGAGATCGCGCATCACGATCGGCTGCCGCGAAGCCCTCGATGAGTCCGATGGCCATCGGAAAGAACGTGGCCAGGGCGATCACCAGAACCTTGGGGAGCAAACCGAAGCCGAACCAGATGATCAGCAAGGGTGCGATCGCAATGATCGGCAGTGTCTGTGAGACGACGAAGAGCGGTACGAAGGCGCGCCGGAGCCACGGCGAGAAATCGACTGCAACGGCCAGCAGCCAGGCGAGGGCCAGCGAGACAGAGAATCCCACGAGCGTCACCTGTAGCGTCGCCGCCGCGTTCTCGACGATCGCATCACGCTGCGCCCAACCTTGTACGACGACGCGGCCGGGCGACGGCAGCACCTGCGGACGGATACCGCTGACCTGAACGTAGACCTGCCAGGCCGCAATCAAGGCGGCGACGACGGTGAGGGCGGGCCACGCCCAGCGGATCGAGGCTCGGATTCCGCTGAACGAGAACGCGTCTCGCTCAGCGGTGACCGGCTTATCGATCGCCGAGGTAGTCATTGGTGAAGTAGGTCGACCAGTCGGGCTCCGTCGTCAGAGGCGCGCCGTCCTGGTCGGCCAGTACGCCGCTTTCGTACAGGAACCTCGAGTACGCAGTCCACTTGTCGAGGCTCTGTCTCCCGACCTCGCCGGACGCGTCCTTCATGTACTTCGCCGCGAGCATTTCCTGGCTCTCGAACACGAGTGACTCGTCGGTGAAGGTTCCGGGGTTCGCGTCGATCAGATCCTGGGCAGCTCTGTCGGGATCGTCGGCAGCGAGTTGATATCCGCGTTGCAGAGCCTGCACGAACTTCTTCGCTTCGTCCGGATGGGCGGACAGCCAGGGTTGGTTGCCACTGATCGTCAGGGCATAGGCATCGGGGAATCCGTAATCGGTGTAATCGAAGTATTTCATCGGGGTGCCGTTGTGTTCGGCCTCGATGCCTTCCCACGCGAGGTAGGAGACGGTGAAGTCCGCGGTACCCGAATACACCGCCTCGTACGCCGAGGTTCCCAGAACGACGGTCTCGTATTCGCCTGTGCCACCGTCGTTCTCGATCACTTTCTTCAACCCGGCTTGCTCGCCGGATTCTCCGAAGCCGGCGTAGACCTTGCCGTCGAGCGCCTTCGGGCTCGGGATGTCGTCGCGATCCGCGCGGACTCCGATGCCCGTCGCCCAACTCTGCAGTGGTGCGAGAACCGATACCGTCTGTGCGCCCGCCGAGGTGGCGAAGACCCCCGAACTCTGTGTGCTGATGCCGAACTCGGCGTTGCCGGCGTCGACAAGAGTGTCTGCCGCGGTGTTGTTGTAGGGCAGAATTTCCACGTTCAATCCGGCATCGGCGAAATATCCTTCTTGTACGGCAACATAGAGGCCGGTGTGATTGGTGTTCGGGGTCCAATCGAGGGCGAATCGGATGGTGTCGGAATCGGTCGATTCCGCGCATCCTGCCAGTCCGGTGGTCGCCACCATTGCCGCTGCCAGCGCGGCCACGATTCGAGTGGTTCTCATGCGTACACCGCGCTCTTGGTCAACGGCCATGGAGTCGGATGCAAGGCGCTGTCCCAGAACATCAATTCGTACCTCGACGCGACCACGAAAGCATCGATCATCTGCTCGCGCTGATCTGCGGTCGCCGCCTCGGCGGCATCGTCCACGAACGCTTTCGCAGCGTCGACGATGGCATGGAATTCGGGTGCGTCGTAAGTGGCCACCCAGGTTGCATAGGGGTGATCGGGGTCGCGATCGAGCACCGTCTTCGCGGCTGCGGCGAGTGAGCGGCCTACATCGGCGTAGATCCAGAAACACGGCAGCACCGCCGCTGCAGCCACCGGATACGGCTCGGTTGCAGCCGTTGCGATCAGATAGGACGTGTAGCCCAGGCAGGCCGGCGAGGGCTCCGGAGCGGCCGTCGACGCGGGGAGAGAACCACTGGTCAGCATGGCCTCGTGCGACGCTGCCTCGTCCATGGCGCTCGCGGCGGCGCTTGCCCAGAAGGCTCCGGCGAGTGGAGTCGGTGCGTGTGCCGCCAACAAGGACAGCGACTTCACGTACCCGCTCAGATACAGCGAGTCCTGCTCGAGGTATCGACGGAACGCGTCGAGCGGAAGAGTCCCGGCACCGAGCAGTCGAAGAAATTCCAGGTTGTCGATCTCGCGTCGAATGTCCTCGGAGGCATCCCACAGGAGATCGGTGAAGCGGACCGGGTCCGCAGATACAACAGGCGTCATCGCCTTGACATCCCTTCGTCAGTATTACCTGCATCAGGTTCGGCGGGTTTGATCTCAGCATCCGCATCGGCGGACACACCCCGTGTCAGAACGAAAGCGACAGTAACACCGGTCACTCGGTACCGGCGCTACTGCCCCTTCATGTAGTTCGGGTCTACCCCAGCATGTCTTCGAGCTCCATGCCCTTGGTCTCGCGAATCTTGGCCTTGACGAAGATGAAGGACAGCGCCGCGAACAGCGCGAATCCGGCGTAGATGGCCCACAGTCCCACCGAAGACGTGAGAGGCGGGAATGCAAGTGTCACAGCGAAGTTGGCCATCCAGTTCGCGGCCGTTCCGATGCCCAGTGCCATCGCGCGCATACGGTTGGGGAACATCTCGCCGAGCATGACCCACATGATCGGTCCCCAGGTCGAGGCGAAGAAGATCACGAACAGATTGGCACCGACGAGTGCGATGGCACCCCACGGAGCCGGCAGGCTGACTTCGTCACCACTGCCGGTCGCCTGCGAGAAAGCGACGGAGGCCATGACGAGTCCGACGAACATTCCGATCGAGCCGCCCATCAACAATTTGCGTCTACCGATGCGGTCGACGAACAGAATTGCCACGAACGTCATCACCACGTTGATCACTGCAGTGATCACCGAGGTTGTGAACGACTGATCCTCGGTGAAGCCGACCGACCGCCACAGCGTCGTCGAGTAGTAGAAAATGGCATTGATGCCGACCAGTTGTTGCAGGACCGCCATCGTGATACCCACCCACACGATGGGCTGCAGACCGAACTTCGGGCCGCGGATGTCAGCGAACGACGAGCGAGATTCCTTGCGCAGCGTCAGCCTGATCTCGTGGACACGCTCGTCGGGATGCAGTTCGCCGGTGATGTTCGCGAGCACCTTCGCGGCTTCCTCGTCCAGGTGCTGACCCACCAGATATCGAGGTGACTCCGGGATGAGGGTGGCCAGGATTCCGTAGACGAAAGCAGGGATCACGCCGACGAGGAACATCCAGCGCCATGCCTCGACGCCGAACCACAGATCGTTGGACGCCCCGTCTGCAGCCCCCGCAAGAAGTGCGTCGGACAACAGGGCAGCGAAAATGCCGATGGTGATGGCCAATTGCTGGAGCGAGGCCAGCGACCCGCGCCATTTGGCCGGAGCGATCTCGGCGATATACGCCGGCGCGATCACCGACGCGATGCCGATGCCGAGTCCGCCGAGCACTCGCCACAGCATGAGGTCGGGGACGCTGAACGCAAAGCCGGAGCCCACCGAGGAGATGATGAACAGCGCCGAGCCGAGCAGCATCACTCGCTTTCGTCCCCAACGATCCGCGAGGCTGCCGGCGAACCATGCACCCACTGCGCAGCCGATCAATGCGATCGCCACCACGAACCCGGTGGTGAACGAGCCCAGCGAGAAGTGATCTTCGATCGAGTCGACAGCACCGTTGATGACCGAGCTGTCGAAGCCGAACAGGAAGCCGCCGACAGCGGCGGCGACGCTGACGCCGATGACCTTCGCTGTGTGGTGGTCCGAGGTCTGATTCATGAGCAACGCACCTTCTGGCCGCGCGCGTGGGCGTCGGCCGCTGGGGAGACCGTACGGCAATTGTAGTACCGTCTCCGGACATTACGCCTGGTACTTTGCTGCGCGAACGACGCCATCAGCGAAGGTCGAAATCCTCGGCCGAGACCGTGAAACCGTGGCCGACCTGATCGGTACAGGTGACTCCGGCTTTCTCGTCGACGCTGCACTGCAAGCCGTTGGTGGAGCCACTGCCGGGGATGGTGAGTACCTCGCCGTACGGTAGCGGGGCCGCAGGGCCGTCGAAGCGATGGAACTTGGGATCGCCGAGGCTCTCGAACTTCGCTGGTGATCCAGCGATCAGCTGGACGGAATTGGGTTCGACAGCCGTGCCCGAAGCGCCGCTTCCGGGAACCTTCGGTGCCGAATCGGGGAGCGAGCCGTGGCAACCGGCGATCGAGGTGTTCAGCACGGCGATTCCGCATTCGAATTTCCCGCTGGGGCTCGAGAAGTAGTACCAACCAGGTGCCTTGCCCGCGTAGTCCTTCGAATCGGCCTGAGCTGCTGCCGAATTCGTCGGTGTTGCGGTGGTGGTGGTGGACGGCGGCGGCATCGAGGAAGGAGGGGTGGATGGGGGCGAACTGCGAGGTATGGTCGGTAGGGCACTGATCGGGGTAGGGCGGTCGGTGATGACGGTCGCCATCGGACCGTCGCCTTGACCCGAACCGCACGCCGACAGTAGGCCGACTGTCAGGATCGCCGCTGCGGCACAGCCCATTCTCTTCATCGTCGACTCCTTCGCTCGAGGGCGTCGACGCCGAACGTGACGGCGATCGGCCCGGAGGTGGTGTTGGTACGTTGGGCAGCGACCGAACAGGAGGGCCGATGGGCAACGCGTCCGACTCCGCCGCGGGTGGCAGCACCGTGTGTGTGGCTACCCCGTACGGCGACGTTCTCGGCTATCCGGTTGCTGCCGACGCATCGCCGATCGTGGCGTGGAGGGGTATTCCCTACGCGACACCACCGGTCGGAAGGCTCAGGTTCGGATCGCCACGGCCTCCGCAGCCGTGGTCCGGAGTGCTCGACGGTTTCGAATTCGGCGCGATGGCACCACAGGGGCGCGACAGTCCGGTGCCCATCGATCCGTCGTTGTCGATCTCCGAGGACTGCCTCACGCTCAACGTGTGGGCGCCTCGTCCCGATGGAGAGCAACGCCCGGTGCTCGTCTGGATCCACGGCGGCGCGTACTCGCTCGGATCGTCCGCGCAGCGGGTGTACGACGGGAGAAACCTGAGCGAGAACGGCGACGTGGTGGTGGTGACCGTCAATTTTCGCCTCGGTGCTTTCGGTTTCCTCGACCTGTCGTCGTTCTCCACCGACGAGCACACGTTCGAGACCAACCTGGGACTGCGAGATCAGATTGCAGCACTCGAATGGGTGCGCGAGTGCATCGCCGCGTTCGGCGGAGACCCGGGTCGAGTCACTCTGTTCGGTGAATCTTCCGGGGGCGCTTCGGTCACCACGTTGATGACGTCTCCGAAGGCAGAGGGGCTGTTCCAGCAAGCGATCGTGCAGAGTGCTCCGGCGACGTCGGTGTACGGCCCCGACCGAGGTGCCGCGGTGGCGTCGAGATTTTTGGAACTGGTGGGCGTGGACCGGGACGACATCGGCGAATTGTTCGAAATGCACTTCAGCAGACTGGTCACTGCGGGGGACACGCTCTGCTACGAAGTTCCTACGAGAGTTCCAGGCACACTCGGTCTTTCGCCGGTCGTGGACGGAGACGTCGTTCCGCGTTACCCGGTAGCAGCGTTCCAGAAGGGGCTCTCGCACAAGATTCCACTGATCATCGGCACCAATCACGATGAGCCGTCGATCTTCCGATTCATGAAGTCCCCACTGATGCCCATCACCTCCGACACCGTCTCGGAGATGTTCCGGGCGATCGCACATGACCACGCCGATCTGCCGGCTCATCGACTCGCCGAGATCATGGCGGCGTACCCGGACAGGAACAAGCCGGCCGGCGCACAAGCCATGTCTCGTGATGCAGGTTTCGTCATGCCGAGCATGTGGATCGCGGACGCACACAGCAGGCATTCGCCGACGTGGATGTACCGATTCGATCACGCGACGCCGATGCTCAAGGCCGCTCGCGTAGGAGCGGGACACGCGACCGAACTGCCGTACGTCTTCGGCAATTTCGGGACATTGAACCGCGACCCCACGTTCTGGCTCGGCGGCCGGAAGCCGGCGATGGCAGTGGCGGCGCGAATCCAGCGCCGGTGGCTCGCGTTCGCGCGGTACGGCGTGCCCGCCGCGTTGGACGCGTCCAAGCATTGGGCTCCGTACACCGAAAAAACGCGTTGGACGTTGGTGATCGACACCTCCGACACCCTCGTCGACGATCCCGACGGCGACATGCGCGCTGCCTGGGGAGACCGGGTGTTGGGTTTCAGCTGACAGATCCGCCTTGCATTTTGCACGGACTCCGCTGACATGAATCGAACGTAACAGCCGAAACAACAAGCACAGGAGTCCCAGCGGTAACAATTGGATGTCAGCAACCTGTCGGCAGGTGCGGTTATGTTCGGTGAGTGTTGTTGTCCAGGATTGTCGAAGCCTCCCGTGCCGTGGCCGCGACGCGCTCGCGCAAGGTCAAGATCGAAAAGCTGAGCGCGCTGCTCGCCGAGGCGGAGGCCGGTGACATCGAACCCGCGGTGTCGTGGTTGTCGGGGGAATTGCCGCAAGGTCGGATCGGAGTCGGCTGGCGCACGCTCGCCGATCTGGACGTCACTTCCGCCGAGGTCTCCATGGCGACGGTCACTGAGGTCGACGACGCGATCTCCGAGGTTGCGTCGACATCGGGAGCGGGATCGGCTGCTCGGCGCGTCACGCTCTTGACGGACCTGTTCTCGCGCTGCACCGCCGAGGAGCGTCAGTTCCTGATCAGGCTCGTCACCGGTGAACTCCGTCAAGGGGCACTCGAAGGAATAATGGTCGACGCTGTCGCTGCCGCCACGAACCTTCCTCAGGCCCCGGTGCGTCGAGCATTCATGCTCTCGGGCCGCCTGCCCGCCACCGCCGTTGCCGCGATCACCGGCGGGGTCGAGGCGCTGGATGCGTTCCGGCTCGAGGTGGGACGCCCGGTGCGGCCGATGTTGGCTTCGCCCGCCGAATCTCTTCGCGCTGCATGGGAACAACTGAACGGCGACGTCACCGTCGAATACAAGCTCGACGGCGCTCGCATTCAGGTGCATCGATCCGGAACCGACGTGAGCATCTACACGCGGACGCTACGAGACATCACTGCGAGCGTGCCCGAGTTGGTGGAACTCGTACTCGCACTGCCGTGTGAGTCGGTGGTCCTCGACGGTGAGACCCTTGCGCTCGACGACAGCGGGCGGCCGCGCCCGTTCCAGGAAACGATGAGCCGTTTCGGCGCAGAGAGTGCGCACGAGCTACTGCTGCAGCCCTACTTCTTCGATTGTCTGCATCTGGACGGCACTGATCTGCTCGATGCGCCCCTCGAAGAGCGGCTGGTTGCACTGGAACGAGTGGCACCGGGGCACCGAATTCCCAGTGCTGTTCGACCCGGTGCCGATGAAGCGGCGGCCCATTTCGACGCTGCGCTTGACGCCGGGCACGAGGGCGTCATGCTCAAGGCTCTCGCTGCGCCGTATGCGGCCGGACGTCGCGGAAAGAGCTGGCAGAAGGTCAAACCCGAGCACACCCTCGATCTCGTCGTTCTCGGTGCCGAGTGGGGATTCGGTCGCCGCACGGGCTATCTGTCCAATCTGCATCTCGGAGCACGTGATCCCGACGGCGGGGAGCCCATCATGGTCGGCAAGACCTTCAAAGGGTTGACCGACGTGCTGCTGCAGTGGCAGACGGACGAGTTCCCGAAGCACGAACGAGAGCGAGATCAGCACACCGTCTATCTTCGGCCCGAGTTGATCGTCGAAATCGAGCTCGACGGTGTGCAGGTGAGCTCGCGCTATCCGGGTGGTGTGGCACTGCGTTTTGCCCGAGTGCTGCGATACCGGCCCGACAAGAACCTCGCCACCGCAGACACCATCGATGCCGTGCGCGCCTTGTTGCCCAACTCGAACTCGTGACTGCGCCGACAACTGTGCACGATTAATACATACGAAACCGGACGAACGATCCCGTAACACGGCGCAAAATACCTTGAGGGTGCAAGCCAGCGAGAGATGGAGTGCCAATGATGTCCACAGTTCGAGCTGCACTGGTCCAAAGCACATGGACCGGTGACAAGGAATCGATGATCGCGGCGCACGAGGGGTTCGCTCGGTCCGCGGCCGAGCAGGGCGCGAAAGTCGTCTGCTTTCAAGAACTTTTCTACGGCCCGTATTTCTGCCAATTGCAGGATGCGAAATTCTACGAGTACGCCGAATCGGTACCCGGGCCGACTGTCGACCGTTTCGCTGCGTTGGCGAAAGAGCTCGGCATCGTGATGATTCTGCCGGTGTACGAGCAGGAGCAGCCTGGCCTTCTCTACAACACCGCCGCCGTGGTGGATGCCGACGGCACCTATCTCGGCAAATACCGCAAGCACCATATTCCGCACGTGAACGGATTCTGGGAGAAGTTCTACTTCCGACCCGGAAACCTGGGCTGGCCGGTATTCGATACCGCCGTCGGCCGAATCGGTGTCTACATCTGCTACGACAGGCATTTTCCCGAAGGCTGGCGGGCTCTCGGCCTGGCCGGTGCCGAGATCGTCTTCAATCCGTCGGCGACCTCGCGTGGGCTGTCGAACTATCTGTGGAAACTCGAGCAGCCTGCGTCGGCAGTCGCCAACGAGTACTACGTGGGCGCGATCAATCGGGTCGGAATCGAATCCGAATACGGAGACGACGATTTCTACGGCACCAGCTATTTCGTCGATCCCGAGGGCAAATTCGTCGGCGAGGTTGCGTCGGATACGGAGTCCGAGATCGTCGTTCGAGACCTGGACATGGACCTGATCAAGGTGGTCCGCGACAGGTGGGCCTTCTACCGTGACCGCAGACCCGACGCCTACGGCCCGCTGGTGCAGCCCTGATGGCCACCACCTTCGTGCACGGTGGAACCGTTGTATCCACTACCGGCGCACAGGAACTGGATGTGCTCATCGACGGTGAAACCATTGCCGCGGTGCTCGCCCCCGGCTCGGTATCTCTGGCTGCGGACCTGAAGACCTCGGCGGACGTCGTCGTCGACGCAACCGGAAAGTACGTGATCCCGGGCGGCGTCGACGGTCACACCCACATGGAGATGCCGTTCGGTGGCACCTTCGCGTCCGATACGTTCGAAACCGGCACGCGTGCAGCGGCGTGGGGTGGTACGACGACCATCGTGGATTTCGCGATCCAGACACCCGGCCAACGGGTTCAGGACACTCTGGCGCAGTGGCACGACAAGGCTGCCGGTCGGTGCGCGATCGACTACGGGTTTCATCAGATCATCGGCGACGTGACCGACGATTCTCTGAAAGCCATGAGCGAGTTGGTCTCCGAGGGAGTGACGAGCTTCAAGCTCTTCATGGCCTACCCGGGCGTCTTCTACTCCGACGACGGCAAGATCCTGCGAGCCATGCAGTCGGCTGCCGAAACGGGTGCGTTGTTGATGATGCACGCGGAGAACGGTATTGCCATCGATGTCCTCGTGGCCCAGTCCATCGCACGCGGCGACACTGCCCCGTATTTCCACGGCACCTCGCGTCCTTGGCAACTCGAGGAAGAGGCGACGCATCGAGCCATCATGCTGGCTGACGTCACCGGCGCGCCGCTGTACGTCGTGCACGTCTCGGCCAAGCAGGCGTTGGAACAGATCGCACACGCTCGGGGCAACGGCCAGAACGTATTTGCCGAAACCTGCCCGCAGTATCTGTATCTGTCACTCGAAGAGCAGTTGGGTGCACCGGGCTTCGAGGGAGCCAAATGGGTCTGTTCGACGCCGTTGCGGTCGCGGGCCGAGGGCCATCAGGACGAATTGTGGCGTTACCTGCGCACAGGTGACGTGGCAACCGTCAGTACCGACCATTGTCCCTTCTGCATGAAGGACCAGAAGGAGATGGGAATCGGAGATTTCTCCAAGATTCCCAACGGGATCGGTTCGGTGGAACACCGCATCGACCTGATGTTCCAGGGGGTCAAGAGCGGCAAGATCACCCTGGAGAAGTGGGTCGACGTCTGCTGCACCACCCCGGCCAGAATGTTCGGCATGTATCCGCGCAAGGGCGTCATCAGCCCCGGAGCCGATGCGGACATCGTGATCTACGACCCGAACGGACACACCAGTATCGGAGTCGACAAGACGCATCACATGAACATGGACTACTCGGCCTACGAGGGTTTCGAGATCGACGGCCACGTCGACACCGTGCTCTCTCGCGGACGAATCATCGTCGACAACGGGTCCTATTCCGGCACAGCCGGACACGGCCGATTCGTCCGCCGCGACCTGTCACAGAATCTGATCTGAGCCATGGACATCGGGGTGGTGCTGCAGTGCAATCCGCCGGCGTCGCGGGTGATCGATCTGGCCAGACAGGCCGAGACACACGGTTTTTCGCACGTGTGGACATTCGATTCGCACCTGCTGTGGCAGGAGCCGTACGTCATCTACAGTCAGATTCTGGCCGCGACCAGGCGAGTGACCGTGGGCCCCATGGTCACCAATCCTGCTACGCGCGACTGGACGGTGACGGCATCGACGTTCGCGACGCTCAACGACATGTTCGGCAATCGCACGGTCTGCGGCATCGGTCGCGGCGATTCCGCGGTGCGCGCTCTGGGCGGCAAGCCGACAACGCTGGCCGCGCTTCGAGAGTCGATCGAGGTGATCGGCAATCTTGCGAACGGGCGCAGTGCCCAGGTCGGTGAGACCACAGTGCAATTCCCGTGGGCAGAGCACTCGAAGTTGGAGGTGTGGGTCGCGGCGTACGGGCCGAAAGCCCTCGAGCTCACCGGGCAGGTCGCGGACGGGTTCATTCTGCAGCTGGCAGATCCTGACATCGCTGCGTGGACGATCGGCCGAGTGCGTGCTGCGGCCGAGCAGGCGGGCCGCGATCCGGATTCGATCTCGATCTGCGTGGCAGCTCCCGCCTACGTCACCGACGGCAGCGATGCCGGGCTCGAACATGCCCGAAATCAATGTCGCTGGTTCGGAGGCATGGTCGGCAATCACGTCGCAGATATCGTCTCGCGCTACGGCGGTGACGGCGGCGGCGTTCCCCAAGCACTCACCGACTACATCGCAGCACGTACCGGATACGACTACAACGAGCACGGCCGGGCCGGCAACTCGCACGCAGAATTCGTTCCGAACGAAGTGATCGACAGGTTCTGCCTGCTCGGTACCCCCGCCGATCACATCGCCAAGCTGAAGGAGCTCGAGGCACTCGGCGTCGACCAGTTCTCGGTGTACCTCCAACACGACGCCAAGGCTTCGACGCTGGAAGCCTACGGAGAGAGCATCATTCCGCAGATCCGTCGGTCCGTGACGGCGACGTCGTGACGAGTGTTCTCGATCAGGCTTCGGTGGTGACACCGACTCCCGCCCGGTCGGCGCGGGGGCTTCGTCGCCCGCTCATGGCACTGGCGGCGGTTGTGCTGTTGCTGGTGTTGTGGGAGTTGGTGAAAGTGCTAGTTCCCGACAACGGAGTGAGCGTTGCTGGAGTGCGAGTATTGCCGCGCACCGACGACGGCGCGCTGCCTCATGTCTGGTCGGTGCTCGCGGCGCTGACCGAGCCGGAAGTGAACGTCACCGGGGCACGCAGTGTCGGCACAGCAATCGCCTCCAGTGGCCTGTTCACGTTCGGGCTCGCCGTGCTGGGGTTCGCGTTGGGGACGATGGTCGGACTGATGCTGGCCGTCGCCATGCAGCGGTTCGTGTGGGTGGAGCGGTCCGTCTTGCCCTACGTGATCGTCTCGCAGACGGTGCCGCTGATTGCGCTGGCACCGCTCGTCGCCGGCTGGGGAGGGAAGATCGCCATCGGTGGGTACGCCTGGCAGCCGTGGATGAGCATCACCGTCATCGCGTCGTATCTCGCGTTCTTCCCGGTGGCCGTCGGGATGCTGCGCGGACTCCGCGCACCCGACAAGGCGTCCCTCGATCTGATGCAGAGCTACGCAGCCGGATGGTGGACAACCCTTGTGCGGCTGCGTTTTCCGGCCTCGGTACCGCACCTGATTCCGGCACTGCGCCTGGCCGCGGCCGCATCGGTGATCGGCGCCGTCGTTGCCGAGATCTCGACCGGAACCACCGGCGGCATCGGTAGACAGATCATCGTGTTCTCGCAACAGGCGACCGGCGATGCGTCGCGTCTGTATGCCGCTGTTCTGGGCGCAGCGGTGCTCGGGCTCGTCGTCACCGGATTGGTGGCCCTGCTCGATGGTGCTCTGGGGCGATTTGCAGGCCGAACTCCGGCTCGAAGGGCGGACTCATGACCGAACATGCCGTACTCGTCGAGGGAGTCGGCAAGACGTTCGACGGGGGAGTGACCGCGCTGGACGCTGTGTCGTTGTCGATCGATCCCGGCGAATTCGTATCCCTGATCGGCCCTTCCGGTTGCGGCAAATCGACACTGCTACGCATCATCGCCGATCTAGAGCAGCCCACCTCGGGCGCGGTGTCGGTGTTCGGCCTGACAGCGAGACAGGCCCGTATCGAACAGAAGTACGGCATCGCATTTCAGCAGGCAGGGTTACTGGATTGGCGCACGGTGAAGTCCAACGTCGCGTTGCCGCTCGAGCTGCACAAAGTCCCCAAGCACGAACGCGCGGATCGAGTGAGTCAACTGCTCGAACTCGTGGGGCTCACCGATTTCGCCGACAGCTTCCCCAGCCAGCTCTCCGGCGGCATGCAGCAACGGGTGGCGATTGCTCGTGCGTTGGCCCGAACACCGGGACTGCTGTTGATGGACGAGCCGTTCGGTGCACTCGACGAGATGACGCGCGAGAAGATGCAGAACGACCTGTTGCGCATAGCCGAGGAGTCCAACGCGGCAGTGGTGTTCGTGACCCATTCCATCCCGGAAGCGGTGTATCTGTCCGATCGAGTGGTGGTGATGTCTCCCCGCCCGGGTCGAATCGTGGACACGCTCACCATCGACACGTTCGACACCGACGGGGACCCGCGTGAATCGACGGAATTCTTCGCCGCCATCACCGCGGTTCGCGATGCATTGCACGGGCGCGTCGTTCGCGGTGCGGATCTCCGATGAGGCTCTGGCTGCCGCCGGTGGTGTTCGGCGTCGCGGCGCTCGGGCTCTGGCAGTTGCTCACCGTTCTCGCAGGGGTACCGGCGTTCCTGTTGCCGTCACCGAGCGCCATCGGCGAACAGTTCGTGCGTAACGCCGCCACTATCGGGTCGGCGAGTGTGGCAACAGGAACCAACGCTCTGGTGGGGTTGATCGCGGGATCGATTCTCGGTCTCGTTGCAGCGATGGCTGCTGTCCGTCTTCGAGTCGTCGACGAGCTACTGACCCCATTGGCAGCGGGCGCGGCGGCAGTTCCCATCGTCGCCCTGGCACCGGTGTTCAATTCCATGTTCTCCTCGACGACCGATCTGCCGCGCCGCATCGTCGTGACCATCGTCGTGTTCTTTCCGGTATTCGTCAGTGCCGCAAAAGGACTGCGCCAGATATCACCGGTGCACCACGACCTGATGACGTCGTATGCAGTCAGCGGCCGGCAGTTCACGCGGATCGTTCGGCTGCCGTCCGCGGTTCCCCATATCTTCACCGGGTTGCGGGTTGCAGCTCCGAATGCTGTTATTGCTGCCATCATCTGCGAGTACTTCGGTGGATTGCAGAACGGTTTGGGGTCGCGGATCACGTCCGCCGCGGCGAATACGGCGTACCCCCGGGCATGGGCTTACGTGATGGGTGCCATTGCGGTCGGGTTGCTCTTCTTTCTGGTTGTCCTGTTGCTCGAGAAGCTCGTGTCCCGGCGTCGTTCCTAGGAGAAGTCGAACGTGTTGATCACTCGTACCCCCCGAACCCTCGTCGTTCTCGCCATGGCCCTCGCTGTGGTTGCCTCGGCATGTAGCACCACCACCACGACCGACACCGCTACCGGTGCCGACGGCAACGCCACGATCAAGCTGCAATTGCAGTGGTTCAAGCAGGGACAGTTCGCGGGGTACCTCGCGGCCGTTGATCAGGGCTTCTATGCCGAGCAGGGCCTGAACGTCGAGATCTTGGACGGTGGAACCGATATCGTCCCGCAGACCGTGCTGGCGCAGGGACAGGCCGATTACGCCGTCGCGTGGGTGCCGAAAGCGCTCGCCTCCCGCGAAGCCGGGGCGGGCATCACCGACGTCGCCCAGATCTACCAGAAATCCGGAACATTGCAGGTCTCGTTCAAGGATCAGAACATCGCCTCACCCGCCGATCTCCGCGGCAAGACCGTCGGAAACTGGGGCTACGGAAACGAATTCGAGTTGTTCGCCGGCATGACCGAGGCCGGGGTGAGCCCATCCGACGTGACGCTGGTGCAGCAGCAGTTCGACATGAACGGTCTACTCTCGGGCGATATCGCTGCTGCCCAAGCGATGTCCTACAACGAGTACGCACAGTTGCTCGAGACCGTGAATCCGGCTACCGGCGCGCTGTACACCGCAGGCGACTTCAGTTCGCTGAACTGGAACGACGACGGTGTTGCCATGCTGCAGGACGCGATCTGGGCCAACACCGACAAGCTGTCCGACGAGGCGTACCAGGACCAGACCGTCAAGTTCTTGGCGGCCTCGTTGAAGGGCTGGATCTTCTGCCGCGACAACGTCGAAAAGTGCCGCGACATCACCGTCGCTGCGGGGTCCACACTCGGGGCAAGCCATCAGCTCTGGCAGGTCAACGAAGTCAACAAACTGATCTGGCCGTCGGGCGAGGGCATCGGAATGATCGACGAGGCCGCCTGGCAGCAGACCGTGGACATCGCCAAGACTACGAAGAATGCCGAGGGCTCGACGGTACTCACCGCCGATCCCGATGCCGAGGCCTACACCAACGAGTACGTCGGCAAGGCATTGGATTTGTTGAAGGCCGACGGTGTGGACGTCACAGGAGAGTCGTACGCTCCGATGGAGGTCACACTGGAGGAAGGCGGCAAGTAGATGGATCACGTGTTCTACTCCTGGTCGGCGCAGGCCGAACTGAACCCGATCACCGTCGAGGGTGCCGAGGGATCATGGTTCTGGGACGACAAAGGCAACCGATACCTGGACTTCTCCTCCCAGTTGGTCAACGTCAATCTCGGTCATCAACACCCGGATGTCGTCGCCGCCATCGTCGAGCAGGCACAGGTGCTGACGACCATCTCCCCGACGGTCGCCAACAACAAGCGCAGTGAGCTCGCCGCCTTGATCGCCGAGCGGGCACCGGGTGATCTGAACCGAGTGTTCTTCACGACGGGCGGCGCAGAAGCCGTCGAGCATGCGGTGCGGCTGGCGCGCCAACACACCGGGCGCACGAAAATGCTTGCCGCGTATCGCTCGTACCACGGCGGCACCGGCGTCGCTATCGGTCTCACTGGCGAGCCGCGACGATGGGGAACCGAGCCGACCAACGTCGACGTCGTGCGTTTCTTCGGCCCTTACCCATATCGGTCGCCTTGGAACACAACGACTCCCGAGGACGAGACGGCGGCAGCACTGGCACACCTCGAGCAGGTCATCGTGCTCGAGGGCGCGCAGAACATTGCCGGGCTCATCCTCGAATCGGTCATCGGCACCAACGGTGTGCTGATCCCGCCGCCAGGTTATCTGGCCGGCGTGCGGGCGTTGTGCGACAAGTACGGGATCGTCTACATCGCCGACGAAGTGATGGTCGGGTTCGGGCGAATCGGTGAATGGTTCGCATGCCAGGCCTGGGATGTGACACCCGATCTGATCACGTTCGCAAAAGGCGTCAACTCCGGATACATCCCTCTGGGCGGTGTGGTCATCTCGGAGAAGATCGCCTCGCAATTCGACCACAAGCCGTATCCCGGCGGGTTGACCTACTCGGGCCACGTACTCGGATGCGCTGCGGGCGTGGCGTCCATCGGAGTGTTCGAGCGCGACAAGATACTTCCGCACGTGCGTCACGTCGGCGAGGACGTACTCGGTGCGGGCCTGTCCAAGCTGGCCGAATCCCATCCGAGCGTGGGCGAGGTACGCGGCAAAGGATTCTTCTGGGCCGTCGAGTTGGTCAAGGACGGCGCAACCCGGGAGCCGTTGGTGCCTTTCGCGGCGTCGGGCAAGGATGCTGCGGCCATGGGAACAGTGACCGCCGCAGCGAAATCACGCGGTCTGTGGCCGTTCGTTGCGGGCAACCGCCTGCAGATCGCGCCGCCGCTGACGACCTCCGAGGACGAGATCCGTCAGGGACTCGAAATCCTCGACGAGGTGCTGACGGTGGCAGACGGGTTCACCGTCTGACCGCGAGGTATCGGCCGTGGTTGATCAGAGGACGGCACCGGGGTTGAGGATCCCCGACGGATCGAGGGCGGTCTTGATCCGTCGGGTCAGCTCCATGACGTCTTCACCGACCTGATCGGGCAGCCAGGCCTTCTTCAGTCGTCCAACGCCGTGCTCTCCGGTGATGGTGCCGCCCAACGAAATTGCCAGGTCCATGATTGCGCCGAAGGCGACGTTGGCGCGGCGGGTCATGTCTGCGTCCTCGGGGTCGAAGACGATGAGCGGGTGGGTATTGCCGTCGCCGGCGTGTGCGATGACGGCAACCAGCACGTCGTACTTCACCGACAGCTCGGCAATCCCGTCGACGAGGGCAGGGAGGGCTGGCAGCGGCACACCCACATCCTCGAGCAGCAGGCTGCCGAGTCGTTCTACCGCGGGAATGGCGAATCGCCTTGCAGCAGCGAAGGCTTCGCCTTCATCGGGGTCGTCGGTGGTGAACACGTCCGAGGCCCCGGCCTCGGTGCACGCGGCCGCCATGATTTCGACTTCGCGACCTCTGTCGGCACCGGGGGAGTCCGACCGAGCGATGAGCATCGCCGCTGCCTCGCGATCGAGACCCATGTTCATGGCATCCTCGACGGCACCGATCGACGCGCGGTCCATGAACTCGAGCATGGAAGGTCGAAGGGTGCGGGTGATGGCCAGAATCGCAGTCGTCGCGTCGTGCACGGATGCGAACGAGGCGACCACGGTGCTGGCCGGAGGCTGCGCCGGAATCAGTCGCAGGGTGATCTCGGTGATGATGCCCAGGGTGCCTTCCGACCCCACGAAGAGCTTGGCAAGCGACAGTCCTGCAACATCTTTCAGTCGCGGGCCACCGAGTCGGACGGCGGTTCCGTCGGCCAGGACGACCTCGAGTCCGAGAACGTAGTCGGTGGTGACGCCGTACTTCACGCAGCACAACCCGCCGGCGTTGGTGGCCGCGTTGCCGCCGATGGAGCACATCTCGAACGACGACGGATCCGGTGGATACCACAAGCCGTGTTCGGCGACTGCCTTCTTGACTTCGGCGTTGAGCAGCCCGGGTTGTACGACGGCGATGCGGGTCACCGGATCGACGGTGATCTCGCGCATCAACTCCGTGGTGAGCACTATTCCGCCGTCGACGGCGGTGGCACCGCCGGACAGTCCCGAACCGGCACCGCGCGGAACGACCGCCACATCGTGCTCGGTGGCCCAGCGCATGACGGCGCGAACGTCCTCGGTGGACTGCGCGCGGACCACTGCCAGAGGGGTACCGGCGTCGGGATCTTTGGCCCAATCGCGTCGGTATCCCTCGGTGATGTCCGGGTCGGTGACCACGGCACCGGCAGGAAGTAGGGATTCGAGTTCGGTCAGGCGGGCATCTGCATCCGTCGTCACCGACATCCGGTTCTCCTCACGTCGAAAATGTGACCGTCGCCACTGAAGTCTGTCACGGTCTCTGGTGGGGCGCGGACGAGGGAGGCTTTCCCGAAGATTGAGTCACATCAGTAACACCAGCCTCAGGCGTTACCAGATCGATGCATCGTCGACACGTAATCTTGTAGTTCGCCAGGCTAGCGTCCAGCACAGCGAACCTCGCGCCCGATGTGACGCGAGTCGACAAGGAGGCTGCACCATGATCGATCCCGGAAGTGACTCCTGGAACTACGTGGCGGCGATGTTCTCGTACGAATTCCTCGGTGGCGGAATCGAATACGACACCATCGAGCGAATTCATCGGGGCGAGATCGACGAGTGGGTTCAGGCCTTGGCGCACTCCGGCCTGTTCGAGAAAGCCACCGTCTCCCGCATCGCGGATTCCTGGCGTGCGGCACCGCGCCAATTGTTCGACATGCTCGTCCTCGATGCGGACGAGATGACCGCACGGCGATGCTCCCTGGCATGGTCGTCACTCGACCGACTGGCTCCACTCGCACGTCTGGGCTGAGCTGCGTTCAGCCGCCGAGAAATCGAGTACCCGAATCGTCGACAACGATCGCTTGCTCATCGGTCAAACCGTGGCTACGAACGCCGTCGCGGCGCAAGCGTTGCAGCGTCGCCCATCCCGAATCGTTCTCGTCCAGAACGGAATCGAGATGAGGAACGATCGAGAAGTCCACCAGATCGAGTCCATCCCATACCGTGTCGATGCCGGTGACAGGGCGGACTTCGCCTGGATCGTCCGCATCCTCGACTCCGATCAGTGACGGTGCTGCCACGCACGCACCGGCGCTGTAGCCGCCGTAGACGATGGAGTTCCCTCGCACACGCCCCCTCAGAATGTCGTCTGCGCCCGAGCGGGCGAGCTGAGCACGCAGGACGAACGTGTTGCCGCCGCGTACCCACACCGCACCGAATCCGTCGAGGGCACGCTCGAACGCAGCCGGCCGGCCCGCGTACTCGCGGAGATCGATCTCCTTCGGTCGATACCCCAGAGCACGCAGCGGCCCGAATTCGCTGAGTAGCGAGGAATCGCGCGCCGCCGCCGGCCACGCATCCGACGCGTTCGCGATGACGGCGAGATCGTCGGGCGGTCCGGTGAGGTGGACGAAGGCGTCCGAGTGGCCACCGAATCGGTACGACGACAGGAACAGCTTCACGGCGTCGGTTCGCCGTTCAGTCGGGTCAGCCCGCCGCGGACGGCCTCCGCGACACGATCGGGCTCCCGCAGCCGGCGGGAGACGAACCCGGCCGCGAAGCGGAGTCGGTCACGGTTCCATCGAGGCACCACGTGCAGATGTAGGTGAAAGACCGTCTGAAATGCCGCCTTGCCGTCGTTGACGACGAGGTTGGCTCCGTCGGCTCGCAAGTCCGAGTGCCGGATCGCCCGTGCCAGTGTTTGCCCGACGCGAAACACCTCGGCGGCCGCGTCCGGAGCGCTCGAGTAGAGGTCGGTGGTGTGCTCGCGCGGAACGACGAGAAGGTGTCCGCGGCTGATCGGCCGAATGTCGAGAAATGCGACGGTGTGGTCGTTCTCGAACACTCGATGGGCGGGGGCGTCGCCGGCGACGATCGCACAGAAGATGCAAGATTCCACGAGTGTCACTGTAGGGTCCGGTCATCAGCGATAGGCCTGTGTGATGTGCGACACAAATGCGCGTCCCGTAGTCGGGGAACGCCGAACGGACTCGATTCAGAACGAATCGGACAGTGTTTCGGGTTACCCGCGGTCTGTTTCCTCTGGCTACTATCAGGGACCTTGTGCCTTGTCGCATGGGTTCGTCCACTCGTCGCACTGTCGAGGCCGTTGGCCGACGAGAGGGCACCATTCAACGCAGGAAGACGGAGATTTGGATACATCGCAGAGCACTGAAAAGGGTTCGGGATCCACGACGGTCGTCGGTGTGGTCCGGGAATCGGGTGAGGGCGAGCGTCGGGTGGCTCTGGTGCCCAAGATCGTGGCCTCCCTGACGGGCAAAGGCGTCGAGGTCGTCGTGGAGTCGGGTGCCGGACTGGGTGCCTTGATCCCGGACGAGCTGTACGTCGCGGCCGGGGCGACGATCGGCGATCCGTGGTCGGCCGATGTCGTGGTCAAGGTCGCGCCGCCGTCCGACGCCGAGATCGCCAAGATGACGTCGGGTTCGACGCTCATCGGATTTCTGGCACCGCGTAATGCCGAGAACAGCATCGGCGCATTGAAGGCCGCCGGTGTGCAGGCCTTTGCCGTCGAAGCGATTCCGCGTATCTCGCGCGCGCAGGTGATGGACGCGCTGTCCTCGCAGGCGAACGTCGCCGGCTACAAGTCGGTGTTGTTGGCTGCCTCGGAATCGACCAGATTCTTCCCGATGCTCACCACCGCCGCAGGCACGGTCAAGCCCGCGACCGTATTGGTGCTCGGCGTCGGTGTCGCGGGCCTGCAGGCGTTGGCTACCGCCAAGCGTCTCGGCGGCCGACCCACCGGATACGACGTGCGGCCCGAGGTTGCCGATCAGGTGCGATCGGTAGGTGCGCAGTGGCTCGATCTGGGAATCGACGCTGCCGGCGAAGGTGGCTACGCGCGCGAGCTCACCGAGGACGAGCGCGTTCAGCAGCAGCGAGCACTGGAAGAGGCCATCAAGGGATTCGACGTCGTGATCACCACGGCGCTGGTTCCCGGCCGTCCCGCGCCACGTCTGGTCACGGCCGCCGCCGTCGAGGGGATGAAGCCCGGCAGCGTCGTCGTCGACCTGGCCGGTGAGACCGGTGGCAACTGTGAGCTGACCGAGCCGGGCCAGACCGTCGTCAAGCACGACGTCACGATCTGCTCGCCGTTGAACCTCCCGGCCACGATGCCCGAGCACGCCAGCGAGCTGTACTCGAAGAACATCTCGGCATTGCTCGAACTCATGTTGGTCGACGGCGCGCTCGCCCCGGATTTCTCGGACGAGGTCCTCGCCGGTGCCTGCGTGACACGTGAGAAGGAGAACTGATGTACACCCCGCTGCTCGCGAACATCGCGATCCTGGTGCTGTCCGGGTTCGTCGGCTTCGCGGTGATTTCCAAGGTGCCCAACACCTTGCACACCCCGCTGATGTCGGGAACCAACGCCATCCACGGCATCGTCGTGCTCGGTGCGCTCGTCGTACTCGGAAAGGTCGAGGACCCCTCGATCGGTCTGCAGGTCATTCTGTTCGTCGCGCTGGTGTTCGGAACGGTCAACGTCATCGGTGGATTCGTGGTCACCGACCGCATGCTCGGCATGTTCAAGTCCAAGCCGGTACCTGTCAAAGCAGAGAAGGGTGCTGACTCCTGATGGACAATCTCGTCAACATTCTCTACGTCGTCGCCTTCGGCATGTTCATCTACGGGCTGATGGGACTGACCGGACCGAAGACCGCGGTGCGCGGCAACCAGATCGCCGCTGTCGGTATGTTCGTCGCCGTCGTGGCGACGCTCATCTCCATTCGTGACACCGGGAACTGGATTCTGATCGTCGTCGGACTCGTCGTCGGCGTCGCGCTCGGAATTCCGCCGGCGCGCAAGGTCAAGATGACCGCGATGCCGCAGCTGGTGGCGCTGTTCAACGGCGTCGGCGGCGGCACTGTCGCACTGATCGCGTGGGCCGAGTTCCTGGACACGTCCGGTTTCTCCAACTTCAATCACGGTGAGTCGCCGACGGTGCACATCGTCATCGGTTCGCTGTTCGCGGCGATCATCGGCTCGATCTCGTTCTGGGGATCGCTGATCGCGTTCTTGAAGCTGCAGGAGACACTGCCGGGCTCGCCGATCACCATCGGCAAGATGCAGCAGCCGCTCAACGCCCTGCTGCTCATCGGTGCCGTCGCCGCCGCGGTGGTCATCGGCATCAATGCCACGCCCGGCGGCGGAGTATCGCAGTGGTGGATCGTCGCGGTTCTGATCTTGGCGGGCATCCTCGGGTTGACGGTGGTGCTGCCGATCGGCGGCGCGGACATGCCGGTGGTGATCTCGCTGCTCAACGCTCTGACGGGATTGTCGGCAGCGGCCGCGGGTCTGGCGCTGAACAACACGGCGATGATCGTTGCGGGCATGATCGTGGGCGCGTCCGGCACGATCCTGACCAACTTGATGGCCAAGGCGATGAACCGGTCCATTCCGGCGATCGTCGCGGGCGGGTTCGGCGGCGGCGACGCGGCTGCCGGGCCGGCCGGTGCAGGCGGGGGAACTGCGAAGGCAACCTCGGCAGCGGACGCGGCTATTCAGATGGCCTACGCCAACCAGGTCATCGTCGTTCCCGGGTACGGGCTGGCCGTCGCGCAGGCACAGCATGCCGTCAAGGACATGGCGAAGCTGCTCGAATCGAAGGGCGTCGAGGTCAAGTACGCCATTCACCCCGTCGCCGGTCGGATGCCGGGGCACATGAACGTCCTGCTCGCCGAGGCCGACGTCGCGTACGACGCGATGAAGGAGATGGACGACATCAACGACGAGTTCTCTCGTACCGACGTCACGTTGGTCATCGGCGCCAACGACGTCACCAATCCGGCGGCGCGAAACGACCCGTCGAGCCCGATTCACGGCATGCCGATTCTGAACGTCGATCAGTCGAAGTCCGTCATCGTCCTCAAGCGATCGATGTCGTCGGGATTCGCCGGTATCGAGAACCCTCTGTTCTTCGCCGAGGGCACCTCGATGTTGTTCGGTGACGCGAAGAAGTCGGTCTCCGAGGTGACCGAGGAGCTCAAGGCTCTCTAGTCACTACCGTTCGTCCAACACAGGATGGGGCACTCCCGAAGTCAACGGGGGTGCCCCATCTTGCGTTGGACGGCGAGTGCAGCGGTATCGAGCGGGTTGCGCGCCTCACGGGCCGCGGCGACAGGGGAGTACTGCATGACGATCGAGCAAGCGGGCCACCAAACGAGGACGACCGCCAGGGCGCTCGCGATCCCGACGATGGACGCAGCTCCGGTGATCGAGGCTGCGGCCGCAACCGCAAGCGTGGCTACCGTTCCGAGACCGAGAACCACGGGTCGCCATGCGGCGGAGGCCACCATGGACGCGGCAGCGAGCAATCCTGCCGTTGCGACGAGCTGCCCGTAGGGCAGCTCGGTGGACGAGACGTACGGGCCGGCGGCTTCACGAGCGAGCTCGCCCGTCACCACTGCACCGATGGTGCAGGCGAGGACCACGCCGATTCCGTAGGGCAGCTTTCGTAGAAGCGCGACCGCTGAGAGAAAGGCGACGGCAATCAGCACCGAGGTCACGTCGATCGCGTCGAGCGCGACGGTCGCCAGTGCTGCGAGAGGTGTGCCATCAACGGACGCCGACGCGCTCGTATGTGGTGCCGTTATCAGCAGCATCAGTAGGGCGGTAGCGGAAAGTCCCGACAGTGCCACTCGCCTGACGATCGCGCGCCGGCTCGGATGTCTCGACACTGCGCCGCGTTCTGCGGTGGTTCGGGTTCGACGAGGCTGTTGGATCGGTCCGCTCTCGAGGCTCGACGGTGACATGACGGCCACAGTGCCCGATCAGCCTGAACGCCGGGTGTGAGGAACTCGAGAATGCCATGATGGTCTCGGTAACGTTCCGGTCACAACGGCACTCTCCGGCTTCGTAGTGGGGTTGCTGCGACGGTGATCGTCCCGGGCGTCCACGCAGATAGGTAAAACAGCCCCAATACGGGTGATGAGAATGTTTTCCGCGGTGTGGAGAACCTATCGGTCCGATCCACGCTGACCTCGGCCCGTGGGGTGAATGTCCGATTCTCGCCGGGCGGTCGTTCGCTGAGTTGCGGCATCTGCCCGTCTACCTGGGCAGATTGCGGTTGGTTGTACCGGATCACATCATTTCGTAAAGCAAACTATGACTTCGTTGCAAGACGTTGATTGGATGGGTCCAAGTGTGTGACGATGGTCACATAGTCCGGTTCACCCCGGGCGAGACCGACCGAAAGGGCGTAGTTTCAGCCGCATCGGAAAACCGTGTTTCGTTGTTACAGGGAATTCGATAACGATCCGAACACGGTATTCGGTGCTTATCGAAGGCGGTGACGCCATGAATCGGACGCCGGAAACTCGAAGGAGAAGAACATGACCGCAATGTCTCAGGGACAGCTCGATATGGTCCGCGCGTTCTTTTGCAACGAGTTCCAAGCGGACTCTCTCGATCGCACCACCATGCCCGAGCCTACCGCCGACGCAGTGGCAGAGTGGATCGACGCATTGGCCTCGAGCGGGCTCTTCGCCCCGGCCGAGGTACACAATATTTCTTCGGTCTGGAACGCAGAACCGGATGCGCTGGTTGCTCTGCTCGTCGGCGAAGTGGACGAGGTTGCCGTCAGGCGTCACGGAGCGTCGGTGCCTGCGGCAGCGATCGCTACTCCGGCTCTGATCTCCGCGTTCGGCCGCGCCAGCTGACCGACACTGTCCCGGCACCCCCGAGGGTGCGCTTCGCTACGATCATTCGATCCGATGACGTCGGACGGCAATTGTTCGTCGCATAGCGAAACGAGGGCAGTGAATGGGCGCAGTGGGATTGAACGAAGACGCGGTGTCGACCTGGATCGCAGGACTGGGAATCGGCGCGACGTCCCCGCTGACCTACCGTCGAATAGGCAACGGGCAGTCCAATCTCACGTACGAGGTGCGTGACGCGGGCGGGGCCACCTGGGTTCTTCGCCGACCACCGCTCGGACACCTGCTGGCCTCCGCGCACGATGTGGTTCGCGAACATCGAATCCTGTCCGGACTCCAGAACACCGCTGTGCCGGTTCCGAAAATGCTTGCCTTGACCGAGGATCCATCGGTCTCCGACGTCCCTCTCGTGCTGATGAGCTACGTGGACGGTGTGGTCGTGGACTCCGTCGCCACAGCCGAGCGGCTCGGTGCCGACCATCGTCGCAGCATCGGACTCGGACTGACCGTGGCTCTGGCCGACATCCATCGCGTCGATCTCGACTCGTCGGGTCTTGCAGATCTGGCAAGCCACAAACCCTATGCCGCTCGTCAACTCGCTCGCTGGACCAAGCAATGGGACTCGTCGCGTACTCGGGACGTCCCCGGAATCGACTCTCTCGCAACGCGACTGGCCTCTGCTGTTCCACCTCAGCACGAAGTGACATTGGTTCACGGCGATTTTCACCTGAACAACGTCATCACCGCGCGCGACGACGGCCGTGTCGCCGCGGTCGTCGACTGGGAGCTGTGCACACTCGGGGATCCGCTGGCAGACCTCGGCGGGCTGCTGGCGTACTGGCCACAAGCCGACGACGGGGTCGCGGGCCCGTTCATGGCGTCGACGCTGCCCGGGTTTCCCACCAGGGCCGAACTCGTCGAGTCGTATGCGCAGAACACCGGGCGCGATGTGTCCGATGTGGGATTCTGGCAGGTATTGGCGTTGTGGAAGCTCTCGATCATCGCAGAAGGCGTCATGCGCCGAATGGAAGCCGATGCGCGAAACCGGGCCGTGGCGGGCGGACCCACCGCAACACTCATCGACGACATCGTCACCCGTGCGCTGAACACTGCAGACGAGATTGGCCTGTAACAGTCAGCTCGTCGAGGTTCCGATCACGAGAGTGCGTGCTGCGCTTTCGATTTCGGGTGGAATGGCTACCGGTCTGCGAGATTCGGAATCGACGTAGACATGGACGAACCGACCCCGAGCCGCCAATTCCAATTCGTCGTTCTCGGCCTCCCGGAACAGTGCGAGGGAGTACACGATGCTGCGTGTCCCCAACCGTTCGACGGCCAGGCCCACCTGAAGGCGATCGGGAAAGCTCAACTCGGACAGGTAGCGACACGACGTCTCTGCCACGACACCGATCGCCGACAGAGTCCGAATATCGAGACCCGTCGTCTCCATCAACCAACCGTTGACGGCGGTGTCGAAATACGCGTAGTAGGTGACGTTGTTGACGTGGCCGTAATGGTCGTTGTCGTCCCACCGCGTCGGCACCGGCCAGAGTGCCGGGTAGTCCGATGCCTGCAACGACTCGGCCGTCGGGTTCGCCTGATCCGTCATGAACGTGACATTAGCCAGTGCCCTCGGGAGCAGTGGACGCCGGGGACTGCCGTCGCAAGACCGAGCGCACCACCAGTCCGACGACCAACGCCCAGAACGCCGATCCGATTCCGGCGAAAGTCAGACCGGATGCGGCGACGAGGAATGTCAGGACTGTCGCTTCTCTGCTCGACGCGTCTTCGAGCGCTCCGAACAACGACGCTGCAAGGGTTCCCAGCAGGGCAAGGCCGGCAACGGTTTCCACCACTCCGGCAGGTGCTGCGGCCACCAGAGTCGCCAGAGCGGTGGCCAGCAGCGCGAGCACCAGATACGAGCAGCCGGCGGAGAACGCTGCTATCCATCGCCGCTTCGGATCCGGATGTGCGCCGGGATTGGCAGACAGGGCCGCACTGATCGCGGCGAGATTGATCGTGTGACCGCCGGCTAATGCACCCAGAACGGTGCCGACTCCGGTGACCGTCATCGACGCACGCCACGGTATCCGAAATCCGAACGACGCCATGACCGTGGTGCCCGGAATGTTCTGCGACGCCATCGTCACGATGTACAGCGGCACCGCGATCCCTATCGTGGCCTGCCAGGTCCAGTGCGGAACGGTCCAGTCGATTCCGGGAACGAGATCGGACATCGCGATCGAAGTTCCGTTGCCGATCAAGTGTGCGGCGATGACAGCAGCGGCTGCGACGAACGCTGCCGGCACTGCCCAGCGGGTGCTGAAACGGAGAACGACGAGCCAGACGACCGCTACCGGCGCTATCAGTGCAGGGGAGTCGGCCACAGCGGCGACCGGTGCCGAGCACAGGGGCAGAAGAACCCCGGCCAACATCGCCTGGGCCAAAGACACCGGAATCCTCGAGACCAGCGCCCCGAGTCGGGGCCACAGGCCTGTCAGGGCGATCAGAACGCCGACCGTGACGAACGCTCCCACAGCCGCAGGCCACCCTCCCGCCACCACGCCGGTTCCGGCCAACAGTGCCGCGCCGGGCGTCGACCACGCCAAGGTGATGGGTTGTCGGTACCGGCGGGCCAGCCACATCATGCCCAGTGCCTGCGTCACGCACAGCGCCGACAATCCGGACGCCGCCTCCGCAGGGCCGGCTCCGACCGCGCGTAGCCCGGTCAGGACGACGGCGAAGGAACTCGTGAAACCCACCAACGCGGCCACGATTCCGGCGCTGATCGGGGTGGAAAGCGGCGTCGGTTCGTACGTGGATTCGGCTGCGGTCACGAGTGTCGATCATGCACTGTGAATTCACGCACGTCGCGTTCGCCTCCGTTAGGGTTGGGCGCGTGGACTTGCTCGTGGGAATCGATATGGGTACGGGCAGCACCAAAGGCGTATTGGTCACCGCAGACGGGGTGGTGCTCGCGTCTCACCAGCGGGAGCACCGAATGTCGCTTCCGCGACCGGGTTGGGCCGAGGTCGACGCCGACGAAGTGTGGTGGTCCGACGTGTGCGCGATCGCGTCCGTGTTGATGGCGCAGGTGCCCGCGCATGCCTCGGTCGCGGGGGTGTGCGTCAGCGGAGTGGGGCCGTGCCTGGTACTGACGGACAGCGACCTGCGTCCGGTGCGACCGGCGATACTGTATGGAATCGACTCCCGGGCTTCTCGCGAAATCATCGAATTGACAGAGCTTTTCGGAGCCGACGCCATTGTCGAGCGGTGCGGAAAGGCTCTGTCCAGCCAGGCTGTGGGACCGAAGATCGAATGGGTCCGCAAGAACGAGCCCGACGTGTTCGACCGTGCCACGCATTGGTACGGGTCCAACTCCTACATCGTCGCCAAGCTCACCGGCGAATACGTACAGGATCATCACACGGCAAGTCAGTGCGACCCGCTGTACTCGGTACGCGATTTCGCGTGGAACGAGGCCTGGTCGGATCGTGTGTTGGGTGGGCTCGCGGTGCCGCGGTTGGCGTGGCCCAGCGACGTGGTCGGACAGGTGGACGCGCGCGCAGCACGAGCGACGGGAATCCCTGCCGGAACCCCCGTGGTGGCGGGCACGGTCGACGCGTATGCCGAGGCCTTCAGCGTCGGCGTTCGGCATCCCGGGGATCTGATGCTCATGTACGGGTCGACCATGTTCCTGGTTCAGGTTCTCGAGAAATATCACACCAACGGAGCGCTGTGGACGACGACGGGTGTCCGTGAGGGCACCTACGCTCTGGCCGCTGGAACGTCGACGGCCGGATCGCTGACGACCTGGTTGCGAACAGTGACCGGAGGCGCTCCGTTCGAGGAGCTGATGAAAGAGGCAGCGGAGGTGCCGGCCGGTGCCGAGGGTCTGCTGATTCTGCCGTACCTGGCGGGGGAGCGGACGCCTGTGTTCGACGCCGACGCGCGCGGAGTCATCGCGGGACTCACCCTCAGACACGGCCGCGGCCACCTTTTCCGCGCAGCGTACGAGGGAATCTCGTTCGGGATCAGGCAGATCCTCGATATGTTCGACGACGCGACGCCGGTGACCCGCGCGGTGGCCGTCGGCGGCGGACTACGGAGCCCGGTGTGGGCCCAAGCTCTCAGTGATATCACCGGGCAGACTCAGTTGGTGACCGAGCAGGCGATCGGAGCGAGCTACGGAGACGGTTTGCTGGCGGCTATCGGCGTCGGATTGGTTGCGCCGGAGACGGATTGGGCCACCGTTGCATCCGAGATTCCTCCGAATCCCGCCAACAAGGCGTTGTACGACGACCTGTACGGCACCTGGTTGGAGTTGTATCCATCCACCCGAGACATCGCGCACGCCTTGGCTTCTCAGCTCACCAGGTAGCCGCCGTCGACCGGGACGTCGATTCCGTTGATCATTCCCGACTCGGGCGAGGCGAGCCAGAGTGCGGTCCGGGAGACCTCGTTGGGTTCTGCGAACCGTCCGACGGGGATACGTCCGAGCATCGGCGTGGACTTGATCGGATCTCCCCATACTTTGTGTCCCATGTCGGTCAGAACGACGGTGGGGCATACGGAATTGGCGCGAACTCCTCGGCCTCCGAGTTCGAGTGCCAACACCTTGGTTGCCATGATCAGACCGGCCTTCGAGATGCAGTAGGCGTAGTGCTGAGGCAGGGGTCGCAGGGCTGCGGCCGATGCGATCGTGACGATCGAGCCGCCGCCGTGTTCGGCCATGTCGCTACCGACGCGTGCGGCGAGCAGAGCAGGTGCATGCAAATTGACCTGCATGACTTCCTCGAAGTGTTCGGGGTCGAGTTCGTCCACGGACTCGGGGTAGGAGATACCGGCATTGTTGATCAATACGTCGATACCGTCGAATGCGCGCGCGGCGTCGTCGGCGAGACTCGCTGCACCACCGGGCTCGGAGAGATCTGCGGTCACGACGGCGCTGTGGGTTCCGTACGCCGAATTCAGTTGAGCAGACATGGCTTCCAGTGGGGCTCGCTCACGACCCGACAGAATCAGCGTTGCGCCTGCGACGGCGAAAGCCTGCACGATGTCGGCACCGATTCCGCGGCTCGCCCCGGTGACGAGCACACGGGCGTTGTGGAAGTCCGGCGACTGGCTGGTGGGTTGTGTGGGCACGAGGGTCGTCCTTGCTGTTCGGGTGGTCGGTCACACGTGGTCGAGGAGTAGTTGTGCGGTTGCCGGATCGGTCACCAGCTGATTGAAGAACCGTGCGCGCGCGCCGGTGACGATAGGAATTACCTTCTCCGCGCCGACTGCAACTGCGATACCGACGGGAACCGAGGGCAGCGCGGACAGTTCGACGGCGATCAGGCGATCGGATCCGGGGAATTCCACCGGATTGCCGTCCCGGTCGAAGAAGCGAGAACACAGGTCACCCACCGAATCTCGAAGCGATGCGGAGTGGGTCGGCACGAACCGAGGGATATCCGAGCGCAGGAGTGGCGGCGCGCCGACTCCCATCAGGATGCAGCGTGCTCGAGGCCACAATTCCAGCACACGCTGAATGGCGGGCTCCGACCGCAGCGTTGCATGCAGCTCGACACCCGGCAGTGCAGGAGCGAACAAGTAGTTGGGATGACCGCCGAGTCTTTTGGCCATCAGTCGAGTGATCTCGTTGGTCTGGTACCACTCCTCGGGTTGATCGCTTCCGCCCACCGTGGGGGCAACGAGTACACCGGGAGTTCGGTCGAGCTCGGATTGTGCGACCTCGTAGATCGTCCGGCCAGAGGACACCAGAACGACGTCTCCCGGTACCAGTCCGATGGCTGCCAGCGCTCGGGACACGGCGGGAGCGAGGCTGCGACCCATGAGGTCGACGACCGTCTTCGTCGGAGTGGGTGCAGGTAAGGGTGCCGAAACGAACACTCGATTCAGGCCGAGGTGGAGAGCGACACGCTCGGCCAGGTCGTCGGGTGCCGGTTCGCGGGGCTCGATGACCTGGATGCGAACTATGCCTTGACGTCGGGCTTCCGAGAGCAAGCGGCTGACTGTGGCACGGCTGGTGCCGAGTCGGGTGGCGACCTCGGCCTGTGTTGCGTCCTCGTCGTAGTAGAGCTTGGCCGCCGCGTACAGCAAGTTCGGTGAGAAGTGACCGGGGTCCGGACCGGTCGATGCCACTGCAGAGCTCGATCCGCCCGCGGCCGACTTGCTGGTTGCCATGCGGGTGAGTATCCCACTGAACAGATGTTCATGGCGCGGTTCTTGCTGAACATTTGTTCTGGACATTTGTATACGTGATGGCTAATGTGATCGGCAACACATGACTTTCCCTTCGAAACCACGATGCGTGGCAGCGATCTCGCGCCACGGATGCACCCGCTGAGGAGTTACTCGATGTCGACAACGACGATCCCCGAAAAAATGCAAGCCGTGATCTGCCACGGTCCCGAGGACTATCGGCTCGAAGAAGTACCGGTCCCGGTGCCCGGACCCGGTGAAGCATTGGTGAAGGTCGAGGCCGTCGGTATCTGCGCGAGCGATCTCAAGTGCTACCACGGTGCCGCCAAATTCTGGGGTGACGAGAACCGGCCCGCATGGGCGGAGACGGACGTCATCCCCGGTCACGAATTCGTCGGCGAGATCGTCTCCATCGACGACGAAGCCGCCGCGAGATGGAATGTCGCGGTGGGAGATCGCGTGGTCTCCGAGCAGATCGTCCCGTGCTGGAAGTGCAGATTCTGCCTGCGTGGGCAGTACCACATGTGTGCTCCCCACGACCTGTACGGATTCAAGCGTAGGACCCCCGGTGCGATGGCCTCCTTCATGATCTACCCCGCAGAAGCGTTGGTGCACAAAGTGTCCAAGGACCTGCCTGCGGCACACGCGGCGTTCGCCGAGCCGCTGTCGTGCTCGCTGCATGCGGTGGAACGAGCCGGTATCACCTTCGACGACGTCGTCGTCGTCGCGGGCTGTGGACCGATCGGCCTCGGCATGATCGCGGGAGCGCGGGCCAAGAGCCCGGCGCACGTCATCGCTCTCGACATGCAGCCGGAAAAGCTGGCGCTGGCAAAGGAATGCGGCGCGGACATCGTGATCGACATTCGATCCGAGGATGCAGAGAAGATCGTCAAAGATCTCACCGGCGGTTACGGGGCGGACGTCTACCTGGAAGGAACCGGTCACCCGACAGCAGTTCCTCAGGGCCTCAACCTGCTTCGCAAGTTGGGTACGTACGTCGAATACGGCGTGTTCGGAAGCGACGTCACCGTGGACTGGTCGATCATCTCGGACGACAAGGAACTGGATGTACTCGGTGCTCACCTCGGGCCGTACTGCTGGCCCGCCGCCATTCGCATGATCGAGTCCGGGGTGTTGCCCATGGACAAGATATGCACTCACCAACTTCCGTTGGCCGACTTCCAGAAGGGCCTGGACCTGGTCGGAAGCGGTGCCGAGTCGGTGAAGGTCTCGCTCATTCCGTCCTGATGTGCCGTCACTCCGATCGGCTTTCGGAGATCAACAGTGGAGAACATCGATGACTTATCGTCAATTTTCGCGACGGGACATGCTCCGCGCGATGGGATTGGCCGGCGTCGCAGCCGCGTCGGTCCCGATCTTGTCGGCCTGTGGTGTGGGCGGCGGCGTGAACGCCGTCAACGGTGCAGGTGAGGTGACCGGGCCCTTCGACTGGAAGTCCGCCCAGGGCACGACGCTCAACATTCTGCAGACACCGCACCCGTACCAACAGTCCTTCCAACCGCTCCTGGCCGAATTCGAGCAACTGACCGGAATCACCGTCAACGCAGATCTCGTCCCCGAGGCGGACTACTTCACGAAGCTGAACACCGAACTCGCCGGCGGCACAGGCAAACACGACGTGTTCATGCTCGGTGCCTATTTCATCTGGCAGTACGGCCCGCCCGGATGGCTCGAAGACCTGAACCCGTGGTTGCAGAACAGTTCCGCTACGTCGGACGAATACGATTTCGAGGACATCTACCAAGGGCTGAGAACGTCGACCAGTTGGGACTTCGAGCAGGGCAGTCCGCTCGGAACCGGTGGACAGTGGGCATTGCCATGGGGGTTCGAGAACAACGTAGTGGCCTACAACAAGGCATATTTCGACAAGAACGGGATCACCCTCCCCGACACGTTCGACAACTTCGTCCAACTCGCGATCGACCTCACCGATCGCTCGCAGAATCGCTACGGCGTCGCCACCCGCGGATCCAAATCCTGGGCAACCATCCATCCCGGATTCATGACCCAGTACACCCGAGAAGGTGCTCAGGACTACGTCTTCGAGAACGGAGAGCTACAGGCGCGGATGAACTCGGACAAAGCTGTCGCATTCACCGAGAAGTGGATCGAGATGCAGCACCGCGCCGGCCCGACGTCCTGGACCTCGTACGACTACCCGAACGCCACCGGTGATCTGGGCGACGGCAAGGCCATGATGGTGTTCGACGCCGACAGCGCGACGTACCCCAAGAACAAGCCCGGGGCGTCGGCACAGGCCGGCAACATCGGCTGGTATCCCGGGCCCGCCGGTCCGGACGGCAACTACGCGACCAATCTGTGGACCTGGTCGCTGGCCATGAATTCGATGTCCAAGAACAAGCGGGCCGCGTGGCTGTTCATGCAATGGGCGACCGGTAAAGAAGCGATGTCGAAGGCTGTTCAGGGCGGAATCTATGCCGACCCGGTGCGAAAGTCGGTGTTCGACGGCGTGTTCAAGGAGCAGGTCGCAGATCAGGCCGGTTACCTCGAGACCTTCGAGACCGTGATCGACCAATCCAAGATCCAGTTCACACCGCAGAAGAAATTCTTCGACACCACGCAGAACTGGGCGTCGGCCCTCCAGGACATCTACGGCGGCGACGACGCGCGCTCGCGGCTGGACGGCCTGGCGAAAACCAACACCTCGAAGGTGAACCTGTGAAGAACTCGTCGAAAGAGGTAGGTCATGGCCACGCGCACTGAACCGGACCACAGGACCGATGCGCCTGTTCCTGCATCCGCGACCAAGCCCGAGGTGCCGCGGTGGCGGCGCAAGATGCGGCCGTATCTGCTCTCGGTGCCCGCAGTCCTGATCGTCATCGGGATTCTCTATCCCTTTGTCGTCGGGGCCTGGTATTCGTTCCTCAATTACGCTGCAGTGAACCCCAATCCGGTGTTCGTGGGGTTTGCGAACTACGCCAGTGTGCTCGGAGATGCACAGTTCTGGTCCAGCGTGCGTGTCACCGGTACCTTCGCGGTGGGCGCGACGATCGTCGAGACGGTGCTGGGCGTGGTGATCGCATTGCTGCTCAACCGCTCGTCGATCGTGGGGCGCATCTTCGAGAAGGTGCTGATTCTGCCGCTGATGATCGCACCCGTGATCGCCGCGGTGGTGTGGAAGCTGATGTTCAATCCACAATTCGGAGTCCTCAATCACGTTCTGGGACTTGGTAACACCTTCGACTGGTTGAGTAGTCAGAACGCGATGTTCTCGGTGATTCTGGTGGACCTGTGGATTTTCACGCCGTTCGTCGCGATCCTCGTCCTGGCCGGCATTCGGTCACTGCCGAAGGAGCCCTTCGAGGCGTCCGAGGTGGACGGAGCCGGCTACTTCTACATGTTCCGCAGGCTGATGTTGCCGATGTTGTGGCCGTATATCCTGGTCGCGGTCATCTTCCGCTTCATGGACAATCTCAAGTTCTTCGACGTGCCATGGGTTCTGACGGCAGGTGGGCCCGGCGTGGCCACCAGATCGCTGCAGATCGGTGCCTTCGAGGACTCGATCATCAACCTCGACTACTCCCGCGGCAGCACCTACATGTTCCTGCTGTGGATTCTGGTGTTCATCACAGCGCGCTTCCTGGTGAGCGTGCTCGGAAAAGCGCAGCGGCGTGCCGCTGGGGCGGAGAACTGACTCATGGCCAAGGAATTGCTTCCCGGACAGCGACGATTCACCCCGGCGTCGGTTGCGTCCGACGTCGTGCTGATCGTGTGGTTCGTGTTCTCGTTGTTTCCCATCGTCTGGATGGTCTTGCTGGCCCTCAAGTCCGATGCCGAGCAAACCAGTACCTATTTCGCGTTCAGTCCGACCTTCTCGAATTTCGGAACCGTCCTGAGCCAACGCGGCACCGACCTCACCAGCGTCGACTTCACGTCATCGCTGCTGACCAGCTTGATCAATTGTGGTGGCGCAGTGATCGTCTCGCTCGTCATCGGAATTCCGGCCGCGTACGCCGCGGGTCGATGGCAGTACAAGGGCAGTAACGACCTGATGTTCCAGATGCTCTCGTTCCGGTTCGCTCCGGAGTTGATGGTGATCGTGCCGCTGTTCGTCATCTACAACCAGATCGGCCTGTTCGACACCAAGGTCGGCATGATCTGGGTTCTGCAATTGGTCACGATGCCTCTCGTGGTGTGGATTCTGCGGTCGTACTTCCAGGACCTGCCCGAGGATCTCGAGCAGGCTGCACTACTCGATGGATACACACGAACACGAGCATTCGTCATGGTGGCACTGCCACTGGTGCGTCCGGGTATCGCTGCGGCGGCACTGCTGGCCTTCATCTTCGCCTGGAACAACTACGTCTTCCCGTTGATCCTGTCGGACAGCAACGCCAGCACCGTCACCGTCGCAATCACCAAGTATCTCGGCGGCGGCGGACAGGCGTACTACAACCTCACTGCGGCGGCAGCAGTCATCGCAGCTCTCCCACCGTTGATCCTGGCGCTCACCATTCAGCGCTACCTGGTTCGCGGTCTCTCGTTCGGGGCGGTGAAATCCTAGATGGCGAAGCTCGCAGTCAAGGGACTGAGCAAGAAATACGGCAAGAAGATCGGTATCGACGGTCTCGATCTGGACATCGCCGACGGCGAGTTCTTCGTCATCCTCGGCCCATCGGGTGCCGGTAAGACCACCACCCTCAAAGCCATAGCCGGACTCGTCGATGTCGACGAGGGCGCCGTGCACATCGCAGGAAACGATGTGACTGCCGTGGAGCCGTATCACCGCAACGTGGCCATGGCGTTCGAGAGTTACGCGCTCTATCCGCAGAAGACTGTGTCCCAGAATCTCGCCAGTCCGCTGAAGTCGGGCCGAACGGGCAAGTACAGCGAGAGCGAGCAGACCGAGCGAATTCGGTCGGTGACCACGACATTGGGCATCGATCATCTGCTGGCGCGTTTTCCGCGTGAACTGTCCAACGGACAGCGGCAGCGAGTTGCCCTGGGCCGTGTCCTGGTCCGCCCTGCCGACGTGTACCTGCTCGACGAGCCACTCTCACACCTGGACGCGAAGCTGCGGGCGGCCATGCGCGTTGAGCTCCGGCAACTCGGTGAGATGTCGAAGACGACGACCGTCTACGTCACGCACGACTATCAGGAGGCACTTGCCCTCGGCGACCGAATCGCCATCCTCCGAGAAGGCCGGGTGGTCCAGGTGGATACCCCGGAGAACATCTGGCGTACGCCTGCAGACACTTTCGTGGCCAAGGCGCTCGGTCAACCCGAAATCAATCTGTACGACGCGACGGTCGATGACGGAGCACTGCGGGTACTGGGCAGCTCCCTCGAAATTTCGGTGCCGCGATCCATCGACCTGGCTGCAGGCGACCGAGCACGAATCGGCATTCGGCCCTGCGATGTCGACGTAATTGCAGACTCGGCGTCCGCTCCGGACAAGCTCACGTTCGGCGGAACCGTCGTGCTCGCGGAACGGCTCGGCCGAGACGTGGAGGTATCGGTGGACCTGGGCGGCGCGAACCTGATCGCACTCTCGCGTGGTGGTGGCCATCTCCGCGAAGGTGCGACCGTGACGGTCGCGATCGACCCCTCCGACGTACACGTGTTCGCCGGTGCCGAACACGGCGACGGTGAAACCGATTCCGAGACAAAACGACTCGGTTCAGCAGATCGAAAGGAACAGCGGTGACCGCCACGCAGACCGCACGGTCGTCCAGCACGCCGACCGTTGCACAGAGTCTCACCCTGGACACGCTGGTCAAGACGTACAGCTCGCGTGGCCGCGAGGAGTTCAAAGCGGTCAAGGGTATCGATCTCGACATCGAACCCGGCGAGCTGGTTGCCTTGCTGGGGCCGTCGGGGTGCGGCAAGACCACGACTTTGCGCATGATCGCGGGACTCGAGACCGTCACCAGCGGGCAGATTCGCATCGGTGACCGCACGATCACCGATCTGCCGCCCGCGAAGCGAGAGGTGGGTGTCGGGTTCGAGAGCTACGCGTTGTATCCGCCCCTGTCGATCCGAGAGAACCTCGCCTACGGTCTCAAGGCCCGAAAGGTGAAGAACGCCAACGAGCTCGTCGATTCCATCGCGCGACGCCTCGAGATGCAGGACTTGCTCGATCTTCGGCCGGCCGGCCTGTCGAGTGGTCAGAAGCAACGGGTTGCGCTCGCGCGTGCGCTGGTTCGCAACCCACCGGTGTTGCTGCTCGACGAACCGCTCTCGCATCTCGATGCGTCGGCGCGGCAAAGAGTTCGACGAGAACTGAAGATGTTGCAACGCGAATTCGGATACACCACCATCGTCGTCACACACGACCAGGTCGAGGCGCTGAGCCTGGCCGATCGGCTCGCTGTCATGGACGGTGGAGTGATTCAGCAGTTCGGCACCCCCGACGAAGTGTTCGACGATCCGGCCAATCTGTTCGTCGCAGGCTTCGTGGGTGAGCCGCAGATCAACGTGCTCGACGGTGTGGTGCGGCGGGACGGCGCGACCACCGTGGTCCACATCGGGGACGGCGCGCTGGCGGTGGACGTGCACGACGTGCCCGACGGCACCGAGGTCACCGTCGGCATCCGGCCGCAAGACGCCACCATCGTTGCCGGAGTTCCCGATTCGGCGCAGATTGCCGCTTCGGTGACGCATTTCGAGCACTTGATGGAATTCGGGCAGGCAACGATCTCGGTGGCAGGCGAAGCCCGGATGACCGTGCAGACACCCGCCCGCGAGAGCTATCGGGCACATGACCGATGTGCCTTGTCCGCACCGGCGAAACGGATCTACCTCTTCGACCGCGAGTCCGGTCTCAGACTGCGATAGGGACGCTCATGACAAAGCTGTACAACGATCCGGCGACCTTCACCGAGGACATGCTGGAAGGATTTCTCGACGCCAATTCGCGGTACGTCGTCGGTGTGCCGGGCGGAGTCGTCAGGGCTACGACGACGCCGGCGGGTAAGGCGACTGTCGTCGTGGGAGGCGGCTCCGGTCATTATCCGGCTTTCTGCGGCGTCGTCGGACACGGCTTCGCCGACGGCGCGGTGGTGGGAAACATCTTCACCTCACCGTCTGCCGACGACGCAGCGTCGGTGGGCCGGGCCGTGGACAACGGTGGCGGAGTGCTACTGACCACCGGAAACTACGCCGGCGACGTGATGAATTTCGGACTCGCTGTGCAGCAGCTGAAGTCGGAAGGCATCGATGCCCGCTACCTTGCGGTGACGGACGACATCGCCAGCGCGCCCCGCGACCAGATCGCAAAGCGCAGGGGGATCGCTGGGGACTTCACCGTCTTCAGATGTGCGTCCGCTGCGGCAGATTCGGGCTACGACCTCGACGGTGTCGAGCGCGTCGGCATTGCCGCGAACGACGCCACGCGCACACTGGGCGTGGCGTTCGACGGGTGCACGATGCCCGGGGCGCACGATCCACTGTTCACGGTGAACGACGGGACCATGGACCTCGGTCTCGGGATTCACGGCGAGCCCGGTGTGTCCTCCCACGATATGCCGACGGCCGCGGAACTGGCCGACCTGTTGGTGGACGGCGTGCTCGAAGAAGCGCCCGAGGGCAGCAGTGACCGCATCGCGGTGATCCTGAACGGCCTGGGCCGAACCAAATACGAGGAATTGTTCGTCGTATGGCAGACGGTGTCACGTCGTCTGCGGGAGCGGGGATACACCGTCGTCGATCCGGAGGTGGGCGAACTGGTCACCAGCCTCGACATGTCCGGCTGCTCGCTGACCGTCATGTGGCTCGACGACGAACTCGAGACGTTGTGGACTGCTCCCGCCGATTCGCCCGCCTACCGTAAGGGCGTGGTCTCGGGCGGCACAGGTGACCGTCGCACGGAACAATCACGCACCGCTGCAGTAGATGTCGCGCTACCGGACTCCGACGAGGAATCGCGCGAGTGTGCGGCGTTCGTGGTGCGATCGCTCGACGCCATTGCCGAGCGAATGGCGTCGGCCGAGGACGAACTCGGCCGCATCGATGCGGTGGCGGGCGACGGTGATCACGGTCGCGGGATGGTTAAAGGCACCGCGGCAGCACGTATCTCGGCACTCGACGTCTGCGAGCGCGACGGCGGAACCGGGTCGGTTCTGGCCGCCGCAGGATCGCAATGGGCGGCCAAGGCCGGTGGAACGTCCGGTGTGCTGTGGGGCGCGGCGCTCACCGCCATCGGGAACCGGCTGGGTAATACGGGCAGACCCGAGAGTGCAGTCGTGGCTCAGGCGCTGCGCGCAGGCTACGACGCACTGACCGCGTTGGGTGGGGCATCGCTCGGCGACAAGACCATGCTCGATGCGCTCCATCCTTTCGTCTGCGCCGTCGAAAATTCCGTCGGGGACGGTGTCGACTGGCGCTCGGCCTGGGTCGAAGCAGTTCCCGTTGCCCGCCGGGCAGCCGACGCCACAGCTGAGCTGCGGCCGAAGATCGGGCGGGCCCGGCCGTTGGCGGAGCGCAGTGTCGGTACGCCCGATGCGGGCGCGACCTCGCTCGCGATGTGCGTGGCGACCGTAGCCGAACTTTTCGACCACCAGGAGGGATGAACAATGGGCAAGCTGAGGATCGTCGTCGGATGTGACGACGCAGGATTGCAGTACAAGCAGGCTTTGGTGGCAGATCTGCAGCAAGACGATCGAGTCGAGTCGGTGGCCGATGTGGGAGTCGGCGACGATGAGCACACTGCGTACCCGCACGTCGCTGTGACCGCGGCGCGCATGATCGCCGACGGCAGTGCCGATCGCGCCCTGCTCGTGTGTGGCACCGGGCTGGGAGTTGCGATCAGTGCCAACAAGGTTCCGGGAGTGCGGGCGGTGACGGCACACGACAGTTTCTCGGTCGAGCGTGCTGTGTTGAGCAACGACGCACAGGTGTTGTGCATGGGACAGCGCGTCATCGGTATAGAACTGGCTCGGCGACTCGCGAAGGAGTGGCTGGGGTACACGTTCGACCCGAACTCGGCGTCTGCGGCCAAAGTGGCAGCTATCGGCGAGTACGAAACCGGTTCGTCGGCCACCGCGGAGGACATGGCCAAGTCGGTCTGCGACTGATTTTCGTCGGTCCGCCCTCGGTGTGACGTAGTCTTCTGGTTGGACCGGACCAGTCCGTACCGCTGGTTCGGCGAGTGACCGAAAGGCCGGCGCCGTGGTGATGCCCGTACATCTGAGGGACAGTCAGGTCCCGAAACACGAACAGCTTCGCGCAATTCTGCTGCACCGCTGCACCAAGGAGCTGCAACCCGGCGACCTGATGCCGAGCGAGCGGAAGCTGATGGAGGATTACGGCGTCAGCCGCATCACCGTCCGTGAAGCTATCGGGCAGCTCGTCAACGATGGGCATCTCGTTCGCGTGCGCGGCAAGGGGACGTTCGTGGCCAGTCGCACCGTGCAATCGCGTCTGCACTTGGCGTCGTTCTCGGAGGAGATGCGCGCGCAAGGATTGACGCCGACGACGGTGGTGCTCTTCGCCCGACTCGAAAAACCCTCCGCGGCAACGGTTCGTGCCCTCGGGTTGGCCGATGGCGAACAGACCTACCACGTCAAGCGACTACGGTTGGCCGACGCAGAACCGGTCAGCGTGGACGACGGGTGGTTCCGCGCTGCGCTCCTACCAGGACTGATCGGTCACGATCTGAGCAAATCCGTGTACGAGGCCGTGCAGACCCACTACGGACTGACTATCGACCGAGCCGAACAGACCGTCAAAGCCACTGCTGCCGACAGTGATACGGCGACCCTGCTCGGCACCAAGCGCGGCGCGCCGGTGTTGTACTTCGACCGTGTCTCCTTCAGTGGCGACGAGCCCCTCGAACACACGGAGAGTTGGTACCGATGCGATCGGTACCAACTGTCCATGGAAGTGGAAGGGCACCGACGCACCACGCCGCGCCGGTGAGATCAGGGCAGCTCGAAGAGGGGATCGCCCGTTACGACGTCGGTCCCGATGTAGGCACTCGTGATCGAATCCGGTGTCGAGTCCATCAGCACGACCGGCACCACATCGGAGTAACCCGCTGCGGAGATCGCAGCCGGGTCGTAGGTCACGACGAGATCGCCTGCCTGCACTCGATCTCCCTCGGCCGCAACGAGATCGAAGCCGTCACCTTTCATTTTCACGGTGTCGATCCCGATGTGTACCAATACGCCGGCCTTGTCGTCGGTGAAGACGACGAACGCGTGCGGATGGAGCTTGAGGATCTTGCCCGCGACCGGGGAGCGAACCTCGACGCGGCCGTCGGTTGCGGCCGGTTGCAGTGCAACGCCGGAACCCACCATCTGCGCGGAGAACACCGGGTCCGGCACCTCGCCGAGCGAGATCACCCGGCCGGCCACGGGGCTGAGGATCAGGCTGTCGCCCATCACAGAATGTCGTCGATATCTTCTGCGAGTGTGTCGGCTTCGGGACCGACGATGACCTGAACGGCGGTGCCCTTGTGGAACACCCCATGGGCACCGGCCGCCTTGAGCGCAGCCTCGTCGACCAAGGAACCGTCCTTCACCTCGGTGCGAAGCCGAGTGATGCACGCTTCGATCTCGACGATGTTGTCGGCACCGCCGAGCCCCTTCACGATTGCGTCCGCCTTGGACATGTCTGGTCCTACTCTCTTCTCGGCTGCAATCCTGTCGGCTGGATCACAAGTCTGGGTTGACACGAGCTTGCCACCTGGTCAAACTACAACTGGTAATGACCGGACAGTACCCCTGATGGCACTCGGTCACAACAGCGAAATCCGCCCTCGAAGGATCAGCCTCGAAGAGAAGGTCGCCATGACCCCGAAGAACACGGACTCGGTCGACACCGAGCCCAAGAAGGACTCCCGATCACTGGCCGGACTGCAACGGTTCGGTCGCAGTCTCATGCTTCCCATCGCCGTTCTGCCCGCTGCCGGCATTCTGCTGCGGCTCGGCCAAGACGACCTGCTGGGCAGATTCAGCGCGCTGGAGACCGCGGCAGCCGTCATCTCGGCCGCCGGTCAGGCCGTGTTCACCTGGCTTCCCCTCATCTTCGCCGTCGGTATCGCCATCGGCTGGGCCAAGAAGTCCGACGGCTCGACGGCACTTGCCGCGGTCGTCGGATACATGGTGATGAACGGTGTCTTCACCGCGATGTCGCCGGTTGTTCTCGACGGCAAGGTCGATGCCAACGGTGATCCGGCCGTCATCGACTACGGGGTTCTCGCGGGTATCGTCATCGGTTTGCTCTCGGCCATTCTCTGGCAGCGGTTCTACCGTCAGAAGTTGCCCGACTACCTCGGCTTCTTCAGTGGCCGTCGGCAGGTGCCGATCCTGACGGCGATCACCGGTCTCGTTGTGGCCGTTGTCATGTCATTCGTCTACCCGCTGTTCTACAGCGCGCTCAACTGGGTGGGCAACACCGTCGCAGACCACAGCGTGGTGGGCAGCGGCATCTACGGTTTCGCCAACCGCATGCTCATTCCGACCGGACTGCACCACATCTTGAATTCCGTGGTCTGGTTCCTCGTCGGCGACTACCAGGATGCGAGCGGCCAGCTGGTGCGCGGCGACCTGAACCGGTTCTTCGCCGGTGACCCGTCCGCCGGCGTGTTCATGACCGGATTCTTCCCGATCATGATGTTCGCGCTGCCCGCTGCGGCATTCGCGATCTACCGCAATGCCAAGCCGTCGCAGAAGAAGATCGTCGGCGGAATCATGCTGTCCACCGGCCTGACTGCCTTCGTCACCGGGATCACCGAGCCGCTCGAGTATTCGTTCATGTTCGTCGCCTGGCCGCTCTACATCATTCACGCGGTGCTGACCGGAACGTCGATGGCGCTGACCAATGCCCTCGGAATACACGACGGATTCTTCTTCTCCGCCGGCGGCATCGACTACCTGTTGAACTACGGAATCGCCACCAAGGCATGGCTGTTGATCCCCATCGGTCTCGTGTACGCGGTGATCTACTACTTCTTGTTCAGCTTCGTCATCAAGAAGTGGAACCTGCGTACCCCCGGGCGTGAGGACGATGCGGTGGCCGAACCGACACAGGCATGACCCCCGACACCACGACGCTGCGTGGACGGGTCGTCACGGGCGAGGAGGTGATCGACGACGGCACCGTCGTACTGACCGGAGACCGCATCTCGTGGGTCGGACCGACTTCGCGATGGACAGGAGATCCAGCACCGCAGTGCGATTCGATCATCCTTCCGGGTCTGGTGGATTTACATTGCCACGGCGGTGCCGGCGCATCGTTTCCGGATTCCGCCGGTGCCGATCTCTTGACAGCGGTCGAGCATCACCGCTCGCACGGGACCACGACCATGCTCGCGTCCCTGGTGTCGGCACCGCCGGACCGACTGATCGGCCAGACATCGCTGCTGGCCGACCTGTACGAAGCCGGTGACATCGCCGGGGTGCACATCGAAGGGCCGTTCCTGTCCGTTGCTCGTTGCGGCGCACAGGATCCGGGCTCGCTTCGACCCGGCGATCCAGGTTTGCTGGCGGACATCATCGGTGCCGGCAGGGGAGCGGTGCGGTCGATGACTCTGGCACCCGAGGTGGACGGGTTCGCCGCCGTCGCGAACATGCTCCGCGAGAACGACATAGTGCCGAGCATCGGACACACGGACGCTGACGCTCTGACCACCCGCCGCGGAATCGACACACTGGGAAGTGGGCCGATCACGGCCACGCACCTCTTCAACGGGATGCCGAGCTGGCACCACCGCGCACCGGGTCCGGTGAGCGAATGTCTCGCGGCCGCGGCGCGCGGAACCTTGGTGCTCGAATTGATCGGGGACGGAGTGCATCTGGCGGACGAAACGGTGCGCGCTGTGTTCGATCTCGTCGGTGGCGCTCGGATAGCCCTGGTCTCCGACGCGATGGCCGCGGCCGGAATGCCCGATGGCCGGTATCGACTCGGACCACTGGACGTGACCGTGCATCACTCGGTCGCGCGATTGTCTCGCGACACCGAACCCGAGACGGCACCGATCGCGGGCGGGACCGCCACCGTGTTGGATCTGGTGCGTCGCGCAGTACTCGGTGCAGGCGTGTCGTTGGTGGAGGCAGTGCGGGCGGGGTCGTCGACGCCGGCGGCGACCATCGGACTCGGGTCCGAGATCGGCCGTCTGCACCAGGGCATGAGAGCCGACGTGTTGGTGGTCGACGCAGCGTTCGAGCCGGTTCGAGTCATCAGAGGCGGACTCGCGATGAAGGAGAATTAGATGGAAATCGTCATCCTCGACGGGGCGGACGACGTCGATCGAACGGCCGCCGACATCGTCGAGCAGACAATCCGGGCCACACCGAAATCCACTCCCGTACTGGGTTTGGCGACCGGATCCACCCCGGTCGGCACGTATCGCGAATTGGCGAGACGTCATCGCGACGAAGGCCTCTCGTTCTCGCACTGTCGGGCATTTCTGCTCGACGAATACATCGGTCTCGCCCGAAGTGCAGAACAGTCGTACTTCTCCTTCATCCGCGAGAACTTCGTCGACCACGTCGATCTGGACGACGCCGCGGTGTTCTCGCCCGACGGCGAAGCGCACGACATCGCGGCGGAGGCCCAGCGATACGACGCGGCGATTGCGGAAGCGGGCGGCATCGATGTTCAGATCCTGGGTATCGGCACCGACGGGCACATCGGCTTCAACGAGCCAGGCTCCTCGCTGCGATCGCGAACCCGGGTCAAAACGCTGACCGAACAGACACGCTCGGACAATGCCCGTTTCTTCGACTCACCCGAGGACGTGCCGCACCACGTGCTGACCCAGGGGCTCGGCACCATCGACGAGGCGCGTCACCTCGTTCTGCTGGCGACGGGGGAGTCGAAGGAAGAGGCGGTGGCCGCGGCTGTCGAAGGACCCCTGTCGGCGCACTGCCCGGCGTCGGTGATTCAGTGGCACCCGCACGTGAGCGTGCTGTTGGACGAGGCTGCGGCGTCGCGTCTCACCCTCGCGGAGTACTACCGACACGCCTACGCCAACAAGCCTCGCTGGCAACATTTGTGAATCAGCTGCGGGCGAATTCCGATGCGCGAGTGATCTGCTCGTCGGACGGCCGAACTCCGGTGTAGAGAACGAACTGCTCCGCTGCTTGCAGAGCGATCACCTCGGCACCGGTGATCACGGGCTTGTCAGCCGCTCGCGCGGCCACGATCAGTGGTGTCTCCGACGGCATGGCGACGACGTCGAAGACGGACTGCGCCGCACCGACGTGTTCTTCGGTGAACGGTGAGGAATCGGCATCAGGACCCCCGGCCATGCCGAGCGGGGTGACGTTCACCAACAGGTCCGCAGCCACTGCCTCGGCAGACCATTCGTAGCCGTAGGTCTCCGCGAGGGCCGGGCCGGTACGAGCATTGCGCGCGACGACGGTGCCGCGCGTGAAACCCGAATCACGCAGTGCGGCAACGACTGCCTTGGCCATGCCGCCGCTGCCGGCGACGGCCACCGAGAAATCGGGAGACACCGAGTGGGTCGCCAGTAGGTTCGCTACGGCCTGGTAGTCCGTGTTGTAGGCGTGTAGGACGCCGCTGTCGTTGACGATGGTGTTGACGGATTCGATCGCGCTCGCCGATTCATGCATCACGTCGACCAATTCGATGACGTCTTCCTTGAACGGCATGGACACAGCGCAGCCCCGGATGCCCAGCGCGCGTACGCCTCCCACGGCGGCGGTGAGATCGGTGGTGCTGAACGCCTTGTAGACGAAGTTCAGGCCCAGCTCGTCGTACAGGTAGTTGTGGAAGCGTGTTCCGAAGTTGCTCGGTCGGCCGGACAGAGACATGCAGAGCTGAGTCTCACGGTTGAGGAAGCTGCGCGACGGTGCCGTTGACATTTTCTCGACATTACTCTTGACACGTGGACGCGACCGAGACGAGAGCACCCCGATCGGCCTCGGTGATCGGTAGCTCGTATTGCGCGGCCACCGTGAGGTACTTGCCGGCGTAGAAGCAGTGGTACGCCGGATCGGGCGGCATCCACTGCGACGGCGTCTTGTCGCTCTTGGACTGGTTGTCGGCTCCGTTGACCGCCAACAGATTGAACGCGGTGTCGTTGGCGAACCGAATCCGTTTGTCCGGTAGCCACGTGTTCGCGCCCATGTCCCAGGCGGCCGACAATGGGTAGACGTGGTCGATCTGGATCTTTCCGGCATCGGATTTGGTGAACTGCAGCCGTTCACCGGAGTACGGATCTGCGAGCGAACCCGACAGGACCACGCAGTCACGAGTGCCCGCACGGAACTCGACGTCCGTCATCGACTGCGCCAGAACGTTGTCGCGAGTTCCGCAACCGTCGTGCCCGCCCGGCCCGTCGTAGTCGTCCGTCCAGGCCGGTCCGAACACACAGCCTTCACCGCTCTTGCATCCGCGCTCGTATCCCAAGGCGTCGGGCCGCGCAGCGACGACCCGAACCTGAGCGAGTAACTGCTCGATCTGGACCCGGGTGGGGCTACCGGGGGCAGGCGCGGCAGGGGTGAAACCGGGGATGACGGATCGGTCGCACGATCCGAACATGGCCATCACCACGGCGGCGACCACCAGCGCCGCCGCTACCCACAGTTTTTTCACACGTGCCCCATCATCGATCGTCCGCCGTCGTCCCGCGCGGTAGCAGTGTGCCGGACGCTACCGACACGATCGCGTCACTCACACACTGTGGCCTCGCGAGGAGGAGAACTCACAGATCGTCCTGAGACTTGGCGGAATTGACCTCGTCCGGTGTGCGTCGAACTGCCGAGAAGGTCGCCACACCTGTATTCAGATCGACGACCAGGTGGTTGCTCCGATCCGAGTCCTCCCTGTGGTGTTCCCTGTGATGGCTCTGTTCGGCTCCGGTCGGCTGGTCGGGAACATCGAATCCTCCGATGCCGGTTCCCTGGCTGCCGTCTCCACCCGAATCGCTCATGGCGCGTCCCTCCGGAATTCTCGAGTCACTCGACCGTCCTGGGGTGGACTTCGATGACAACTTTGCCGGCCACGTGCCCGTTCTCGACCAGGGCGAGAGCCTCACCAGCGCGCTCGAGCGGGAAGACGCTGTCGATGCGCGGGTTCAGCGCGCCCGATGCCGTGAGATCCGCCAACCGCGTGAACGCGGTGGTCGTGCGATCGCGATCGACTCCTGTCCCACCCCATTCGGACGCCAGAACCGGGTCTGCGACGCTCACGATCGGTGTTCCCGAACGGGCAGCAGTCGCCGCCGCGCGCAACGTCTCGCCGCCGACGAGATCGATGATGGCGTCCACCGGGCGGGTGAACGCAGCCGAGATATCACTGCCGGAGGCGATGAATCGTGCACCGAGGCTCTCGATCCACTCCCGTTTGCCCGCGCTCGCCACTGCCACGATGTCGATGCCCTGCGCCCGAGCAAGTTGCAGTACGGCCGAGCCCACGCCACCACCCGCACCCAGAACGAGAACGGTATCGCCGGCACCGGTACCCAATTGGCGGAGCGCGTCGTATGCGGTTCCCGCCGCGACCGGCAGAGTGGCCGCCGCGGCCCAGGAGACCGTCTCCGGCTTGTGGGCGGTGCTCGACGCATTGAACACGGTGTATTGCGCGTATCCGCCGTGTCCGGACGCGGTGGCGCCGAAGACGTGGTCGCCCACCGAGAAGTCGGTCACGTCGGCTCCGACGTCGACAACGGTGCCCGATGCTTCCCGCCCAAGTACTCCCGGCAGCGTGATCTGCACCGTGTCCTTGCGGGTGCCCTTCCGTACCTTCCAATCTGCGGGATTGACGCCGGCAGCGCGTACCGCGACGAGAATCTGCCCCGGTCCCGGCTCGGCAACGGGTAGCTCGAGGAGGGACTCGGTTTCGGGTCCGCCGTATTCGCTGAAGCCGTACGCGATCATGTGACCACTGTGCCAGCCTCGTCGGACTGTCTCACCGAGGTGGTGTCGGTGCGTCCTGATTGGATGGACCGATGCTGCACGGTCTGTGGTCCCCCGGCTCCGGGCTGATGCTGTGGGACGACGAAGTGAGCACCGGGCAAGAACCCGATCTGCCATCGGCGCACACGCAGGTGCTCACGAAAACGTTCCGACACCGCGCCGAAGTCTCGTTTCCCGCCACCGGGCCTGGCGCGACCGCCCAGGCCCCGGTGAAGATTCCGGCCATAGCGCTCGCGCCGCACGATGCGGCGGATCTACTGCTGCGAACGCCGTCCGACCACGCGCAAATCTCCGGTGATCTCCGTTTCCTGGCGCACGTTGCTCGTGGGATCGAACGTTGGGTCCGCGCGGGGCGGGTCGTTCCTGCGCTGAAGTCGATGGACGGTCAGTGGTGGCCGCGGTGGCGTCTGGTCGGCGGTGAACGTCAGCGAGCCTGGCTCAGCGAACTGGCCGTGTCTATGCCATCGGTGCAACGCGCAGGCGAGCGACCCAAGAAAATTCTCGACGATGTGGTCGAAGAGCTGACCGATCCGATCGTCAGATCTCTTCTGGGCAGACCGGACTCGGAACACCCACTGTTGTCCGCTCTCGTTCGAGACGACCCCTATGACGATGGCACCCAACAGATTTCGACTCTGTTCGATAAGTGGCGGGCAAGCCTCACCGTCGACGAACCGTCCCTGGTGTTGCGCCTGCTCGAACCCGAGGACGACGACACCGCCACCGGCACCGACGAATCGGCCGAGTCGCTCTGGACGTTGCAGGTGTGCTTGCGGGCAGACGGCGAGGCCCCGCGTCCGGTTCCTATGAGCCGGAAGGTCGACGCCGCGTTGCTGTCGATCGCCGTACGCAAACTCGGTGAAGCGGTCGCGGCGTACCCCAGACTGCGCGATCTGCCCTCGCAGGAAGGCACCCTGGACCTCCTGCTTCCCACCTCTGTCGTCATCGATCTCGTCGAGCACGGTGCGACGGCGCTCCAATCCACCGGTACGACGGTGCTGCTTCCGCGGGCGTGGACGCGGCTGGACCCGTCCATGCGGCTGCGTGTCGAGTCCCCTGCGGTGACCAAAGCCGCTGCGGATCGTGCGGTCGGGATGGACGAGTTGGTGTCCTACGACTGGCAGCTGCAACTGGGCGACATGGTGCTCACCGAAGCGGAGATGAACAGGCTCGCCGTCTCGAAGGGCGATCTCGTTCGGCTCAGAGGTCAGTGGGTGTTGGCCGACGGTGGTCAGTTGGCGCGGGCCGCCAAGTATGTCGCGGAGCACCACGGCGACGGGACAGCGTTGAGCACGCTGATGCGCGAGATGACCCTGGCCGATCCACCGCCGGCTCCGGTGCAGGACATCCGAGCCACCGGCTGGGCTGCCACATTGCTCGAGCCCGGTGCGATGCCGGAGAAAATTCCCGTTCCCGAGAGTGTCGATGCGGTGCTCAGGCCCTACCAGCAGCGAGGTCTCGACTGGCTGGCGTTCATGAGCCGGCTCGGTCTGGGGGCGGTGCTCGCAGACGACATGGGCCTGGGGAAAACGCTTCAGGTACTCACACTCCTTGCGCACGAACAACATCCGAGACCGACGCTGCTGGTGGCCCCGATGTCGGTGGTCGGCAACTGGCAGCGTGAGGCTGCGAAATTCACGCCCGCACTGCGAGTTCTGGTGCACCACGGCCCAGGCCGGTCGACAGGTGACGAGCTCGATCGGGAGATCGCCGAGCACGATCTGATCGTCACCACCTACGCACTGATGGCCAAGGACCGCGCGCAGCTGTCGGAGCAGAATTGGCGGCGTGTGGTGCTCGACGAGGCGCAGCACATCAAGAATGCCGGCACCGTTCAGGCCAAGGCGGCGCTCGCCATTCCGGCCGAACACAAGTTGGCCCTCACCGGAACGCCTGTCGAGAACCGTCTCGACGAGTTGAGGTCCATTCTCGATTTCGCCAATCCAGGCATGCTGGGCAGACCGTCCGATTTTCGGAAGCGATTCTCGGTGCCCATCGAGCGCGAGAACGACGAGAACGCGGTCTCACGGTTGCGGGCCATCACCTCGCCGTTCATTCTGCGACGGGTCAAGACGGATCCGACGGTGATCTCGGATCTGCCCGAGAAGAACGAAATGACAGTGCGTGCCAACCTCACCGCCGAGCAGGCCGCGCTGTACAAGGCCGTCGTCGACGACATGATGGCGCAGATTGCCGACGCCAAGGGTATGAAGCGCAAGGGCGCGGTGCTGTCCGCGCTCACCCGACTCAAGCAGGTCTGCAACCACCCGGCCCATTTCCTGTCCGACGGCTCGTCGGTGCTGAAGAAGGGGCACCATCGGTCGGGCAAGATCGGGTTGGTCGAGGACATGCTGGACTCGATTCTGGGTGACAACGAGAAGGTGCTGTTGTTCACGCAGTTCCGGGAATTCGGCGAACTGGTCGCACCGTATTTCGCGGATCGTTTCGGAGCCGAGGTGCCGTTCCTGCACGGCGGGGTGAGCAAGACCAAACGCGATGCGATGGTGGAAAGGTTCCAGAGCGACGACGGTCCGCCGATCATGATGCTCTCGCTCAAGGCCGGCGGTACCGGGTTGAATCTCACGTCCGCCAATCACGTCGTTCATCTGGATCGTTGGTGGAATCCGGCAGTGGAGAATCAGGCGACGGACCGCGCCTTCCGTATCGGGCAGCGCAAGAACGTCGAGGTACGCAAACTGTTGTGTGTCGGCACCGTGGAAGAGCGAATCGACTCGATGCTCGTCTCGAAGCAGGGCCTGGCGGATCTGGCGGTGGGTACCGGCGAGAATTGGGTGACCGAGATGGACACCGCGGAACTGCAGGAGTTGTTCCGCCTCAGCGACGATGCGGTGGGCGAGTGATGGTCGATTTCTCGCAGTACGGCAAGCGTCGACAAGCCAAGGGCGGCATCGAATCTCGCAACAAGCGAGGTGCCTTCGGGCAGACGTGGTGGGGTAGGCATTTCGTCGCTGCAATGGAGGATTTGGCAGATCCGGGCCGCATCGCGCGGGGTAGAACGTACGCCCGCCAAGGGCAGGTGCTCACTCTCGGGATAGAGCGCGGGCAGATTTACGGCGACGTTCAAGGCAGTCAACTCGAGCCGTTCTCGGCCTCGGTCACCGTCGACCCGTTGACGTCCGGTGAGGTGGCCGCCCTGATCGATCGAGTGCGATCCAATCCCGGGATGCTGGCCGAATTGGCCTCGAACGCCATTCCGCAAGCCTTGGCTTCGATGTTGTTGCCGCACGACAAGGGTCAATTGGACTTCGATTGCACCTGCCCCGACGACGGGTGGCCGTGCAAGCATGCGGCGGCGCTGATGTACATCGCAGCCGAACACATCGATGCGTCCGCGGCCACCATCTTGACTTTGCGGGGAGTGGACCTCGACCAACTGATCGAGAGTGTCGGTGACGCCGGCGAAGAGTTCGACGCCGACGACTGGTTCGGCGATCACGCGTCGTTTCCCGACCTTCCCCAGGTGTCGTTCGTCCCCGCGATGGACGACCTCGACCCGTTGATTTTGCGTCGTATCTTCCGCACCGACGGATACACCGAGGCCGAGGTGAGCCGAGCCGTCGCCGATCTGAGGCAGTTCTACGACCGAATGTGAGGGCATCTGGACTTACGTGGACTTCCGACTATAGGATGAGCGTACTTCACACTCCAAGCTCGAGGACGGATGTATTCCATGGCTCGCGAACTCACCCACTTCATCGGCGGCAAGCACGTTGCCGGCACCTCAGGACAATTCGGGGACGTCTTCGATCCGAACACCGGCGAAGTCCAGGCTCGCGTGCCCCTCGCCGATGTATCCGAGGTCGAGGCCGTGATCGCCGACGCCGAACAGGCGCAGCGTGAGTGGGCGAAGTGGAACCCGCAGCGGCGCGCTCGGGTGCTGATGAAGTTCCTCGCGCTCGTCACCCGCGACACCGAAGAGCTCGCGCGGCTGCTGTCGTCGGAGCACGGCAAGACCATCGCCGACGCCAAGGGCGACATCCAGCGCGGCGTCGAGGTCGTCGAATTCGCCGTCGGCGTCCCGCATCTGCTCAAGGGCGAATACACCGAGGGTGCCGGCGGCGGCATCGACGTCTATTCGATGCGTCAGCCGCTCGGTGTGGTCGCCGGTATCACCCCGTTCAACTTCCCGGCGATGATTCCGCTGTGGAAGGCCGGCCCGGCCATCGCCTGCGGTAACGCCTTCATTCTCAAGCCGTCCGAGCGCGATCCGTCGGTGCCGCTCAAGCTCGCCGAGCTGTTCCTCGAAGCAGGGCTGCCGCCCGGCGTGTTCAACGTCGTCAACGGCGACAAGACCGCCGTCGACGTGTTGCTCACCGACGATCGCGTCAAGGCGATCGGTTTCGTCGGCTCGACGCCCATCGCGCAGTACATCTACGAGACCGCGGCGCAGCACGGCAAGCGCGCGCAGTGCTTCGGTGGAGCCAAGAACCACGCCCTGGTGATGCCCGACGCCGATCTCGACGAGGTTGCCGACGCACTGCTCGGAGCCGCCTATGGCTCGGCGGGCGAGCGCTGCATGGCGATTTCCGTCGCCGTACCGGTCGGTGAGGAAACCGCCGACGCGTTGGTAGCCAAGCTGACCGAGCGGGTCGCGAAGTTGAAGATCGGCCGCAGCGACGACGCCGATGCGGACTTCGGCCCGCTCGTCGGTAGCGATGCGCTCAAGCGTGTCAACGACTACACCCAGATCGGCGTGGACGAGGGTGCCGAGTTGGTCGTCGACGGGCGGGGATTCAGCCTCGAGGGCCACGAGAACGGCTTCTTCGCGGGCGCAACGCTGTTCGACAAGGTGACCACCGACATGCGCATCTACAAGGAAGAAATCTTCGGACCTGTCCTGATAGTCGTGCGCGCGAAAGACTACGAAGATGCGCTGCGCCTGCCCACCGAGCACGAGTACGGCAACGGCGTGTCGATCTTCACCCGCGACGGTGACACCGCTCGCGACTTCTGCTCGCGCGTCCAGGTGGGCATGGTAGGCGTCAACGTGCCGATTCCGGTGCCGATCGCGTACCACACGTTCGGTGGTTGGAAGCGTTCGGGATTCGGCGATCTGAACCAGCACGGACCCGATTCCATCCGCTTCTACACCAAGACCAAGACCGTCACTCAGCGTTGGCCGTCGGGTACCAAGGAAGCAGCTGCACAGAATCACTTCGTCATCCCGAACATGGACTGATCGGCGATGTTCACGTTGAACGAGGACGAGCGGGCCATCAACGACACCGCTCGTGATTTCGCAGACGAGTTCCTCGCCCCGAACGCCGTCGAATGGGATCAGCAGAAGCACTTTCCGGTGGATGTGCTGCGCAAGGCTGCTGCTCTCGGGATGGGCGGCATCTACATTCGTGAGGACGTCGGCGGATCGGGACTGACGCGCGTCGACGCCGTGCGCATCTTCGAGCAACTCGCCACCGGAGATCCGTCCATTGCGGCATACATCTCCATCCACAACATGGTCGCGTGGATGATCGACACGTACGGCGACGACGAGCAGCGGCAGCGCTGGCTTCCGGGACTGTGCTCGATGGACCAGTTGGGTAGCTACTGCCTCACCGAACCCGGCGCTGGATCCGATGCTGCGAAGCTCAGTACCAAAGCCGTCCGGGACGGTGACGAGTACGTGCTGGACGGAGTGAAGCAATTCATCTCCGGCGCAGGCACATCCGAGGTGTACGTGGTCATGGCCCGCACCGGTGCGCCGGGTCCGAGGGGTATTTCGGCGTTCATCGTGCCGAAGGACACCGCGGGCCTGTCGTTCGGAGCGAACGAGAAGAAGATGGGGTGGAACGCTCAACCCACCCGCCAGGTGATCTTCGACGGTGTCCGAGTTCCGGCAGCGAATCTGCTCGGCAGCGAGGGTGACGGATTTCGGATCGCGATGAACGGCCTCAACGGCGGACGCATCAACATCGCCGCGTGCTCGATCGGCGGTGCGCAGTCCGCTCTCGACAAGGCTGTTGCGTACCTGGCGGATCGGAATGCCTTCGGTGCCAGGTTGCTCGACTCACAGGCCCTGCAGTTTCGACTGGCGGATTTCAAGACCGAGCTCGAAGCTGCTCGAACTCTGCTCTGGCGAGCAGCGGATGGGCTGCAGAACAATGCAGCCGACAAGGTCGAAATGTGTGCGATGGCCAAGCGTTTCGGAACCGATACCGGATTCGAGGTCGCGAACGGGGCGCTGCAGCTACTCGGCGGATACGGTTATCTCGCCGAGTACGGTGTCGAGAAGATCGTTCGTGACCTTCGGGTCCACCAGATTCTGGAAGGTACCAACGAGATCATGCGCGTCGTCGTAGCTCGTTCGATCGTGGGTGCAGCATGAGTGATGTCCTACTGGAGGTTTCGGGCGGGATCGGTCGTATCACCCTGAACCGGCCGAAAGCCATCAACGCCCTCTCGCATGCGATGGTGCTGGAGATCGCTCCGGCGTTGGCGCAGTGGGCAACCGACGAGAGTGTCGACGCCGTCCTGTTGACCGGTGCCGGCGATCGAGGCCTGTGCGCGGGTGGTGACATCGTCTCGATCTACCACGACGCCAAGGATGGCGGCAGCGGCAGCAAGGACTTCTGGCGAGACGAATACGTTCTCAATGCGGCGATCGCTCGCTTTCCCAAGCCGTTCGTGGCGATCATGGACGGCATCGTCATGGGCGGAGGCGTCGGGCTTTCGGCACACGCGAACACTCGCATCGTGACCGAACGTTCGAAGATCGCGATGCCCGAGGTCGGCATCGGCTTCATCCCCGACGTCGGTGGTACGTACCTTCTTTCGCGTGCGCCCGGTGAGATCGGAACTCACTTCGGCCTCACCACGGCGCGGATGAACGCGGCCGACGCCATCGCGGTCGGATTCGCCGATCACTACATTCCGTCGAACAAGCTCGAGGAGTTCTACACCGCCCTCGACACGGTCAGTGTGGGGGAGGCCGTCGACACGTTCAGCGAAGCGGCTCCCGAATCCACCATTGCTGCTCAGCAGGAGTGGATCGACGAGTGCTACGCAGGTGACGACATCCAGGGCATCGTCGACGCGCTGTCCGCGTCCTCGGTTCCGGAAGCGCAGCAGGCGGCGAAGGACATCGCGTCCAAATCTCCGGTGTCTCTGGCGGTGACACTGCGGTCACTGCGTCGGGCGGCGACGCTGCCGTCGCTGGAGGCCGTGCTCGACGAGGAGTACCGCGTATCGGTCGCGTCGCTGAGCAGTCACGATCTGGTCGAGGGGATCCGGGCCCAGGTCGTCGAGAAGGATCGTAATCCGCAATGGCAGCCGGCCACGTCGGCGGAGGTCACGGCCGAGGACGTCGACCGGTACTTCGCGCCACTGGGCGACGCCGAACTCGGTCTGTCGAAAGCACACACAGAAGGTGAGCAGTCATGAGCGAGAAGACGATCGGATTCATCGGCCTCGGGCACATGGGTGGACCGATGGCCGCAAACCTGGCTGCAGCCGGGTACACGGTGCAGGGCTTCGACCTGGTCCCCGCGGCGCTGGAGCAGGCCACGAAGGACGGCGTCACGGTGGTGGAGTCGGCAGTCGCGGCCGTCGCCGGAGCCGACATCGTGATCACCATGTTGCCGAACGGAAAGCTGGTACTCGGGCTCTACGCCGACCTGCTTCCTGCCGCGGCACCGGGGACTCTGTTCATCGACTCGTCGACCATCGATGTCGCCGACGCCCACGCCGCACACAAGCTGGTGCACGAGGCCGGGCACCGTAGCCTCGACGCTCCGGTCTCGGGCGGTGTCGGGGGAGCGGCCGCAGGGACGCTCACATTCATGGTCGGTGGTTCGGAGGACGATTTCGCCGCTGCCGCTGCGGTTCTCGACGTCATGGGCCGCAAGGTCGTGCACTGCGGACCGGCCGGGAACGGGCAGGCCGCCAAGATCTGCAACAACATGATTCTCGGTGTGTCGATGATCGCCATCAGTGAGGCCTTCGTGCTGGGCGAGAAGCTGGGCCTGAGCAATCAGGCACTGTTCGATGTGGCATCGACTGCATCCGGCCAGTGCTGGGCGTTGACGACCAACTGCCCGGTGCCCGGACCGGTCCCGACGAGCCCCGCCAATAACGACTACAAGCCGGGATTCGCGGCGGCCCTCATGGACAAGGATCTGGGCCTGGCTGCGAATGCATTGCGCGACAACGGCGTCGAGGGTGTACTCGGGCTGCGTGCAGCCGAGCTCTACGCGCAGTTCAAGGAGACGTCCGGCGGCGGAACCGACGTGGACTTCTCCGGCATCATCAACGACATCCGCGAACGCTCGAACGGAGCTGCCCAGTGACCGATTACGAGACCATCCTGCTCGAACGCCGTGGACGCGTCGGCATCATCACGCTCAACCGTCCGAAGGCGTTGAACGCGCTCAATTCCCAGCTGATGCGTGAAGTGGTGTCGGTGGTCGAGGAACTCGACGCCGACTCGGACATCGGTGCCATTCTTATCACCGGATCCGAGCGGGCATTCGCGGCCGGTGCCGACATCAAGGAAATGCAGCCGAAGTCCTACATGGACGTCTACCTGGACGATTTCTTCGCGGCGTGGGACCGATTGGCATCGGCTCGGACGCCGTTGATCGCGGCGGTGTCGGGCTACGCGCTCGGCGGCGGGTGCGAGCTCGCCATGCTCTGTGATGTGCTGATCGCCTCGGACACAGCTGTGTTCGGGCAACCCGAGATCAAGCTGGGCGTCATTCCTGGTATCGGTGGATCGCAGCGCCTCACGCGTGCGGTGGGCAAGGCCAAGGCCATGGAGATGTGTCTGACCGGCCGCAACATGAAGGTCGAGGAAGCCGAGCGAGCGGGGCTCGTCTCGCGCATCGTGCCCGCGGCAGACCTGCTCGAGGACGCCATCGCCACAGCCACCACGATCGCCGACATGTCTCTCCCGGTCGCCATGATGGCGAAGGAGGCGGTGAATCGATCGTTCGAGTCGAGCTTGGCCGAGGGTGTTCTGTTCGAGCGTCGCGTCTTTCACTCGACATTCGCCACCGAGGATCAGAAGGAAGGCATGTCGGCTTTCATCGAGAAGCGGACGCCCAACTTCCAACACCGCTAGCGCTCCACTCGTGAGTGTCGCCCTACCGGTGTCGCCCTACCGGTCGGGAGACAGGAGGGCGGCACCGCGCGCCGAGACCAACTCGGGCATCGCCGGCACCAGTGTCGTCAGACCGGTCCTCAGTTCCAAGGACCGGGCGATCGAGGTGATGTTCGCGCCGCCGCCCACCACAACGATGGACTGCGGTCTGGCACGGGATAATTCGATGGTCTGGTCCACCAGCATGCCCGCGTAGCGAACTGGTCCGGCAATCAGATCGTCGAAGTCGCGCCGGGTCAGCACATGCCGGGCGGTACCGGACGAATCCGTGGTGCTGACGACGGCGTCGATGCTCAGTTGCTCCTTGAACGACCGGCTCGCGTCGATTCCGACGTGGACGCCGTTGGAGGAGAGCAGTCGACGAACCGAATGGTCGAGATCGTCGCCGCAGAACGTGGCCGTACGCCGCGTCATCAGCGTCCTCGAAGACGCCAGATCGATGACGGTGACCGTTGTTCCGGTGCTCCCGATATCGCACAATACGGTGACCCCGTGATTGGGTACCATGCCGATGAATCGCAAATAGCGTACTTGCGCAGCAGTTTCCGGCACCAGTGACGCGGTGCGGGCGGTGCCGTGAGTGGCGACCGTTCCGGGATCGGTGGCAACTCGGTACGCGATGGCCGAAAACTGCACCGGGAGCGACATTGTCGCCGCGATGGAATGGATGGCGTCGACACCGGTAGCGATGGTGGTGGACAGCGACTGTCCGGGTGCGCGCCGCACCGTGCGCGACACGATGGGAGTTCGGTGGGGGCTGTCCAGATACGTCAAGATCGCGCGTGCACCGTGCGCACCCGCCCCGACCCCCAACACCAGCACCCCGCCCCGCCCTTCAGCAGATCGACTCCGCACTGTTCGCGTAGCCATTCCACCATGAACGGTACGGGTGTGCCACAAAGTTGTGACGAGTCACGACAGAAGTCAGAACGATGTGGTTATGTCATCACTGTCGAAATCGCCTGCATCCGAACGTAGTTCTGCAAGGATGCGCACCAGCGCCATCAGTTTGTCGCGCGCGAGACCGGGTTTGGCGAACACGAGTGAGTTCAGCCGCTCGGTGGCGTGCACTGCCAATGTCCGTCCTGCGTCGGTGATTTCGACCAAGGTGGTGCGACGATCGCTCGGATGCGGAATGCGCCGAACGTACCCCACCGATTCGAGCCGGTCGACAGCGTTGGTCACGCTCGTGGGGTGCACCTGCAATCGGGCGCTCGCCTTGGCCATCGGCAGAGCGCCGTTCTTGGTGAACGTCAGCAATGTCAGCAGCTCGTAGCGCGAGAAGGTGAGTCCGGTCGGTTTCAGGGCCTCCTCGACGCGGGCCAGCATGATCTGTTGCGCCCGCATCAGCGAGGTGACAGCGGCCATACCGTCGGCGGCATCGGACCACCCGTGCTCGGTCCACTGACGGTGGGCCTCTGCAATGGGGTCGAGGGGAAGCGGCGACGGTGCTGGCATACCGACCATCCTCCCACGGTGTCCGGTTCGCGCGTCTACCGAATCACGGTGCGAAGTACCGCGAGTGGAACTCGATCGGTGATCGCTGCTCGGGTCCGTGAAATCTGCTCGCGGGCATCGGCTGTGCGCGCGTTGTCGGTATCGGCGACGGCCAGGGCAGCGTCCAACAAGTCCAGTTGCGCCAGCACGGCGTCGACATCGTCGGTGGAGCTCGCCGCGCGGCCGACTCGCTCGGCGAGGCGGAGTCCGGCCTGGACCACCATGGGGCTGCCGGTTCCGTAGATGCGCACGGCATCGAGCGCGTGGTCGATCAAAGTCGAGACGGTCACCCGCCGAATTATCAGTCGCACTTGTCCGTCGGTTCCGCGCCGTCCCCGTGACGGTGCCGGCCGTTGGACCAGGGCCACGAGACCGACGGAGAGGTCGTCGATGGCATTGCGCGCCGTGTAGGGGTCGTTGACGCCGGTCGACAGCGCCCGGACTGCCATCTCCGTCATCTGCTCGACTGCGAACGCGATGTCGTGGCGCGGCGTCCTACTGGTACCGATTTCGAAAGACCCGCGGACGCGGTCGATCGATGCGGCGGAGATGTCGGCCGAGCGGTCGGCGAGGATGTCGACGAGCGGCTCGCCGGCGACGATGTGGTCGCCCGGGACCCGGTGAATCTCGATCAGCGTGCCGTTGTCGCTCGCGATGTCCAGCAGCGCATCCTCGTCGATGTCGATTATCACCCCCGATGTCTCGGCCAGGACAGTGACGTAGACAGGTGGTTTCGCGATGCCATCGATCGACACGGCGTCCTCGGGGCGCTCGGTCGGGTAGAGGGAGTCGACGGATTCCGACAACTCGTCGCGGACTCTGGCAGACAGGGTGGACACCTGAATCGACTGCGCGATGTGATGAATGAAGTAGACGAGTACACCGACGTCGACAACCGCCAGTGCAACGGCCACGTTCACAGCGATGTCCGGGACGAACACCGCGCCGTCGGATTCGATCGATCGAATCGACCGCAGCACCATCAACGAGTACAGGAACGTGGCACCGAAGATGCCCAGTACCACCTGATTTCCGCGATCTGCCATGAAGTTGCGCACCAGGCGAGGGCCGTATGACGAACTGGCCGTGGCGAGTACGGAGATGGTGATGGAGAACGACGTTGCGGCCACGCCCAACATCGAGCCACCGATCGCCCCGAGGATGTCCCGGCTGCCGCTCGCCCCGACGTGATAGAGCAGCGAGCCCGTCAGATCCACTCGTGTGTCGAGCAGATAGCGATCGAGACTCACCAGGGCCTGCGCGAGTAGGAGCGCGCAGACTCCCAGGACGGCGGGAATGAACCAGAATGATTCCCGCAACCGCGCCATGTGTTCCTGCATGAGCGACAGTCTTCCCGCCCAGCAGCGAAACGACACCCTGACGTCGAATCCCGCCGCTTGCTCCACGTCGAGGCCGGCCGGCAGCAGCCGGTCACGATTCTTCTCAGGCGAGCAGAGCCGGTTTTCGCGCCACGGTCACGGCCCAGTCCGCGTCGGCGCGCCAGGGCCGCAGGTCCCACGTCGCAAAACGATGTTCGACGTCGAATCCGACGGCCGTCAGGTCCTGGTGGAGTTCGTCGACCGTATAGGCCCGATCGGTGGCGAAACCGGTGACGAACACACCGCCGTCGTTCAGGTGGGCCCACATACGGTCGAGCGCAGTCCGTTCGGTGCCTGGCTTCAGGTAGACCAGCACGTTGCCCGCTGCGACGACCGCGTCGAACGTGCGGTTCAACTCGAGCGTCGTCAGATCCGCGAGATGCACCTCGAGTTCGGCATTGCTGCGTGCTTTCTCGACCAGAATCGGATCGAGATCCACAGCGGTGATGTGGTGGCCACGTCGCGCCAGTTCGGCACCGAGTCTGCCGGTACCGCAGCCGGCGTCGAGAATGCTCGACGCGGGGGAGACCACCGCGTCGACCATGCGGGCTTCACCGTGCAGATCCACGCCGCGTTCGGCGAGACGATCGAATCGCTCGATGTACCGAGCGGAGTCGTCGGCGGAGTTCTCGGCTTGCCAGCGTGTGGTCATGTCGCCAGGGTAGGTCAGCTCGGTTCGTCGAGGGCCGACCGGGCTTCGGCCACGCGGGCCCGTGCCGCCTCGAGTGCCTCGGCTGCCGACTCCGCCTGCTCGACGCTCGTTCTCTCTGCTGCCCGCGCTGCCTTCGCTCTGTCTCTGGCGGCGTCCAACTCGGCTTCGAGTCTCTCGACTTCTGCTGTGGCGCTGCGTCGTTCGGCTGCGGCGTCTTCCGTATCTTTGTCGACAGAGTTGGCCGCCTCGCGCGCGGCGGCGAATGCGGTGTCGGCAGAGTCGAGTTCGGCAACCAGGCGATCGTGTTCGGCCTTGCGCAGCCGCTCGGCTTCGTTCTCGGCATCGGATTCCGCTGCGGATTCGGGCGCGTCCTCGGCAGGGTCAGGTTCGCCGTCGGTCTCGGTCACGGGATGATCCGGCTCGGTCTCGGGAGGATCCGGGACGAGCGAGAGCAGCGCGGGGCCGAAGCCGCTGTATGTTTCGGCGACCACCGTCCGACCCGCCCGAACCCGGTCGCGGATCTCCGGATCGGCCATCGCGGCATTGAGGGTGTTCGAGATCTCGCGAGCAGCGTTGTCGCCGACGGTCACTCCGAGGTCGCGCCCCAACGAGATGGCTTTTTCGGTCAGCGCGCGTATCGAAGTGCTTCGAGCAGTGGACAACTCGCGCAGACGGTGTCCGTCGCCGTGCTGTTGAGCACGCTCGAGCTGTTCACCGAGCTCGAACAGTTCCGCCAGAGCCGATTCGTCTCGACGGGCGAGCATGTTGACCAGCCATGCCACGACCGTCGGCTTGCGCAGGGCACCGATTCGCGTGGCTCCGGCCTTGTCGCCGGCCTTCTTGAACCGGGCGACATACGTGGAGCGATGAGAAACGAAATCGGCGGGTGCCAGCGAATACAGGTCGTCGACGACGGTCTCGACACCGGGGAGATTCTCGGACATCGAAGTCCACCGTCTCGTTCGAGCAGTCACCGTGATCAGGTGGCGTGCGTGAAATATGTGTGCCCCCGGCAGGATTCGAACCTGCGGCCTTTCGCTCCGGAGGCGAACGCTCTATCCCCTGAGCTACGGGGGCGCACCGGCGAGAAACCGGTGTGCCTGTTGGGCTGTACGAAAGACTAGCGCATGTGCGACGGGAGTCGAAATCACCCCTCGGGCAGCGGCTGCGCACCCTTTGCGGAGAGCATCTGCTTCATCAACGTCGACTCGCTGGTCTGCGTTGCCACCATGGACTTCGCCAGGTTGATCACCGCAGGAGACTGCGCGTGCGTCTGGGCGTACTCCATCATCGCCAGACCCCCCTCGTGGTGGCGCAGCATGAGCTGCAAGAACATCACGTCGACGTCCGTGCCGGTGGCTTGGCGAAGAGCTGCCAGCTCCGCCGAGCTGGCCATGCCGGGCATTGCCTTGGTGGGGTCGGAGGATCCCGGCTCCATCGACATTCCGCCCATCGAATGGCCGTGCGAGTCGTCCTCGGTCATCCAGGTCATGTATCCGTCGGTCGAGATCGGTGCACGATCCCACAAGGCCAGCCAGCCCTGCATCTGGCCCACCTGGTTCTGCTGCGAGGTGAGCATGTCGAACGCCAGGCTCTTGACGGCCTGGTCCGGCGCATTGGTCAAGGCCACCGCGGCCATCTCGATGGCCTGGTTGTGGTGCACAGTCATGTCCTGCGCGAAGCCGACATCCACGGAATCCGCGGCCGGCGCATTGTCACCGTCACGGAACGGACTCTGGACCAGGAAGCCCAGTGCGAAGCCGATCGCCAGCACGGCGATCAGCGCCAGCGCGACCAGGGCGGTGCGTTGGCTCGGCTTCGTCCGGGACGGTCCGGTGGCCGACTCCACTGTCGATTCCGTCATCAGCTCGCGGGGACCTGAAGATCGCTGGGGAGCTGCGCTCCGCCGGGCAGGCCACCCGGCAGACCACCGGCGCCGCTGGTCTCACTCGCGTCGGGAGTGATACCCGCTCCGTCCATCGGAACGGCGTCCGCGCCCGGGGCGGAGGCGTCGAACAGTGGCGGGTTGTCCGGATCGAAGGCATTGTCGCCGGCTCCCGGCACGGATGCGCAGCTGGCACCGACCTCCGGGTAGGCGAAACGGTTCAGGCGCAGAGCGGAGATGAACTGGCCGATGCGCTCGTCGTCGACACTGTCCAGCTTGAGCTGGTGGCCCCAGGACTGCAGTGAGACAGGGGTGTCGAGACCGGGATAGGGCGACATCATCATCTGGGTTTCACCGTCGACGCGATCGGCCAGCGACTGGATCTGGTCCTCGTTCAGGTCGTCGGGGTTGTAGGTGATCCAGACGGCTCCGTGTTCGAGCGAGTGCACGGCGTTCTCGGTGCGGATGGCCTCGGGGTAGACGATTCCGGTGCAGGTGGCCCACACGGCGTCGTGCGGTCCGCCGAAGGGCGGTGACTGGTCGTAGGCGACCCGTTGGGCGCGCGAGACGTGCAGAGCCGCCGGGTACTCCTGGATCGCGACGCCGTCGATGCCCGTCGACGGGTCCTGGTTGCTCTCGCTGGGCGCGAACTTCTGCGCCTCGGCCCGATCCTGGTACTTCGGATACAGGTTGATGCCGAGACCTGCCACGAGGCCGACGACCACGACGACACCGGCAATCGTCAGCCAGGGAATCTGCTTGCCCTTGGCGGCGGGGACGCCGCCCTTCTTCTTGCGAGCGGACTTCTTGTTGGCTGCGTTGATGGCTTTGTCCGCCTTCGCAGCCGACTTGTTCTGACTGCCTCTGTCGGGACCCGTTGGCATCGCTGTAGTTGCTCTCTCAGTCGTGGAAAGTGGGTGGTCGGTCTCGCTGGTCATGCGTATCTGCTGGTGACGGCGGTGACGAAGGACCGTCCGCGCAGAGCGCCCTTACTGTACGTTCTCTGCCTGAGAGCGTGCTCAGAGCCTGCGACGAGCACCTCGGCCGGGTGGGCTCGCGATCGGACGGGCAGCGGATGCGAGTATGCCGCACGCCAGCCAATAGGATGGCTACCTGTGACTCCCGCCGATCTTGCCGAATTGCTTCACGCGACCGCCGCGAAGGTGCTTGCCGACCGCGGTCTGGATGCATCCGTTCTCCCAGCGAAGCTGACGGTCGAGCGCCCCCGCAATCCCGAGCACGGCGATTACGCAACCAACGTGGCGCTGCAGGTGGCGAAGAAGGCCGGGGCCGTTCCCCGCGACTTCGCAGGCTGGCTCGCCGACGCGCTGACGGCCGACGCAGCGATCGAGAGTGCGGATGTCGCCGGCCCCGGGTTCTTGAACATCAGGCTGGCGGCCGCGGCGCAGGGTGAGATCGTTGCCCGCGTCCTGGCTGCAGGTTCGGCATTCGGCGGCGGTTCGTCGATGGCCGGCAAAAAAGTCAACCTCGAGTTCGTCTCGGCCAACCCCACAGGCCCGGTGCACCTCGGTGGTACCCGTTGGGCAGCCGTCGGCGATGCGCTCGGTCGGATCCTGACAGCACACGGTGCCGAGGTCACCCGCGAGTACTTCTTCAACGATCACGGCGCTCAGATCGAGCGCTTCAGTCGCTCGCTCATCGCCGCGGCGAAGGGTGAACCGGCCCCGGAGAACGGCTACGCAGGCGAGTACATCGCCGAGATCGCGTCCAAGGTACTGGCGAAAGAACCGGAGGCACTCGCTCTCGCCCCCGAGGCTCAGGAAGAGACGTTCCGATCCATCGGCACCCAGTTGATGTTCGATCGGATCAAGGCCAACCTGCACGAGTTCGGTGTCGATTTCGACGTCTACTTCCACGAGAACTCGTTGTTCGAGTCCGGGGCTGTGGAGAAGTCGGTCGAGTACCTCAAGACCTCGGGGAGTCTCTACGAGGAGGACGGGGCCTGGTGGCTGCGGTCCACCGACTTCGGCGACGACAAGGATCGCGTCGTCATCAAGAGCGACGGCAACGCGGCGTACATCGCGGGCGACATCGCCTACTTCCAGAACAAGCGGCAGCGCGGATTCGATCTCTGCATCTACATGCTCGGAGCCGACCACCACGGCTACATCGGTCGACTCAAGGCAGCCGCTGCGGCTTTCGGCGACGACCCCGAGACCGTGGAGGTGTTGATCGGCCAGATGGTCAACCTCGTGCGCGACGGTGTGTCGGTGAAGATGAGCAAGCGGGCCGGAACCGTCATTACTCTTGACGACCTGGTCGACGCCATCGGCGTCGACGCCTCCCGGTACGTCATGGTCCGGTCGTCCGTCGACTCGAGCATCGACATCGACCTCGCCTTGTGGGCCAGCGCGAGCAACGAGAACCCGGTCTACTACGTCCAGTACGCCCATGCGCGGCTGGCCTCGCTCGCGCGCAATGCCGCCGAACTGGGGATCTCGGCCGACGATCCCGATCTGAGCCTGCTCACGCACGAGCAGGAGGGCGAGTTGATCAGGACGATCGGCGAGTACCCGCGCGTCGTGGCCAGTGCTGCCGAACTGCGTGAGCCGCACCGGATTGCCCGCTACCTCGAGGAGCTGGCGGGTGCATATCACCGTTTCTACGGTGCATGTCGAGTACTTCCACAAGGAGACGAGGAGCCCGGACCTGTGAACACTGCACGACTGGCGTTGGGGAACGCGACCAGGCAGGTGCTGGCCAACGGCGTCGAACTGCTCGGCGTCAGCGCACCGGAGCGCATGTGAGCGCACATCCGGCCGGACCCAAGCACGCCGATGCACCCGCGAAACAGTCCACATCCCAGCGTCCGGTCGACGCATCGGAGATGACGACGCTGCCCGATCAGGTGTGGCCCCGCAATGCCGAGCGCGCAGACGACGGAACGGTCCGTCTCGCTGGGGTGCCGGTGACCGAACTCGCCGAACAGTACGGAACGCCACTGTTCGTCATCGACGAGGACGACTTCCGATCACGCTGCCGGGAGATGGCCGCTGCCTTCGGCGCACCGGAACGAGTGCACTACGCCTCCAAGGCATTTCTGTGCGGAGAGATCGCGCGCTGGGTTGCCGACGAAGGACTCTCACTCGACATCTGCTCCGGTGGTGAGCTGGCGATCGCGCTGGCTGCAGGGTTCCCGGCAGATCGAATTGCCATGCACGGCAACAACAAATCGGTCGCCGAGCTCGAGGCCGGTGTGCGTGCGGGCGTCGAACACGTGGTGCTCGATTCCAACATCGAGATCGACCGCCTCGACGCCGTTGCCGGCGGTGCCGGAGTTGTTCAGGACGTGCTGATTCGCATCACCGTCGGCGTCGAGGCGCACACGCACGAGTTCATCGCCACCGCGCACGAGGACCAGAAATTCGGTTTCTCCCTCGCCGACGGATCGGCACTCGACGCGGTCCGCCGGGTGTTCGCCGCCGACAACCTTCGCCTCGTGGGACTGCACAGCCATATCGGCTCGCAGATCTTCGAGGTCGACGGCTTCGAGCTCGCGGCACACAAGGTCATCGGTTTGCTCCGCGACATCGTCTCCGAATTCGGTGTCGACAAGACCGCACAGATCTCCACGTTGGATCTCGGTGGCGGCATGGGTATCTCGTACCTCGAGAGCGACGACCCACCGCCGGTGGAGCAGCTCGCAGCGAAGTTGACCGCCATCGTGGAAACCGAATCCGCCGCGGTGGGTCTGCCGGTTCCGACGATCGCCGTCGAACCCGGACGCGCCATCGCCGGACCCGGCACGGTCACGCTGTACGAGGTGGGCACCATCAAGGACGTCACCGTCGACAAAGCGACGCGCAGGCGTTACATCAGTGTCGACGGCGGAATGAGCGACAACATTCGCACCTCGCTCTATCAGGCCGAGTACGACTGCCGATTGGTGTCGCGAACGAGCGAAGCACCCGCCGTGCTGGCACGAGTTGTCGGAAAGCACTGTGAGAGTGGCGATATCGTAATCAAGAACACCTGGATGCCGGCCGACGTCGGGCCCGGTGATCTGCTCGCCGTCGCAGCCACCGGCGCCTACTGCTACTCCATGTCCAGTCGCTACAACCTGCTGACGCGGCCCGCGGTGGTCGCAGTCAAGGACGGGCAATCACGCCTGATCCTGCGGCGGGAAACCATCGAAGATCTGCTCAGCTTGGAGGTTCAGCCATGACATCGAAGCCGATAGGCGTCGCCGTACTCGGACTCGGAAACGTCGGCAGCGAGGTCGTTCGGATCCTCACCGAGAATGCCGAGGACTTCGAAGCGAGAATCGGTGCGCCACTGGAGATTCGGGGCATCGCGGTGCGTCGAGTCGACGGTGATCGTGGAGTACCGGCCGGGCTGCTCACCGACGATCCGGCCGAGCTGGTCGGTCGCGACGACGTCGACATCGTGGTCGAGGTGCTCGGCGGCATCGACATCCCTCGCAAGCTCGTGTTGTCGGCCCTGGAGAAGGGCAAATCCGTCATCACGGCGAACAAGGCCCTGCTGGCCGAGTACACCGGTGAACTTGCCGATGCTGCCGAGAAGTCGCGTGCCGACCTCTACTTCGAGGCGGCGGTGGCCGGAGCCATTCCGGTCGTCCGTCCACTGATGCAGTCCCTCGCGGGCGACCGGGTGAACAAGGTTGCCGGTATCGTCAACGGCACCACCAACTTCATCCTCTCCGCCATGGACGAGACCGGAGCGGACTACGCCGAGACCCTCGCCGAGGCAGGGCGTCTGGGCTACGCCGAGGCCGACCCGACCGCCGACGTCGAGGGCTACGACGCGGCGTCCAAGGCTGCCATTCTCGCCTCGATCGCCTTCCACACCCGCGTCACCGCGGGCGACGTCTACCGCGAGGGCATCAGCAAGATCACCTCGGACGACCTCGAAACTGCGAAGTCACTGGACTGCACCATCAAGCTGTTGGCCATCTGCGAGCGCATCGTGACGGCGAAGGGGAAAGAACGAATTTCTGCTCGGGTCTACCCGGCACTCGTTCCGCTCGACCACCCACTGGCATCGGTGAACGGTGCGTTCAACGCCGTGGTCGTCGAAGCCGAGGCGGCCGGCCGCCTGATGTTCTACGGGCAGGGCGCAGGCGGGGCTCCCACGGCGTCCGCCGTACTGGGCGATCTGGTGATGGCCGCGCGCAACAAGTTCTACGGGGGACGGGGCCCGCTCGAATCCAAATACGCCAAGCTCAAGGTGGCCCCCATGGGTGACATCCTCACTCGCTACTACGTCAGCATGCAGGTCGAGGACAGGCCCGGCGTGTTGGCGACCGTGGCCGCCGAGTTCTCCAAGCGGGACATCAGCATCTCGACGGTGCGTCAGCAGGGCTCGGGTGACGGAGCCAGGCTCGTCGTCGTCACCCATCTTGCCGCCGACTCCGCACTGTCCGAAACCGTTGCATCGCTCGAACAGCTCGATGTGGGCGTCCACGTCGCCAGCGTTCTCCGATTGGAAGGCACCACCGTATGAGCGTCCACACCCCCTGGCCCGGTCTGATCGAGGCATACCGCTCGCGTCTGGCGATCGGACCGGACTGGAAGACCGTTACGCTGCGCGAAGGCGGAACTCCGCTGCTGCCTGCCGGTCATCTGTCCGAATTGACAGGCTGCACAGTGCATCTCAAGGTCGAGGGTCTCAATCCCACCGGTTCGTTCAAGGACCGGGGAATGACGATGGCTGTCACCGACGCGCTCGCGAGGGGCCAGGAAGCAGTCCTGTGTGCCTCGACCGGTAACACCTCGGCGTCGGCTGCGGCCTACGCGGCCAAGGCCGGTATGTCCTGCGCAGTCCTGGTTCCGCAGGGCAAGATCGCCATGGGCAAGCTGGCTCAGGCAGTCATGCACGGAGCCAAGATCATTCAGGTTCAGGGAAATTTCGACGACTGCCTGGAACTGGCTCGTAAGACCACGGCGGAGTTCCCGACGATCGGTTTGGTCAACTCCGTCAACCCCGTACGTATCGAGGGCCAGAAGACCGCGGCGTTCGAGATCTGCGACGCCCTCGGCGATGCGCCCGACATCCATGCGCTGCCGGTCGGCAACGCGGGCAACATCACCGCGTACTGGCGCGGTTACTCCGAGTACTTCCGTGACGGCCTCACCACGCGCAAGCCGCGGATGCTCGGAGTTCAAGCCGCAGGTGCCGCTCCTCTGGTTCACGGTGCGCCGGTGAAGGACCCGGAAACCATCGCCACCGCAATCCGCATCGGCTCACCCGCTTCGTGGAACGGTGCCGTCAATGCCAAGGAAGAATCGAACGGCGCATTCCGCGCGGCGACCGACGAGGAAATCCTCGAGGCATACCGATTGATCGCGAAGACCGAGGGCGTGTTCGTCGAACCGGCCTCTGCGGCGAGCGTCGCCGGGCTGTTGGCGGCCCGCAAGGAGGGCTGGCTCGAGCCGGGCCTGACCGTCGTCTGCACGGTGACCGGTAACGGCCTCAAGGACCCCGACACCGCGCTGTCGGGAATGCCTGTCGTAGAACCCATCTCGGTCGATCCCGTCGCTGTCGCGGCTGCGCTCGAGCTGGCCTGAGTTGACGGAAACTCCGGCTATGACGACGACACTCCCGATCGGGCTCACGGTCACCGCGCGTGTTCCGGCGTCCAGTGCCAACATCGGACCCGGATTCGACAGTCTCGGACTCGCTCTGGGGCTCTACGACGAAATCGAGGTCACGACCACTGCGTCGGGACTGCGGATTCACGTCGACGGCGAGGGCTCGGCAGATGTCCCGTGGGGTCCGACGCATCTGGTGGTGCGCGCCATCGAGCGTGGACTCGAAGCTGCCGGAGTGTGGGCTGACGGCCTGGACGTTCAGTGCCGCAACGCAATTCCACATTCGAGGGGTCTGGGTTCGTCTGCGTCGGCTGTGGTCGGGGGCCTCGCTGCCGCAAACGCGCTGGCGGCGAAAGTCGATCCGTCCGGCGCGTTGTCGGACGGTCAGCTCGTTCAGTTGTCGTCGGAATTCGAGGGGCATCCCGACAACGCGTCGGCGAGCTGTCTCGGCGGAGCCGTCGTGTCGTGGAGCGAACCGCCCAATGCCAGTGTGACGGCGCGAAAGTACGCCGCTGTCAGGCTGGAGGTGCATCCCAGCATCAAGGTCGTTGTGCTCGTGCCGTCGGAGCGCTCGTCGACCTCACACACGCGGGGTCTGTTGCCCGAGTTGGTGCCCCACCGTGACGCGGCCTTCAACGTCAGCCGCAGTGCACTTGCCGTGGTCGCCTTGACCGAGCGTCCGGACCTGTTGCTGTCCGCAACCGAGGATCTGCTTCATCAAGGGCAGCGGGCCCAGGCTCTGCCCGACACCACCCGATGGATCGCGACACTGCGCGCCCGATCGATCGCGGCCGTTGTCTCCGGAGCGGGACCGACCGTCATGGCGCTGTGCACCGAGGAGTTTCCGGCGGATCTCCGCGATGCCGCGACCGCCGAAGGGTGGCGAGTCCTCGACCTCGACGTGGCCGACGGAGTCACCGTCGCGTGAGGAACGCCGCGTAGGGTTCTTGCCGAGCGACGACAACGGCGCTATGGTGAACCCTGTCCGTACATCGTGCGCTTCAGACGCCGGTTTCGTCAGGGCAATCAGGTCGCTGTATTCGGGGGATTCAAACGTCCGAGTGATGTGACGCTCCTGACTCGATCATTCCCGTGGTTCTCTGCGGTCTCGATCGACGGTGTATTCGACGGAGCGCGTCGAACATGAACGGCAATACATCCGAGTTCGGTAGAACGCCGAACTGCGGAACGAACCCTCGGCTGCGCATCGAGCGAGCGAGGGAAGGAAAGGACCTCCGTGACCGATACGGAACTTGTCTCTGCGCCCGAAACGTCGCGCCGACGTGCTGGCCTGTCCGGAATGGTTCTCACCGAGCTACGCAGCCTCGCCGGCGAACTCGGCATCAAGAGCATCTCGGGCATGCGTAAGGGAGACCTGATCGCAGCCATCTCCGAGCGTCAATCGGGTGCAGCGCCGGCGAAGTCGAGCCCGGCCAAGTCCGACGCGCCCAAGTCGCGTCGCGCCGCTGCCTCGGCTCCCGCCGTCGAAGAGCGACCCGCAACAGAGGCGGCACCGGCACCCGAAGTGCCGGCTGCGGACGCCTCGGCGACACCGCCGGTCGACGCGGCAGACGCCGCACCGGAGACCGGTCGTCGCACGCGTGGCCGTCGAGCTGCAGGTCGCCGCGCCGGTGCGCCCGACCAGCTCCCGTTGGACGACAGTGACAACACCGCTGGATCCGCGCCCGCCGCTACCGCTGCTGCCCCGGAGACCGCTGCTGCCCCGGAGACCGCGCCGTCCGACAAGCAGGACGAGGGCGGCGACAACGCGGCCCCCGAGCGTCCGAGGCGCAGCCGCGGCGAGCGGAACCGTCAGGACGGCACCGACCGTGAACAGCGTGACGCCGAGGGCAAGAGCGACACCGCGACCCGCGAGAGCGGCAACCGCAACCAGGGCGACCGCGAGAACGGTAACCGGGACAACGGCAACCGGGACAACAACCGTAACCAGGGTGATCGCAACCAGGGTGATCGCAACCAGGGTGATCGCAACCAGGGTGATCGCAACCAGGGTGATCGCAACCAGGGTGATCGGGACAACTCGAACCGTGACAACGCCGGTCGCAATCAGGGCGATCGCAACGGCCGCAACCGCAATCAGGGCGACGGCCGCAACGACAACCGCAACGACGGTCGCAACGAGGAGCGCAACAACGGTCCTCGCGACAACCGTGACAACAACCAGGACGACGAGGGCGAAGGCCGGGGTCGCCGGGGTCGCCGGTTCCGTGAACGTCGTCGTGGACGCGACCGTGGCGAGGGCAACGACGGTGGCGGCGGGCGCGAGCGCGACACCGAGATTCGCGAGGACGACGTCCTCCAGCCGGTAGCCGGCATCCTCGACGTACTCGACAACTACGCATTCGTTCGTACCTCCGGCTACCTCGCCGGACCGAACGATGTCTACGTGTCGATGAACCTGGTGCGCAAGAACGGGCTCCGGCGCGGCGATGCCGTCACCGGTGCTGTTCGTGTGGCACGTGAAGGTGAACAGTCGGGTCAGCGTCAGAAGTTCAACCCGTTGGTGCGTCTGGACACGGTCAACGGGGGAGAGGTCGAGGCCGCGCGCAAGCGTCCGGAGTTCGGCAAGCTCACCCCGCTGTACCCCAACCAGCGCCTGCGTCTGGAGACGCAGCAGAACATCCTCACCACACGCATCATCGACCTGGTGATGCCCATCGGTAAGGGTCAGCGCGCGTTGATCGTGAGCCCGCCCAAGGCGGGTAAGACGAGCGTTCTGCAGGCCATCGCCAACGCCATCGCCATCAACAATCCCGAGTGCTACCTGATGGTCATCCTCGTCGACGAACGTCCCGAGGAAGTGACCGACATGCAGCGTTCGGTCAAGGGCGAGGTCATCGCCTCGACCTTCGACCGTCCGCCGGGCGACCACACCGCGGTCGCCGAGCTGGCGATCGAGCGTGCCAAGCGTCTGGTCGAGGCCGGCCAGGACGTCGTCGTCCTGCTCGACTCGATCACTCGACTGGGCCGCGCGTACAACAACAGCTCGCCTGCTTCGGGCCGCATCCTCTCCGGTGGTGTCGACTCGACCGCGTTGTACCCGCCCAAGCGCTTCCTCGGTGCGGCTCGAAACATCGAGCACGGCGGATCGCTGACGATCATCGCCACGGCCATGGTCGAGACCGGTTCCACCGGCGACACCGTGATCTTCGAGGAGTTCAAGGGCACCGGCAACGCCGAGCTCAAGCTCGATCGCAAGATCGCCGAGCGGCGCGTGTTCCCGGCGGTGGACATCAACCCGTCCAGCACCCGCCACGACGAACTGTTGCTGGCTCCCGACGAGGCCGCGGTGGTACACAAGCTGCGCCGCGTGTTGTCCGGACTGGACTCGCACCAGGCCATCGACCTGCTGGTCGACCGCCTGAAGAAGAGCAAGAACAACCTCGAGTTCCTGATGGAAGTCTCCAAGACGGCACCCGGCGGTAACAACGACTGATCGATCGTTCCTCCGATCTGCACCCGGGGAACAAGCCGGCAGGTGCGTGCGTTGTAAGCATCTGTCGGCACAGAAGTACCGACGATTAGCAGGGCAGATAGACGCTCTGGCATAATCAACGGCCGAGTCCGGTTCCGGTTCACGTCTTCGATCGGCGAAGGCGACCCGGCGACCATTACAAAGAACGGTAAGGACACCATGAAGGCAGGAATTCACCCCGACTACACACTGACGACAGTCGTCTGTGGTTGTGGCAATACTTTCGAGACCCGAAGCACCACCGACAAAGAGCGCATCAGCGTCGAGGTCTGCTCGCAGTGCCACCCCTTCTACACCGGCAAGCAGAAGATTCTCGACACCGGCGGCCGCGTCGCCCGCTTCGAGGCTCGCTATGGCAAGCGCGCCGGCAAGAAGGCCGACGCAGACAGCTAGCTGTTTCGCCGACGCCCGTCCTGTGATTCACAGGACGGGCGTCGGCTTTTTTGTGTCCACACCCGGTTTCACCCGTTCGGAGAGTGAGTCGTCACCATGGCGAGAACAGACAAGCCTTCGGCCATCGACGACATCCTCGCCGAACATTCCGGCCTCGAGCAGCAACTGGCCGACCCCGCGCTGCACAACGATCCGTCGGCAGCGCGGAGGGCAGGCAAGAGATTTGCCGAACTGGCACCGATCATGTCTGCGCACACCAAGTTGACCGCGGCCGAGGACGACCTCGAAGCCGCTCGTGAGCTCGCCGCCGACGATTCGTCGTTCGCCGCCGAAATCCCCGAGCTCGAGGCCACGGTGCTGCACCTCGAGCAGACCCTCACCGACCTGCTCGCACCACGAGACCCGCACGACGGTGACGACATCGTCATGGAGGTCAAGTCGGGTGAGGGCGGCGAGGAATCCGCGCTGTTCGCCGCGGATCTCGCCCGGATGTACGTGCGGTACGCCGAACGTCGCGGCTGGAAGGTGGAGGTGCTCGACGCCAACGTCTCCGACCTGGGCGGTTACAAGGACGCGACCCTGTCGATCAAGACCAAGGATCCGCTCGACGGTGTCTGGGCGCGCCTGAAGTTCGAGGGTGGCGTCCATCGCGTACAGCGGGTGCCGGTCACCGAATCGCAAGGACGCGTGCATACCTCCGCGGCCGGCATTCTGGTGTATCCGGAACCCGACGAGGTCGAGGAAGTGCAGATCGACGAAACCGATCTGCGTATCGACGTCTACCGCTCGTCCGGCAAGGGCGGCCAGGGTGTCAACACCACCGACTCCGCAGTCCGCATCACCCACTTGCCCACGGGCATCGTGGTCACGTGCCAGAACGAGCGTTCGCAGTTGCAGAACAAGGCACGCGCGATGCAGGTTCTCGCAGCACGCCTGCAGGCGGCTGCAGAGGAGGCCGCCAACGAAGAGGCTTCCGCCGGACGAGCCAGCCAGGTACGTACCGTCGACCGCTCGGAACGGATCAGAACCTACAACTACCCAGAGAACCGCATCACCGATCACCGCATCGGCTTCAAGGCGCACAACCTCGATGCTCTGCTGGACGGCGACATGGATGCGTTGCTCGACGCGCTGGCCAAGGCGGACCGCGACGCGCGCATGCAGGCAGAGTAGCTGTGACACAAGGCTTTACAGATTTCGATCGGCCGAGCCGCCGCTCGGTGCGATAGCCTGGCCTCCAGGTTCGATCCCACACCAGAGCCCCGAGAGGCGCAGCACAATGAACCAGCGTTTGACACCCGCAGGCGAGAACGCCGTCACCGAGCTGTCGTCGCGCTATGGCATTTCGACCGACGCGGTCCGCACCATGCTCGACGCCGTCAACAACGGTCGCGGCACCATGGCGCAGTTCAAGATTCCCGAGCTCGGGGGCAGTGGGCAGTGGATGCGCGGCGGAATGACCATGGTGGGCAACATGTTCGATCATGGGCTCAAGAGCCGGGTCGACGGTTTGTGCCGCGATCTGTCTGCAGTGTTGGCGCAGCATCAGGTCTACCCACCGATCGACGCCGGAACAGGATCGTTCGGGGGCAATTCGTTCGGCGGGGGATCGTGGTGGCCCTCGGATCTGGGGTCGCCGAGCTCGAGTGGCGGCCAGAACGGGTCGCAGTACGCGGTGTTCCCGGGGTCGCGACGCCTTGCGGTACTCGTGGGCGGCGAATTGGCCGTGTACGACACGCTCGATCACTCCATCGGGGGTGTCCAGCAACAACAGGGCGGTGGACCGGGGTCGTTGGAGTTCACCAGCCAGTACGGCACGTTCACCGCAGGAAGCCTGCCTCGGGTCGATGGACAGTCGAACGGATCGCCGTCGCAGAACCAGTCCGCGTCGCAATCGGCAGCGTCCCAGTCCTCTTCGGCACAGCAGGGCTCGAACCAGTCCGGGTCGGGTGGGAACAACGTGGGGGTGGACATCTCCGATATCACCGCTGCGATCGAGGCCCTCGCCGGATTGCACGCGAAGGGCTTCCTCACCGACGACGAGTTCTTCTCCAAGAAGTCGGAGTTGCTGGGGCGGGTGTGAGTGAGTTGTCGGAGCGTCGTGGCAGTCTGAACCGGTGAGCCGCAAGCCGCTACGCCTAGCCATCCTCGAAGCCACATCGATTCTCGAAGCGGCCGGTGTGCCGAGTCCGCGTGTCGATGCAGAGCTTCTCGCCGCACACCTCGTCGGTGTGGAACGTGGCCGTCTGGGGCTTGTTCCGCTGGTGGAACCCGAGCTCGTCGAGGCGTACTTCAGGACCATCGAACAGCGTGCGAAACGTATTCCGCTGCAATACATCACGGGCAAGACGTCGCTGGGCAACATCGACGTGGAAGTGGGCCCTGGCGTCTTCGTGCCGCGTCCGGAAACAGAGCTGCTGCTGGCCTGGGCGCTGGCGTTCCTGGAAAATGTCGATCACCACCCGCCCGTGATTCTCGACCTCTGCACGGGATCGGGAGCATTGGCGCTGGCGATCGCCAACGCTCGGCCGGATGCCGTGGTGCACGCCGTCGAGCTGGATCCGTCGGCATTGGCGTGGGCGAGGCGCAATGCCGATCTGCGCAGCGGTGAAGGAGATACCCCGATCACGCTGCACCACGGCGATGTCACGGCACGCGGTGCGTTGATCGAACTCGACGGTGCGGTGGACATGATCGTTGCGAACCCCCCGTACGTCCCGGAAGGGGCGCAACTGGATCCCGAAGTGATCGATCACGACCCACAAATGGCGCTGTTCGGCGGTACGGACGGGTTGTCGGTCATCGAGCCGATGATCGGGAACATCGCGCGGTGGCTCCGGGTCGGCGGCGGAGTCGCGATCGAGCACGACGACTCGAACGGTGCCGAGGTGGCGTCTCTGCTGTCTCGGCGGCGGGTGTTCACCCATGTCGTGGCACATCCGGACCTGGCAGGACGACCCAGATTCGTCGTCGCCACCCGGTCACGCCCCGCCCAGGACTAACAGCGGGAGCGGCACCTGACATCACTTCGTGATCGAAGGTGGAAGGATAGGTGCCGTGAGTACCGTTTACGACTGCAGTGAAGCCGATGCACGCGCTGCGGGATTGACCGCGGCCCGCGGTGCCCTCAAATCCGGCCGGCTCGTGGTGATGCCCACCGACACCCTGTACGGGATTGCCGCCGATGCCTTCGACGGCAGCGCAGTCACAGACTTGCTTCGCGCCAAGGGGCGGGGACGCGATATGCCCGTGCCGGTGCTCGTCGGCTCGTGGAACACCATCGACGGCTTGGTCCAGAGTGTCCGGCCGCGTACCCGAGATCTGATTCGCGCGTTCTGGCCGGGTGCCTTGAGCATCGTCGTACAGCAGGCACCGTCCTTGGCGTGGGACCTGGGTGATGCTCAGGGCACAGTGATGCTGCGGATGCCGCTGCACCCGGTAGCGCTCGAGCTGTTGCGCGAGGTCGGCCCGCTCGCGGTGTCCAGTGCCAATATCTCGGGAAGCCCTCCTGCCACCACGGTGACGCAGGCACGGGAGCAGCTGGGTGGATCGGCGGCGGTCTATCTCGACGGTGGACCGGCAGATCACGCGGTGGCGTCGACCATCGTGGATCTGACGAGTGACCGTGCACGAGTTCTGCGGGTCGGTGCCATTCCCACCGAGAAGATTGCCGAGGTTCTCGGTGTCACCGCCGAAAGCCTGGTCCCGGGAGCGTCCTGACATGCCCGTCCTTCACGTATGAGAGTCGAGATGCTGGCTCAGTCGAATCTGGGTGCCGGCGTTCCGATCCGCGAGCTGCTGCTGGTCTTCCTCACAGCTGCCGTCGTGACGTTCTTCGCGACCGGCGGCGTGAGAGTGGCGGCAATCAAGTTCGGTGCCGTCGCCGTTCCCCGCGATCGTGACGTGCACGTGCAAGCGACCCCGCGACTCGGGGGAGTGGGCATCTACGCGGGCATGCTCGCGGCTCTGCTGTTCGCCTCGCAGCTTCCGGCGCTCGCCCGTGGGTTCGATGTGGCCTATAACCGCGACATTCCCGCCGCCTTGGTCGCCGGCTTCGTGATCGTGCTGGTCGGGGTCATCGACGACAGGTGGGGCCTGGACGCGTTGACCAAGTTCGTCGGTCAGGTGACGGCGGCGGGTGTCCTGGTGATCATGGGTGTCAGTTGGTACGTGCTGTATCAACCGTGGGGCGGTGAAGAAGGGCTACCGGGCACCACCCTGGTTCTCGATCAGCTGCAGGCCGGGCTCGTGACTGTACTGATAACCGTCGTGATCGTGAATGCCATGAACTTCGTCGACGGCCTCGACGGGCTCGCCGCCGGGCTCGGGCTCATTTCGTCCGTGGCGATCTGCATCTTCTCGGTGGGGTTGCTGCAGGAGCAGGGCGGCGACGTCGGCGTCTACCCGCCGGCTCTGATCGCTGCGGCGTTGGCCGGTGCATGTCTGGGATTTCTTCCGCACAACTTTCAACCCGCTCGCATCTTCATGGGTGATTCGGGATCGATGCTGATCGGACTGACCCTGGCCACCATCTCGACCAGTGCATCGGGACGTATCCCGTTGACGGCGTACGGTCCACGCGATCTGTTGGGCTTGCTGTCGCCACTCCTGCTGGTCGGTGCCGTCATGCTGATTCCGATACTCGATCTGCTGCTGGCCGTCATCCGTCGCACGCGGGCCGGACGAAGCCCCTTCAGCCCCGACAAGATGCATCTACATCATCGACTCCTGCAAATCGGTCATTCGCATCGTCGAGTGGTGCTGGTGATCTACCTGTGGGTCGGTGTCCTTGCCTTCGGGGCGGTCGGCTCGTCCCTCCTCGATCGACGCATCGTCGTGCTCCTGGTCGCTGCCGGTCTGGTGTTTGCGCTGGTGGTAACGGCCGTGCCGACCTTGAGAGTGGACCGATCCAACCGTCCCGTACGGCGAAGTGCTCGACGCAGCCGCTGATCCCGTCGACGGTTCCGAGCTGCATCGCGGGTATTCTCGGCAACCGTGACCTTCACCCCGCAGTCCATGCCCGACCAATTCGCGCCGCTCCGCGCCGCGGTCCGTTACGGCCTCATCGGTCTGGTGGTACTGACTGTGGTCAGCGTGGGGATCTCGGTTGCTGCGGCAGGCACCCCCGGCCTGTGGGGGTCGCTCATCGGCGTGGCCATCGGTGGCGGCTTTGTCATCACGACTGCTCTGTCGGTGGCGTTGACCACTCGTTTTCCGGCTTCGGCGGTGGGAGCTCTGCTGCTCGGTGGGTGGTTGGTCAAGATGGTGATCGCGTTGATCGTGCTCGTCGCGCTCAAGGACGCGGACTTCTACAACCGGTATTCGCTCGGGCTCACGATTCTGGGTGCGCTGGTGGTGGTCCTGGGTGCCGAGGTCTTCGGGGTCGTCAAGACGAAAGTGGCCTATGTCGACAGCGCGCCTGCCGACGGTCACCCCGACAGGTCGTAGTACGACAACCTGTCGTAATCGGTTAAGCTGAGGGCCGCCTACACAACGTCGTAGTTCTGTTGATAAAGTTTGCATCAAGCGGTGGGCAAGACCGGGACGAAAGAGACTTTTTCCCCGGACTGGACCCCCGCAGGTAGCCATCAGCGTGAGCTTCCTTACAGTAGGCCCGGAGTCACCGACTTCGGCAACGTAAGGTTTCGCCCTGAGAGTTGCCGAGTCGACGTGAGTCGCCGACACCCGACAGACGCTTGGCCGATGAAGACCGGGCCTCAGCCTCTGACGATTGCGAGCCGATTTTCGTCGACTTGATAGATCGTCATTGTCCGATCGAACCGCAGCCGTTACTCGGTTGCGGCCCGAACACGGGAGAGACCGCTGAGCGTCACCAATCTGGCTGCGGAGTTCCATCCGCCGTCACTATCCGATTTCTTTCCTCCCGCGGTGCTGTTCGAGGGAACCCCGTTCGAGCTCGACCGGCTGATGCTCATCCGCATCCTGATGTCGGCTCTGCTGATCGTCTTCATGCTGATCGCACTGCGCAGCCCCAAGATCGTTCCTCGCGGTATCCAGAACGTCGCCGAGATCGCTCTCGACTTCGTTCGGATCCACGTGGCCGAGGACGTTCTCGGCAAGGAACAGGGACGTCGCTTCCTGCCCGTCATCATGACCATCTTCTTCACGGTCTTCGCGGTGAATCTCAGTGCGGTCATACCGTTCCTGAACATCTCGGCCAACGCGCGAATCGGTCTACCGATCGTATTGGCAGCCGTCGCGTACGTCGCGTTCGTCTACGCAGGTGTGAAGAAGTTCGGAGCGGCCAAGTTCGTCAAGGGAACGATCGTCATCCCCGGCATCCCGAAGGCCATGCACGTCTTGCTGATCCCGCTCGAGTTCATCTCGAACTTCGTGCTGCGCCCGTTCACGCTCACGGTGCGTCTGCTGGCCAACATGCTCGCCGGTCACATCATGCTCGTGCTGTTCTTCAGCGCCACGCAGTTCTTCCTCTTCGAGGCCTCGGCCGGCCTGAAGATCTTCGCGGCACCTTCGCTCATCATGGGCTTCCTGTTCACGATGTTCGAGATGCTCGTGATCTTCCTGCAGGCATACATCTTCGCGCTGCTGACAGCGATCTACATCGATCTGTCGCTGCACGCCGACTCGCACTGACCGACCAACAGACCGAACTAGCTACACCCGCCACCTCCGACACCCGGATGTGGACCGAAGAAAGGGAACGGAAAACCGAATGAGCCTTGAAGTTCTGGCCCAGGCGCAGGAAATCACCGCAAACGGATACGGCGCCATCGGCTACGGCCTCGCAGCGATCGGTGGTGGCATCGGCCTCGGCCTCGTCGTCGCCAAGAACATGGAAGCCACCGCTCGTCAGCCCGAGCTGGCCGGTCAGCTCCGTACGACCATGTTCCTCGGCATTGCATTCACCGAGTCCCTCGCCCTGATCGGCCTCGTCGCCGGCTTCATTCTCTGAGAGCGCGATGACAAACGCGATAACGCTGCTCGCAGCCGGGGCGGAGGGGGAGGAATCCCAGAACCCGCTGCTGCCCGCAACATACGACATCGTTTGGTCGATCGTCTGTGTCGTGATCATCGGCTTCCTGTTCTGGAAGTACGTCGTACCGCGTTTCCAGACGGTCCTCTCCGAACGTTCCGAGCTCATCGAAGGCGGAATCAAGAAGGCCGAGCAGGCACAGGCCGAGGCGAAGGCTGCTCTCGAGCAGTACCACGCTCAGCTCGCCGACGCTCGTTCCGAGGCTGCGCAGATCCGCGAGGAAGCACGCACCCAGGGACAGGCGATCCTCGCCGAGATGAAGGAAAAGGCGCAGGAAGAGAGCGATCGGATCGTGGCCGCAGGCCACAGTCAGCTCGTTGCTCAGCGTCAGCAGATCGTCACCGAACTTCGTGGCGACCTCGGACGTACGGCCGTCGAACTCGCTGAGAAGGTCATCGGGGAACAGCTCTCCGACGACGCGAAGCGTTCCAGTTCGATCGATCGCTTCCTCAACGAGCTGGATTCCGTCACCGCGGACTCCGCATCCGGAAAGTGAGTCGAACCATGTACGCAACTTCTCGTGAGGCGCTCGCCCGCACACGGTCGGTCGCCCACGAAGCTCTGGGGTCCGCGTCGGGTGGCGAGGCCACGGCCGTCGCCGCTCAGACCGGTGCCGAGTTGTTCGCCGTCGTCGAGACTCTCGACGCGCAGCGCACGTTGCGTACCGCTCTCGCCGACTCCTCGGTCGAGGGCGATCGGCGGAGCAATCTGGCCGGAGAGGTCTTCTCCGGCCAGGTGTCCAGCGCAACGGCGACCATCGTGAAGGCCGCGGCCGGCGAAAGCTGGTCCACGGCCCGCGACCTGCTGAACTCCTTGGTCGAGCTGGGACGCGAAGCCTTGCTTCGTGCTGCAGCCGACCAGGATCAGCTGGACACGGTCGAGGACGAGTTGTTCCGACTCGGGCGCATCGTGGCCGGCAACCCGCAGCTCGAGCAGGCCCTGTCGGATCGCTCGAAGCCCTCACAGGCCAAGCGTGAACTGCTCGGTCGTCTGCTCTACGGCAAGGTCACCGCAGTCACCGAGGCGCTCGCAGTTCAGGCTGTCACGCGTCCACGGAAGGCGGCACCCGCCGACGTTCTGAACGGTCTGGCAGATCTGGCCGCCGAACAGCGCGACCGCGCAGTTGCACACGTACGCAGCGCAGCCCCACTGAGCGACAGTCAGCTCGAAAAGCTGACCGCAACCCTGACCCGCACATACGGCAAGCAGGTCACGGTGCACGTAGAGGTCGATACCGAACTGCTCAGCGGACTTGTCGTTCGTATCGGCGACGAGGTCATCGACGGTAGCGGGGCAGGCCGCCTCGCTGCATTGCGAAAGACGCTCAAATAGTCCGACACGGACACAGTAACGAGAAGAATCGCCTCGGCATTCGAGGCTTTTCATACCGCGATCATTCGAAGGAAGAGCAGGAAACACTATGGCGGAGCTGACGATCTCCTCCGACGAGATCCGTAGCGCGATCGATAACTTCACCGCGAGCTACTCACCGGAGTCTTCCCGCGAGGAGGTCGGCACGGTTACGGACACGAGCGACGGAATCGCTCACGTGTCCGGATTGCCGTCGGCGATGTCCAACGAACTCCTCGAGTTCCCGGGCGGAGTTCTCGGTGTCGCGTTGAACCTGGATGCCACCGAAATCGGTGCCGTCATCCTCGGTGACTACGAGCACATCGAAGAAGGCCAGGAAGTCAAGCGCACCGGTGACGTTCTGTCCGTCCCCGTGGGCGACGGCTACCTCGGTCGCGTCGTGGACCCGCTGGGCAAGCCCATCGACGGCCTCGGCGACATCGAGTCCTCCGAGACCCGTGCCCTCGAACTGCAGGCTGCCTCGGTGCTCGAGCGTCAGCCCGTCGAGGAGCCGCTGCAGACCGGCATCAAGGCCATCGACGCCATGACCCCGATCGGCCGTGGCCAGCGTCAGCTCATCATCGGCGACCGCAAGACCGGCAAGACCGCCGTCTGCATCGACGCGATCCTGAACCAGAAGGCGAACTGGGAGAGCGGCGACGACAAGAAGCAGGTTCGCTGCATCTACGTCGCCATCGGTCAGAAGGGCTCCACGATCGCAGGCGTCAAGGCTGCACTCGAAGAACAGGGCGCACTCGAATACACCACCATCGTCGCGGCCCCCGCGTCCGATTCGGCCGGCTTCAAGTGGCTCGCTCCGTACACCGGCTCGGCCATCGGCCAGCACTGGATGTACCAGGGCAAGCACGTTCTCATCGTGTTCGACGACCTGACCAAGCAGGCCGAGGCCTACCGCGCGATTTCGTTGCTGCTGCGTCGTCCGCCGGGCCGCGAGGCATACCCCGGTGACGTCTTCTACTTGCACTCCCGTCTGCTGGAGCGTTCGGCGAAGCTGTCCGACGAGCTCGGCGGAGGTTCCTTGACGGCGCTGCCGATCATCGAGACCAAGGCCAACGACGTCTCGGCCTACATCCCGACGAACGTCATCTCCATCACCGACGGCCAGGTCTTCCTGGAGTCGGACCTGTTCAACAAGGGTGTTCGTCCCGCTATCAACGTCGGTATCTCGGTCTCCCGAGTCGGCGGTGCCGCGCAGACCAAGGGCATGAAGAAGGTCTCCGGATCACTTCGCCTCGAGCTCGCCCAGTTCCGTGAGCTGGAAGCCTTCTCGGCGTTCGCCTCCGACCTCGACGCGGCGTCCAAGGCGCAGCTCGAGCGCGGTGCTCGCCTGGTGGAGCTGCTCAAGCAGGATCAGTACGCACCCGTGGCCGTCGAGGACCAGATCGTCTCGATCTGGCTCGCAGGCCAGGGCACGTACGACTCCGTTCCGGTCGGCGATGTTCGCCGCTTCGAGACCGAGCTGCTCGAGGATCTGCACCGCAATGCCAGCGGCGTCTACGACAGCATTGCCGGTGGCAAGGCTCTCGACGAGGACAACCAGAAGGCACTGACCGAAGCGACCGAGAAGTTCAAGTCCGGCTTCGTGGACTCGGACGGCAACCGCGTCGTCAACGAGGCCGAGGCAGACACTCTGAACGCCGACGAGGTCAGCCAGGAACAGGTCAACGTCACCCGCAAGACAGTCAGCAAGTAGGCCTGCGATGACAGGTGACATGACGAGCACAGAAGGGAGCGTGAACAGCTAGATGGCAAGCATTCTCGAGCTTCGCTCCCGTATCAAGTCGGTCAACTCGACGAAGAAGATCACCAAAGCGCAAGAGTTGATCGCAACATCGCGAATCACCAAGGCGCAAGCCCGCGTTGCCGCATCGAAGCCGTACGCGGAAGAGATCACGAAGGTGCTCTCCGCGCTGGCGAGTGCATCGAGCTCGCTCGATCACCCGCTGCTCAACGAGCGAGCCGAGCCCAAGCGCGCCGCAGTTCTGGTCGTGACCAGTGACCGCGGTATGTGCGGTGGCTACAACTCCAACGTCCTCAAGGAGTCGGAGGAGCTGTTCCAGCTTCTCCGCTCCGAGGGCAAGGATCCGGTCATCTACGTCCTCGGTGCAAAAGGCCTGGGCTACTACACATTCCGTGAGCGGGACGTGAAGGGTGCCTGGACCGGCTTCTCACAGGAACCCGGATACGCCGACGCAGCGAAGGCCAGCAAGCACTTGGTCGAGTTGTTCATGGCGGGATCCGGCACCGAGGTCGACGCTCCCAACGGTGAAGGCACCGTCGAGGGCGTGGACGAGTTACACATCGTCTACACCCGCTTCGTGTCGATGCTCACGCAGAAGCCCGAAGTTCGCCGGATGGCACCACTCGAAATCTCGTACACCGACGAGGAATTCGAGATGGGTGCGGACGCGTTGACCGACTCACCGACTGCGGAAGTACAGGCACAGTACGAGTTCGAGCCGGAAGCAGGCACCCTGCTCTCGGCACTGCTGCCCAAGTACATCAGCACCAGGATCTACGCGTCGTTGCTCGATGCAGCAGCGTCGGAGTCCGCGGCGCGTCGTACCGCCATGAAGGCAGCGACGGACAACGCGAACGAATTGGTCGAGACCTTGAGCCGTCAGGCCAACCAGGCTCGGCAGGCCCAGATCACCCAGGAAATCAGCGAAATCGTCGGTGGCGCCAACGCGTTGGCCGACAGCGCAGGAAGTGACTAAGCAATGACCGCAGCAGTAGCCCAAGAGAACGCGAGCGGAGCGGACACACAGTCCGGCCGTGTCGTTCGGGTCATCGGCCCCGTTGTGGACGTCGAGTTCCCGCGCGGCTCGATTCCCGCACTGTTCAACGCCCTCAACGCAGAGATCACTCTGCCGACCGTGGCCAAGACCCTGACGCTCGAGGTCGCCCAGCACCTCGGCGACAACCTGGTCCGCACCATCTCGATGCAGCCCACCGACGGACTCGTCCGCGGCACCGATGTCGTCGACTCCGGCAAGCCGATCTCGGTTCCCGTCGGTGACGTCGTCAAGGGCCACGTGTTCAACGCCCTCGGTGACTGCCTGGACACCCCCGGACTCGGCCGCGACGGCGAGCAGTGGGGCATCCACCGGAAGCCACCAGCCTTCGATCAGCTCGAGGGCAAGACCGAGATCCTCGAGACCGGCATCAAGGTCATCGACCTGCTGACGCCGTACGTCAAGGGCGGAAAGATCGGTCTGTTCGGTGGTGCCGGCGTCGGCAAGACCGTGCTGATCCAGGAAATGATCACCCGTATCGCACGTGAGTTCTCGGGCACCTCGGTGTTCGCAGGAGTCGGCGAGCGTACTCGTGAGGGCACCGACCTTCACCTCGAGATGGAAGAGATGGGCGTCCTCCAGGACACCGCCCTCGTCTTCGGACAGATGGACGAGCCGCCCGGCACGCGTATGCGCGTGGCGTTGTCGGCACTGACCATGGCGGAGTACTTCCGCGATGTTCAGGGCCAGGACGTCCTGTTGTTCATCGACAACATCTTCCGCTTCACGCAGGCCGGTTCGGAGGTGTCGACCCTTCTCGGTCGTATGCCCTCTGCCGTCGGTTACCAGCCCACGCTGGCGGACGAGATGGGTGAGCTCCAGGAGCGCATCACCTCGACCCGTGGCCGCTCGATCACCTCGCTGCAGGCGATCTACGTCCCCGCCGACGACTACACCGACCCGGCCCCGGCCACGACGTTCGCGCACCTCGATGCAACGACCGAGCTCTCGCGTCCGATCTCGCAGATGGGTATCTACCCCGCTGTGGACCCGCTGAGCTCCACCTCGCGCATCCTCGAGCCCGGCATCGTCGGTGCCGAGCACTTCCGCGTCGCCAACGAGGTCAAGCGGATCCTGCAGAAGTACAAGGAACTGCAGGACATCATCGCCATCCTCGGTATGGACGAGCTTCAGGAAGAGGACAAGGTTCTGGTCGGTCGCGCACGCCGCCTCCAGAAGTTCCTCGGCCAGAACTTCATCGTCGCCGAGAAGTTCACCGGCGAGGCCGGTTCGGTCGTGTCGCTCTCCGACACCATCGAAGCGTTCGACAAGGTCACCAAGGGTGAGTACGACCACCTTCCCGAGCAGGCCTTCAACAGCTGTGGCGGTCTCGACGATGTCGAGGCAGCCGCGAAGAAGATGGCCGGAAAGTAGACCGACGTGACTTCTTCCGAGAAGAGCGGCATGGAGGTCTCTCTGGTCGCTGTGGAGCAGAAACTGTGGTCCGGCACCGCGACCATCGTCAGTGCTCAGACCACCGAAGGTGAAATCGGCATCATGGCCGGCCACGAGCCTGTCCTCGGCCAGTTGGTCGAGGCGGGCACGGTGTCGATCACGACCACCGACGGCGAGAAGATCATTGCCGCCGTCCACGGTGGATTTCTGTCGGTGACGGGCAAGACTGTAACCGTGCTGGCGGAGTCGGCCGATTTTGCCGACGACATCGATGTCGAAGCGGCACGGTCCGTAGTGGCAGAGAACGGCGACGACCTGGAGGCCATCGCGGTGGCCAAGGGACGTATCCGCGCTGTCGAGCGGTCCTAGGTTCACGAGAAGCCGCGACGAGACCTGCGATGCCTTCCGGATTGATTGCACTGATCATTCTGGTTGTGCTGCCTGCAGGGCTCGTCGCGGCTTTTGCGTATCGTCTTGCGGTGCTCCGGCGGGGAGGCACGGCGGCGATCATGCGTGTGTTGCCGTCCGAAGGTGGTGCCGGTTGGCGGCACGGAATCATTCGGTACGGCGACAACACGCTGGTGTTCTTCAAGTTGTCCAGTCTGCGGCCCGGCCCCGATCATCGTCTGGGCAGGCAGGACATTCACGTGGGGGACCGGCGGGCCCCGCGAGACACCGAATTCGACATCATGACTCCGGACATCGCAGTGCTGGAGCTGTCGGACAACGGCAAGAACTACGAAATTGCTCTGGACAGAAGTGCGTTGACCGCTTTCCTGTCCTGGGTCGAATCTCGCCCGTCGGGGCGCTCGCGGCGCGGCCGACCAGCGGCTTGATCAGTTCCCGTCGGTAGCGGTCTCTCCGGACGTGCGAGACGATCCCGGTACCCACTGAACGTCGCCTTCCGGGTTGGCATACCGACTCAGAATGAACAGCAGGTCCGAGAGCCGATTGAGGTATTTCGCCGGGAGTGCGCTGGTGGACTCCGGGCTTGCGTGCACCGCAGCCCAAGCCGACCGTTCGGCGCGCCGGGCCACTGTTCGCGACACGTGCAGTAGCGCACCCAATGCCGTTCCGCCCGGCAGGATGAAGGACGTCAGCGCGGGCAGATCGTCGTTGAACTGGTCGCACCAGCCTTCGAGGCGGTCGACGTAGCTCTGATCGATGCGTAGTGGCGGGTACTCCGGATTCTCGACGACGGGCGTCGAGAGGTCGGCCCCGGCATCGAACAGGTCGCTCTGGATGGTGCGGATCACCGCGTGCACCGATTCGGACGGGTTGCCCAGTGCCAGAACCACTCCGAGGCTCGCATTGGTCTCGTCGCAGTCCGCGTACGCGATCAAGCGCTCGTCGTTCTTGGAGACCCTCGAGAAATCGCTCAATCCCGTGGTCCCGTCGTCGCCGGTCCGGGTGTAGATACGAGTGAGGTGAACGGCCATGCGGCTACGGTACCGCGCGGGTGTCGGTCGGTACCGCTGGCTACGCTGTCGAAGTGAGCGAACGTTTCTTGGTCAACGGTGGTAACCGCCTCGTCGGTGAGGTGGCGGTCGGCGGCGCGAAGAACAGCGTCCTCAAACTCATGGCTGCCGCGCTATTGGCCGAAGGCACGAGCACGATCACCAACTGTCCCGACATCTTGGACGTTCCGTTGATGGCGGAGGTTCTGCGTGGGCTCGGGTGCGAGGTGGAGCTCGAGGGTTCGGTCGTTCACATCACCACCCCGGCGATGCCCAAGTATCACGCCGATTTTGCTGCCGTTCGTCAGTTCCGGGCTTCGGTGTGTGTTTTGGGTCCGCTGGTGGCGCGATGCAAGAGAGCCGTCGTCGCTCTGCCGGGTGGTGACGCGATCGGTTCGCGTCCCCTCGACATGCACCAGTCCGGTCTGCAACTGCTGGGAGCACGCAGCGAGATTCAGCACGGATGCGTCGTTGCCGAAGCCGACGAGCTTCGCGGGGCAAACATCAGGTTGGCTTTCCCGTCCGTGGGCGCAACGGAGAACATCCTGATGGCGGCAGTACTCGCCACCGGTGAGACAGTGATCGACAACGCGGCACGCGAGCCGGACATCGTCGACGTGTGCAACATGCTCAACGAGATGGGTGCCGATGTGCAGGGTGCCGGCACGTCGACCCTGACCATTCGCGGTGTCAGCGCGCTGAAGCCGACCACTCATCGGGTCATCGGTGATCGAATTGTCGCTGCCACGTGGGGAATCGCAGCGGCTATGACGCGAGGCGACGTGCGAGTGCGAGGCGTCAACCCGAAGCATCTCTCGCTGGTACTGGACAAGCTGCGGTCTGCAGGTGCCGAGGTGACGAGCGAGCCGGACGGCTTCCGCGTCGTTCAGCACGAGCGGCCACGAGCGGTGAACTTCGCAACCTTGCCGTATCCCGGGTTTCCCACGGATCTACAACCGATGGCCATCGGCCTCGCGACCGTCGCCGACGGGACGTCGATGATCACGGAGAATGTCTTCGAGGCGCGTTTCCGGTTCGTCGAGGAAATGATCCGGTTGGGTGCCGACGCTCGTACCGATGGACACCATGCAGTGGTTCGCGGCGTTCCGCAACTGTCCAGTGCACCGGTGTGGTCGTCCGACATTCGTGCCGGGGCAGGGCTGGTGCTTGCAGGGCTGGTGGCCGACGGCACAACCGAGGTACACGACGTTTTCCACATCGACCGGGGTTATCCACGATTCGTGGAGAACCTGACCGCACTGGGCGGAAGCATCGAGCGGGTCAGCTGACCGACCACTTCTCGAGAGCGTGGACGAGCACCTGCATTCCGCGCTCGAATCGATCGTCGGTCATCGAGCCGTAGCCGACGACGATCCCACCGTCGGCGGTCGGCGATCGTGTCGACTGTGCGAGTGTCTTCACCTCGACTCCATTGTCCGCACAGTCGGCCGCGACGTCGCGTGCGACGTCTGCGTCGACTATCAGCACAGTGTGCAGCCCGGCACCGACGCCTCGCAGTTGGCCGAATCGTGCGAGCGCCGCGGCAACGACGCGGTCGCGTGCCCGATAGATCCGACGCGCAGTGCGGACGGTTCGGTCCCATTCGCCGTCGCGTAGTAGCGAGGTCATGGCCCGCTGGATGGGGATCGAGGGGAAGTCACCGATGGCGCGACGTGTCTCGGTGATGCGCTCGACCATCGACGGGGGAGCCACCATCCATCCCAGGCGTACGCCTGCACCCAGCGTCTTCGACACGGTTCCCAGGTAGACCGCACGGTCGGGAACGAGTTCGGTGACCGTGGGCAAAGGTGCTATGCCGTAACGGAATTCGGAATCGTAGTCGTCCTCGATAATGGTGGATCCGGTACTCCGTGCCCAGTCCGCCAGTGCGCGTCGACGACCGATGGGCATGAGTCCGCCGGTCGGATACTGGTGTGAGGGAGTGACGTAGACCGCCGAGGTTCCCAGAGGTACCGATTCGAGTTCTTCGACAACCAGGCCCTCTGGGTCGACGGGTACATCGTGAACCGACCACCCACGGTGCGAAGCGAGGGCGGTAGCAGCCCGGTAGCCCGGATTCTCGTGTGCAAGAACATGTTCGATGCCAGCAGGCGCTGACAGCGCGCCCAGCGCCAGGTCCAGGCCGTGGATGCTGCCGGTTGTGACGACGACGGAATCTGCGGTCGTGTGCAATCCGCGGGCACGGCCCAGTAAGTCCGCGATGCGCCTTCTCAGTTCGAGTGAACCCGCCGAATCGGGGTAGTCCGCAGGTGGGGGAGATGCGCCTACATCCCGCCAGGCTCGTTTCCATGCATCGGATGCGCGCGGCGGAGTCCACGGTATTCCTGGACGGAGCGAGATGCGTTCGGCCGGGGAAGTGTCTCGAGGCGTTCGTCGGGAGTTACGGCGTGATCGAACCGCATGCGGAATTTCTCGGACGTACGTCCCGGATCCGCGACGTGCGTCGAGCCATCCTTCGGCAATGAGTTGCTCGTATGCCTGCTCCGCTACTGCGCGAGCCAGGCCCAGTTCGCCGGAAAGCGCTCTGGTACTGGGTAATCGGCTATCGGGCTCGAGTTCTCCACGATCGATGGCCGCGCGGATACTGTCGGCCACCTGAACGGGCAGCGTGCGTCGGTCAGCGCGATCGATCGTGATCGACAGCGAATTCGGCGGCAAGGTCATTACGGGATCCCCGTCCAGGGCAGAAAGTGGCCTAGCAAAATACTGGCTCATTGGACCATGACTGCAGGCCAAATGCACGGCACCGTGTAGACATGACGGTTGACGAAGCACCCCTGTCCCCGACTCCGCGAACCACGGTGGTCCGTGGTCGGCAGCGAGCCCGTGTGGAACGGGCGGCGCTAATGGACGTTCTCCGCTCGGCCCGCCTCTGTCATATGGGCGTGCTCGTGGGGAACGTGCCACGAGTTCTCCCGACTGTGTACGGCGTGGACCCGGACGGGCCAGACAGGGCGGGCACCCTGTACCTCCATGGCTCGGTCGCAGCCCGAAGCCTCATGGAGGCACCTGACCAGGAAATCTGCGTGACGGTGACGGTCGTCGACGGGTTGGTCCTGGCCCGGTCCGCTTTCCATCACTCGATGAACTATCGAAGCGCCGTCGTTGTCGGGCGGCCGCGTCGAGTGGAGGACCCAGAGGAACGAACGCGTGCGCTGGACGCCATAGTCGATCAAGTGGTCCCAGGTAGGAGCGCGCACCTGCGTGGGCACACGAGGAAAGAGCTTGCAGCGACCAGCGTGCTGGCGCTGTCCCTGTACGAAGCATCCGTGAAAGCGCGTGCCGGCGGACCGATCGACGACGACGCCGACATCGTCGCTGGAGGTGTGTGGGCGGGGGTGGTTCCGATTCAGGAAGCCGCGGGCGGTGCAGAGCGCGCGGAGGACGTAGAACCGGACCTCGCCGTGCCGGGTCATATTTTGGCGTTGTCCCGCGCGTGAAGCCCGTTTGTTTCTGCTTTTGCGTCGATATGGCTGGCGTCACAGCCGAGTGTGTGGATGCCGGGGGCAGCGGACTCAGGCGTGCATAGCCTTCGACCTGCGGAGATAGGCACGCCGACCCGATCCACCTGCCGATTTGCGTGTCCGGGGTTGGTGGCGTAG
>NZ_JBHNYO010000024.1:0-44480 GCF_054960675.1 Rhodococcus sp. PSi06
ATCGTGTGGAGAACCACACACTACGGCCCGGCACTGGTGATGCTGGCGACCGTCGCCTCGGCATCGATGCTGTGCACGATCGTGAAACTGATCGTCGGACGCGAGCGGCCGCCGCAGTCGACCCAATTGATGCTCGAAACCGATTTCTCCTTCCCGTCAGGGCACGTCACCGGGACCGCCGCCCTGTCACTGATGCTCGCCCTCCTCGCAGGCACGCGGCGATCGAGGGCGGTACGGACACTGTTCCTCGGAATCGCCGTCGCGATCGTCGTTGCCGTTGCGTGCACACGGATGTATCTCGGCGTCCACTGGCTCACCGACGTTGTCGCCGGCGCGCTCCTCGCAGCCTGCGCAGTCACCCTCGGCGGTTACGCACTGCATCGTGTCGACTCCGGCGGCACCACCGATGCGGCGCCACCTCGCCTGCTGATGAACAGGATCTCGCTGTGACATCGGGATTGACCGGCGGCGTCCTCGACCCGAGCACGCTCGTCGCGACATTCGGGTTGATCGGGCTGCTCGTCGCCTTGTTCGTCGAGACGGGTCTTCTGATCGGGTTCTTTCTCCCCGGCGACTCTCTGCTCTTCACCGCAGGAGTGCTCGTTGCGCAGGCCGATCCGTTCGTTCCATTGTGGGTGATCCTGGTGTCCGCACCGATCGCCGCCGCACTCGGCGATCAATGCGGCTACCTGATCGGCCGCGCCGCCGGCCCTGCTGTCTTCGACCGACCCGGTGCCAAACGGCTCGGCCCTGCGCAGCTCGCCCGCGCGCAGTCGTTCTTCGACACCTACGGTGCCCGCACTGTCGTACTCGCCAGGTTCGTTCCCGTCGTCCGGACACTCGCACCCGTCATGGCGGGGGCGTCGGGTATGAGATACCGAACGTTCCTCGTCTACAACGTCATCGGGGCCCTCGTATGGGGTGCCGGCGTACCGATGCTCGGCTACCTACTCGGCGGAATCCCGTTCGTGCGCAACCACATCGAGGTCATCCTCATCGGGGTTGTCGTCCTGTCGATACTCCCGATCGCCGCCAACTACCTGCGCTCCCGTTCCAGAGCACACAGAACACCACCCCGACCCGGGCACCGCCCCGACCCCCATACCAGTTCCGCCGCCCGGCACTGAACGAAGCTGCCAGCGAACACGCTTCGAGGCGACGCACGCCGAAAACTCCCCCCGCGGTCGCTGAGCCGGTCCCCTCCAGCCGCTGACCGCGCCGGCGAACCGAAGCCCGACAGGTGGGGCGTGATGCCCCGCCGCGTCATCACTTACGGACACGGGCTTGTCCAGGAACTTGACGGACGCCGCCGCACCGAGGTCTCGATATCTCATGAGGCTCACTGAGCACTGCGAACCGCGGCCATATCTAAAATCACGCTACAAAGCGCGGCTCTGCCGTCTCTCCGAACGGACTTGTGAATCGACAAGACCCGCTCGAACTTCCCCACCGGTCAGCGGCCTTAGACCGGTCGCCGGTGGCTCAAAGTGATGAGTAAGTGATGACCATAGCGTCCACAGGCGTCCATGGTTACCCGAGGGGGCGAATCTAGCACTCGAATCGCAGGTCAGCAGCATAGCAGCCAGAACCTGACTCCCTGTATTCGCGATTAAGAGTCAAGTCTCCGAAACGCCCTACGCCGCTTGAGAACCCGCAGGTCAGGGAGTTGTCGATTTTCGCGAAGCTTGCGGTCGCCTACGCGTACCCAGACAACGAAAACTGCCCCTGAACAGCGAATATGCTGTTCAGGGGCACTTGGTGTGCGCCATCAGGGATTCGAACCCCGGACCCGCTGATTAAGAGTCAGCTGCTCTAACCAACTGAGCTAATGGCGCCGATCCGCACCGCGTGTTCTCTGCGGTGCGGGAGAAACATTAACAGCAGATGCGGCCAGATGTGAAATCGGCTGGTCGGAGCACCTGTTGCGTCAGTTGAAGATCCTGCGCACCACGAGAACTGCCACCACTGCGCCGATTCCGAGCAGCGTGAACTTCACCGGCGGTTCGTTCAGCTTGGCCACCACGGACTGCTTGGTGTTGGCGACGATGTTCTTGGGGCTGGCACGGACGCTCAGCTCGTCCAGGGTGCTGGCGAGCTGATTGCGAGCGGCCTCGATCTCGCGCTCGATTCGGTCGGTGTCCTTGGCCACGTGTCCTCCAACTTGTTGCAAATAGTCTCGGTCGCAGTCGAGCCTAGAGCACGACGATCTTTCGATACTCTCGTGCGGTGACCGAATACAGCAAGCTCGAACCGGGCGACACCGCTCCGGCGTTCACCCTCCCCGATGCGGACGGCAACGACGTCTCCCTCGCCGACTACGCCGGCAAGAAGGTGATCGTGTACTTCTACCCCGCCGCGAGCACCCCGGGCTGCACCAAGCAGGCCTGCGACTTCCGTGACAGCCTCGCCGAGTTGAACGGCGAAGGCCTCGAGGTCATCGGCATATCCCCCGACAAGCCCGCCAAACTCGCCAAGTTCCGCGACAAGGAAGAACTGACGTTCCCGCTCCTCTCCGACGAGGAGAAGACGACCCTGCAGGCGTGGGGCGCATTCGGGGAGAAGAAGAACTACGGCAAGGTATACGAGGGCGTCATCCGCTCGACGTTCCTCGTCGACGAATCCGGCAAGATCGAGGTGGCGCAGTACAACGTCCGCGCCACCGGCCACGTCGCCAAGCTTCGCCGCGATCTAGCTGTCTGACCCCGCGAGCCGCTGCAGGAACAACGCCTCGGCGACGGCCATCTTCGCGATCTCCGTCGGATCCACGCTCTCGTTGGGGGCGTGGATCCGGCACCGAGGTTCCTCGACCCCCATGAGCACGATCTCGGCGTCCGGTAATATCTGGGCCAACGCGTTGCACAGCGGGATGGAACCGCCTTGCCCAGCCGTCCCCATCGGGTGCCCGAAGGCTTCCTCCAGCGCGTCGGACAGCGCCGAGTAACCCGGTCCGTCCGTTCGTGCCCGGAACGGCGATCCAAGAGCCTCACGCTCGACGGTGAGGCGGGCACTCCACGGCGTCCGCGCCTCGAGGTGAGCCACCAGAGCATCCTGGGCCGTCCGCGGGTCCATCCCCGGCGGCACACGCAGATTGAGCCGCGCGCTCGCACGCGGTGAGATCGCTGCAGCAGACCCAACCACGGGCGGGCAATCGATACCCACGATCGTCAGAGCGGGCCGCGCCCACACCGCGTCCGCCACAGTGCCCGAGCCCGCCAGTTCGACGCCATCGAGCACCCCGGCATCGGAGCGAAATTGTTCGGTGTCGTACGCGACGCCGCCCCATGTCTGCGCGGCATCGAGGCCGTCGACCACGGTGTCGCCCTGCTCGTTGCGCAGCGTCGACAGCACCTGCACCAATGCGGCGAGCGCATCGGGCGCGGGACCACCGTACATTCCCGAATGAACCTCGCCCGCAAGCGTTTCCACGTGTACAACCACATTGGCTATACCGCGTAGCGTGGTCGTCACCGTCGGCAGACCCACTCGCGCATTGCCGGTGTCGCCGATGACGACGACGTCGGCTGCGAACAATTCCGGTCGCTGCTCCACCAGTGCTTCGAGCCCGCCCGTACCGGTCTCTTCCGAACCCTCACAGACGATCCGGACGCCGATTCCGATAAACTCCCCCAGCGCCCGCAGCGCCAGCAGATGCATCATCACGTTGCCCTTGCAGTCGGCCGATCCTCGCCCGTACCACCGACCGTCGCGCTCGGTCAGCTCGAAAGGTGCACTGTCCCAGAGCTTCAGCTCTCCTGGAGGCTGAACATCGTAATGCGAGTAGAGCAGCACGGTGGGCGCTCCCGCGGGTGCCGGACGTGAGCCGACCACCGCCAGTGAACCGTCGACCGTCTCGATCAATTGGACGTCGGGAATGCCGGCGTCGACAAAAGCACGCTGCACCCAGCGCGCCGCACCGATACATTCCTCGACCGGAAACTGCCGAGAATCGTGCACCGACGTGAACCGAACCAGCTCTGACAACTCCGCTTTCGCTCGGGGCATCGCCGCTTCGATGTCGGATCGAATGTCCACGGGCGACAACTTGGCAGGCATGAATCCTCCACACGAGTAATGACAGACAGGCTCGTGCCAGTCTCTCATTACTCGTCACACAGAGCGCCCGCTGTCAGCCCCCGGACAACTGCTGATGGATCCACTCATCGGTCTGCTGCCAATGCCGATCCCATGCTTCCTGCTCGAGCTGTTCCGTCGATTTCCCCGGCTCCGGCACAACGGCGGGAACGGTGAACTGCGGAGGCGCGACCTTCGTCGGCGCAGGCTGGGGAGCGACCACGGTCGGGCGCGGCGCGGCCTGCGTGACCCACGGCTCCGTCGTCGGTTCGGGCGCAGCGGCCGTCGCCGGATCCACAGTCGGAAGAACTGCCTCCGGAGGCGGTGCGATCGCAGGTGCCTGAGCACCCACGACCGACGGGTCCGTCGCCGTCATGGGTTCCACGAGACGGGTTGCCCCGACCAGATCGGTACCGGCATCACGCTGTTCGACGCCTTGCTCGGCGGTCGACTCGGAGTCGCCGGGCGACGTCGCGGCAACTGCCACACCTGCCGACAGCACACCGGCCAGCAGCACAGCAGCGAAGACGAGCTTGCGGCCGGAACGTCGCGGCCCTGACGGCTTCGCGTCTGCCGACTGTGGCGCGGCGGGTGGAGAAGCAACGGTCATCGGACTAAGCGCGACGCTACCGTCCGGATGGGCAGTCTCCTCGGGTTCGATGGTCGCGTCGGACGCCGCTTCGATTACCTCGGACGTGGAGGCTTCGCGTGGTTCGGACTTCCCCGATGGCTTCTCTGCAGGCACGACGGCCGGTGTCACGGCCGCGTCCCCCGCCGAGGCGGACGCGGACTCGAGCGCCTGAAGCGCAGCTCCGCGTGCGGCGATCTGGTCTGCATCTCCCACACGCACCACGGGGACGCCGAGTCCGAGAGCCAGAATGTCGATGACATCCCGATTGCTCGAGGAATCGCCGAACAGGGCAACGAACTCGGGCTTCTTGCCCGAATGATCCACTACGTCCCATGCCAGCGGAATGGTGCTGCCGATGCGTTCGGGTGACATCGAATCCAACTCGGCAGACTTCGTCGGGGTGAACGATGCCTCCGTCGCGTCCGCGAGAGAGATGGAGACGCCTGTCTCGCCCATGTAGTACAGAAGAACTGTCTTCGCGTCGGCGAGCTCCTCCGATTGCGCCAGCCAGGTCAGGAAGGACGCGGACGCCGAACACAGCGTCACGGATTCGTCTCCGAGAGCACCGAGAAAGTCGGTGCGTTCGGCCTCGGATCGATACACCACGCCCACTGCGTCGACGTCGGTGTGGAGACTGGCGGCCTCGGCGCGCATGATGTCGATCGCTTCGGTCAGTACGGTGGCTGCGTCGGGGTCGAGCGGCGTCGTCCGATCGGCGATCACCTCGCCCGAGGTCGGCTCGACGAGAACCGTCTGCATCGAGCCAGACTCGATAGCTATGCCAATGGTTGCCATGGCAGTCTCCCTGTGCTCAGGGTGGAGGCACCCGACCATGAACGACGTACGGCGAATCCGAACGACGATCACCCTGCACGGAAATTGATTCTGTTCCTTGAACCATACCTGTTGACTGTTTAATTGGTCCAGAGAAGTCTTAGAGTTCGTCACAGCACGCGGAACTGTTCCTTGTCGTCGGCCCCACGCTTAGTCGAGACTCTGAGCTGTAGACACCGACGGAACCGACCAGGTGTGGCTACCGGGCACGTCCGCCGGATAGCCTGACCGGGTGGAATCCTCTGCTCGTGCTCAGTCCTCGCGCCGACTCGACGCCGCGCTCGAGTCGACGGCACAGACGCAGGAACTGATGCCGCGCCGTCGACCCACCCAGGAACGCAGCCAACGCAAATTCGACGCGCTGCTCCAAGCGTCGCGTGAGCTGCTCAGCGACGTGGGTTTCGAGTCGTTCACCTGCGAGGAAGTCGCGTCGCGCGCCGAACTGCCGATCGGCACGCTCTATCAGTTCTTCGCCAACAAGTACGTCATCGTCTGCGAGCTCAATCGCCAGGATCTCGTCGGAGTTCAACAGGAGCTCGCCGAATTCGACGGCGAAGTGCCGTCACTGGACTGGGTACGCTTCCTCAACAATTTCGTCGACCACATGGCGGGCATGTGGATGACCGACCCGTCGCGCCGCGAGGTGTGGCTCGCGATGCAGTCGACGCCCTCGACGCGGGCAACCGGGGTCATCCACGAGCGAGAGTTCGCCGATCAGGTCTCGCGCATGCTGGGCCCGCTGACTCCGCGGACACCGCGGCACCGCCGGAACCTCATGGCTCAGGTGCTGGTGCACATCGTGTACTCGATGTTGAACTTCTCGGTGCAGGACGGTCAAAGCCACGAGGACGCCGTCGCCGAACTCAAGCGAATCATGATGGCCTACCTGCTCGTCGCCGAGAAGGAGAGCCGGCGTTCCGGCGGGTCGGTCAACACCGACGACGCCTGACCCACTCCGCTGAACGAACACGAAAGGGCCCGCCCGATCTCGTGGATCGGACGGGCCTTGCTTCGTTCAGCCTGAAGTCACTCCTCCAGGATCGCCACCGCGGCGGCTATATCGCCGTCGTGCGTCAGCGACAGATGAATCTTCACCGTCGGCAGGAACTCCTGCGCCATCCCGTGCAGCTTGATGGACGGACGGCCCCACGCATCGTTGACGACCTCGATCAACGGATACGGATTGTCGCCGATCTGCGGAGGACGCGCGAATCGCGATGTGGCCCAGGCCTTCAGCACTGCTTCCTTGGCAGCCCACCGTGCCGCGTAGTGGCGAGTCGGATCGGAACTCTTGGTCGCGGCATGCCGACGCTCACCCGCGGTGAAGCTGTCGCGAATCATCGTCGTGCCGACCTTCTCCATCTGCTCGGCGAACTCGGACACCGTCACCAGGTCGAAACCCACTCCCAGAATCGCCATCAGATGGCACCCGGCAGACCGGAGGAGTAGACGTCGTCCTCGCCGAGGCGAGCGGATTCGTTGAGCAGCACGTTGGCCTCCAGTTCGCGCGACGCCTTGGCCGGCGTCCCGTCATGTCCCAGCCGTCGATCGTCGGGGCGCTCGTACAGGGAGTCGCCTCCCACCATCGCCGAGATCAGCCTGCGCTGACCGGCGATGCGCCGCTCGTTCGCCTTGGCAACGTACGCAGCGCGTCGCTCGGCCGGAACGGCCTCGATGAACGCCTGCGGGTGCACCAGTGCGATGAGGCCGGACACGTGCCCGAACCCGAGCGAGGTGAGCAGGCCCGCCTTGAGCGGAACCGAGTCACCGAAGCGCAGCGGCTCGCGAGCCCACACCAGGTGCTCGTAACCGGTCATCTTGTCGTCGACGCAGTCCAGGCTGCGGTTCGGCGGGATGACACCGTTGGCCAGCACCTGGCACAGGCCGATGAGCTGCCATGCAGCCGCTCCACCCTTGGAGTGTCCGGTGAGGGACTTCTGCGAGACGACGAACAGCGGTGCGCCGTCCGAGCGGCCGATGGCCTTGGCGAGGCGCGTGTGCAGTTCCGCCTCGTTGGGGTCGTTTGCTGCGGTGGACGTGTCGTGCTTGGAGATCACGGCCACATCGTCTGCACTGACACCGAGTGCGTTGAGCGAGAGCGCCAGAGCCGAATCCCTGCCGCCGCGACCGGCACTGAGCGCGCCGAGTCCGGGAGCCGGGATGGAGGTGTGCACTCCGTCGCCGTAGGACTGTGCGTACGCCACCACTCCGAGAACCGGCAGACCCATTTCGAGCGCCAGATCGCCGCGAGCGAGCAGAATCGTTCCGCCGCCGTGAGATTCGACGAATCCGCCGCGCCTGCGATCGTTGGCCCGGGAGAACCGTCGATCACTGATTCCCTTGGCGGACATCGCTGCCGAATCCGCGGTGGCCGACATGTCGCCGAAGCCGATGATGCCTTCGGTGCTCAGGTCGTCGAATCCACCGGCGACAACGAGCTGAGCCTTGCCCAGCTTGATCTTGTCGACGCCTTCCTCGACCGAGACGGCCGCGGTGGCGCAGGCGGCAACGGGGTGAACCATCGCGCCGTAGCTACCGATGTACGACTGGACTACATGCGCCGCAACGACGTTCGGCAGAGCCTCCTGCAGGATGTCGTTCGCACGCGCATCACCGAGCAGGGTGTCGATGTACAGCGAGCGCATGGACTCCATACCGCCCATGCCGGTGCCCTGCGTGTTGGCGACCAACGTGGGGTGCACCCAGCGCATCAGTTCCGACGGGTTGAAGCCCGAGGAGATGAACGCGTCGACCGTGGTGACGATGTTCCACAGCGCAACACGGTCCACCGAGCTCGCCATGTCGGGCGAGATGCCCCACTTGGTGGGATCGAATCCGGTCGGAATCTGACCACCCACGGTACGGGTGAGCTTCATCTTGCGCGGAACGCGAATCTCGGTGCCCGCCTTGCGAGTGACCTGCCAGTCGCTCGAATCGGGAACCGGTGTGATCAGCGTGTGCTCTGGATCTGCTGCTGCGAACGACCGGGCGTCGATCTCGGTTCCGACCACGAACGTGAGGTCGTTGTCGAGGAAGATCGAGGTCATCAGCGGCGCAGTGTTGTTGACCATCGCGCCGTCGTCGCCGTATGTGCGGATACCGCACTTCTCGACCACGATGTCGTGGTACTTGTCGGCGATGTCCTCTTCCGGCACCAGGTCACCGGACTCGATGTCGTACCAACCCGGCTTGGGATCGTTCTCCCACGCAATCAGGCCGGTGTTCCATGCAAGTTCGAGAACGCCTGCGGCAGAGAGCTGCTCGTCGACCTCCATCTCGAAGCGGGTACGTGCCGAACCGTACGGTCCGAGCTCGCCCGCGCCGACGATGACGACCAGGTCCTTCGGATCGACGTCCAAGCTCGGCCAGGCCGGAGCCGTGGTCGACGTCGACAGCCGCGGCGGTGCGGGCAGTGCCGCGATGACCGAGTTGTCCACTGCCTCTTCGGTCTTCTCGGCGACGGCCGCAGCCGCATCACGAGCCAGCTCGACGAGGTTGAGCTTGGTGTTGGCCAAGCCGCCCGTGAGATCGGCGACGATCGGCTCCTGCGCAGCCTGACGGCGAGCAGCGGGTGTGCACAGTTCGAGCAGCTCTGTCGCCATCTCCTCGGTCGACCAGGTGCGCACACCCTCGGCCTCGACGGCCTCGACGATGGGATCGTTGCCGCCCATCAGGCCGGTGCCGCGCACCCACCCGATGTGAGCGTGAGCAATGGACACCCGCTCGGCCCAGTTCTTCTCCGAGCCCCACTTGGCGACAACCGCGTCGAGTGCAGCCTTCGACTCGCCGTAAGCGCCGTCGCCACCGAACATTCCGCGGTTCGGCGAGCCCGGCAGCACCACGTGCAGGTGGGTGTCGATGTCGGTGTCGTAGCCGACCTTCGACAGTCCGGTGATCAGACGCTCGACCGACCAGAGCAGCACACGCATTTCCATCTCGGCGCGCGCTCCGGCGTCGGACATCTCACCCATGACCCGAGGTGCAGCGAACGGGAACAGCATCGTCGGCGTTGTTGCGGCCTTGACCAGAGTCTTTGCGCCACCGGCATTGTCGATGAAGTCGCTGCCGATCCACTCGATGAGCGCATCGACGTCGGTGTACGACGCGATGTTGGCCGGAACCACCCACAGCGACGCTCCGCTACGTGCGTTGTCGCGGTAGAGCGAGCGGTAGAAGCCGAGCCGCTCGTCGTCGAGCCTGGACGTGGTCACGAAAACCGTCGCTCCGCCGGCCAGCAGATTGGCGGTCACCGCCGCTGCGATGGACCCCTTGCTGCCACCGGTGACAACTGCGACCTCGTCGGCCCACAGACCCTTGTCATCCGATGCAACCGCGATGTCCGCGATGCGTCCGAAGGTCTCGGCCAGAACGGTCCTGTTCTCGTAGTCGGCCTTGGCCTTCCACCACTGTGCCTGCCCTGCAACGGCATTGCCTGCGCCGGCGAAGGACTCGACGGCGACATCGCCTGCGGTACCGAGCCACAACCGGGCCAGGTCCTCACGGGCGGTTGCCCACCGGTCGTCGATCAGCACGGCGCGCTTGGCGTCGAACGCGGGGGCGACCAAGCGAGGCCAGTCCGATCCCAGTTCTGCCGAGACCAGCTCGACCAGAGCGGCATCGGGATCCTCGGCCAACAGGGCGTTGGGAGCATCGGCCAGTCCGAGCTGCTCGAGCACCAACCGGGCAGCGGAGGCGAGAACGCCGTCTCGACCGGTGATGTGCTCGGTGAACTCGCCCAGAGCAGCAGCGTCGACGGTTCCGCCGGCCCCACCGCCTGCCTGTGGCATGGAGACTGCGACGCCGCGACGCGCAGCCACCGCTGCTACTGCCGCATCGATGACGTTGTCGACAGCAGTGCCGTCGGCGAGAGCGCCGTCGGCCAGGCCGCCGAGTGCACCGCCGCGCACCGAGGCACCGTCACGGGTACCGAGAGCGACCTCGGCGGTGACGTGATGCGCCCAGCCGTCGCCCAGTTCCCAGGTCTTCTTGACGCGATCGGCGATCGATGCCGGACGTCGACCCGAGGGGCCGAAGACCTTGCGAAGGTGATCGTTGATGGAATCGCTCAGCACCGGGCCGAAGGGCTTGTAGGTACGGGCCAGCTTGTTGACCGTGCCCGAGAGCGCGCCCATGTCTGCGTCCGCGGCACCGTCGATGGCACCGAGCGAGAGCTCGGAGCCGAGGTCGACGAGCAGCTGGTTACGACGCGAGGACACGCCGTCGCACAGTGCCTCGATGGTGTCGGCGGGCCCGATCTGATCGAGCTGCAGTTTGGTCCACAGGCCGATGAGGATCTTCGTGGCATCCGCGGCGACGAACGCGATGTCGTCCGGGCGGGGTCCGCCCGACGGTGCAGCCGCCGGAGCGGGTGCAGCTGCCGGTGCTGCTGCTGCCGGAGCCGCAGCGGCCTCGGGAGCGGGAGTCACCTCGTCCTCGTCGGCCGGAGCCGGGTCGGTGTCGGTGCCGTAGACGATTGCGGCTTCACGTTCGAGGTTGAGCACCTCGACCGGGTGACCGAAGCGGCCGGGCAGCTTGAGGGTCTGCGACGCGAGGTTGGCGACGGTCGGTGTTGCACCGAGGCCGATCTCGACGAAGCGCTCGACGCCCATGCCGCCGTCCGACTCGTCCGCGAACAGCAGATCCTGGGTCTCGATCCACCGGACCGGGCTGGCGAACTGCCAGGCCAGCAGCTCGGTCAGGATGACGCGGCACAGATCGCTCGGCCGCGCTGCCCACGAGTCGAAGTCCGCCAGAACAGCATTCAGCGGCTCGGACGGCACCAGATCGGCGATCTCCTGCGCGAACTCACGCTTCAGCGAGAACGGCTTGGGCACCAGGTTCGGGATGTAGCGCCCCACCAGGATCGCCGGATCCAACTGCTCGGGCAGCAGGGTCTGCAGGCGGTTGCGGAAGTCGTCGACTCCCCCGCGCAGCACGGTCGAGTGGAACGGCACGTCGATGCCCGGAACCATGATGTACGCGGCCTTGCCGCCGAACTCTGCCCGGCGAACTGCGATCTTCTTCTCGAGCTCGCCGAGGCCGGCGACGGTGCCGGCAATGGCGTACTGCGAACCGCGCAGGTTGAGGTTGACGATTTCGAGGAACTCACCGGATTCTTCGGCGACACCGGCGACGAAGCCCTGCACGTCCTCGTCGGCCAGGCCGATCTGAGACGGGCGGATGGCCGCCATGCGGTAGTCACTGCGGCCGTTCTCGTCCCGAGGAACGAGTGCGTGCATGGCCGAGCCGCGCTGGAACACGACCTCGAGGACGGCTTCGAGCGGAAGCACACCGGCGACTGCTGCGAGTGCGTTGTACTCGCCCACCGAGTGTCCGGCGAGGATCGAGTCCTCCACGAACGCACCGGATTCACGCAGTTCGGCAACCTGTGCGACACCGAGAACGGCCATCGCGACCTGGGTGAACTGGGTCAGGTGCAGCACACCGTCGGGATGCTTGTGCGTGACGCCGCGCGCCTTGAGCGTCGTCGGGTTGTCGCGCACCACAGCAAGAATCGAGAATCCGAGTGCGCTGCGGGTGTGCTTGTCGGCACGCTCCCAGATCTCGCGAGCGGCCTTGGACCGTGCTCGGGCGTCCAGTCCCATACCCGGACGCTGGATGCCCTGTCCGGGGAAGGCGTAGACGGTCTTCGGAGCAGCGGTGCGAGCAGTGGCGACCATGACGAGTTCGCCGGCGACACGGCAGGACACCTCGATGAGCTCTGCGCCCTGGTCGAATCCGGTGCGGTCGACGCGAACGTCGATCTCGGCTCCGGGGCGAACCATGCCGAGGAAGCGTGCGGTCCACGCGGTGAGGCGACGCGGCGGAGTCTTGGTGTCCGCGTGATCGACTGCGGTGACCGTCTGCTGCGCAGCTGCGGAGAGCCACATGCCGTGCACGATCGGGCTACCGAGACCGGCGAGCAGTGCTGCGGCGTCCGAGGTGTGAATCGGGTTGTGGTCCCCCGAGACCTGAGCGAAGGCGGCCATGTTGCGCGGGGCCACGATGGTGGCCTGACGGCGACGACGACGCGGGGTGTCCTTGGCCTCGGCGCTGAGGGACCCACCGGCGCGAGCCGGATCGGACAGCTCGCCCTTGCCGGTACGTCCACGAATCGCGAAGCGCTCAACCAAGGTTGCGACGGCAGGAGCATCGAGGCCCTCACCGAGCATGGCACCGATCTCGACGGTGACCTCGACGACCCGACCGAGATCGGTGTCGAGCACCTCTCCGGCAGCCGCCTTGACGACGAGAATGGATGTGTCGGTGGGTAGTTCGCCGACCAGGTTGACGCTGTGGTCGAGGTGCACCAGGTCGAGCATGCCCTCGATGACGTCGATGCCCTCACCTGGAGTGGAGCCTGCGGAATGACCCGTCTGGCCAGTACGAGTCGCACCGAGCACAGCGAAGACGGCAGGCCAGCAGGCACCGACCAGAACGTCGGGCACGGCCTTGCCGCTGACGGTCAGCGTGTCCGGCAGTCCGGAACCGGTGACGCCGGCGTGATCAGCGATCAAATCGGGGATCCACGCGATGTTGAGCCGCGCGACACCACCCTTGACGGCCGGAAGTTCCTGGCCGGCGGCAACTCCGAGCAGAGCCGACATGGCCTGCTGGGCGTCCTGTGCGGTGACGACGGGAGCGCCGCCGTCGATCGTCGAAGCGGGCACCGTCAGACGGATGCGTACTTCCTTGCCCGGAGCGAGCGGAACCAACAGTTCGACGTGCTCTGCATCGAGCACCGTCAGCGAGGACCCGGTCTGCGGGTGGGAGGCAACGGAATCGGAATCGACAGTCCAGTCGGCCGGATCGCCCAGGCGAGCAACGGGATTCTGAGTCATACGCGAAGCCCAGGTGACGTCCGGAGCCGACAGTACGATGCCGAGCAGTCCGGGCGCGATCTCGGCATGGCGACGGCTGGCGATGGCCGCCGGCTCGACACCCTCGGCGAGAAGCTGGTCCGCAGTGGCCTTCTCGAACCGGTTCAGCAGGTCACCGACCGGCTCGTCCACGCGAGTGATCCCGGCGACGGCAACGGTTCCGGGGATGATGCAGACCTGATCGGCGGAGTAACGCGGGTCGTGTGCCTGCCACAGCGAGTCGCTGCGCCACCAGCGGCGCACGTCACCGTCGACGACGGGAACGAAGTTGACGGGCTTGCCCGGCATGCGGCACAGCGAGGTGAAGAAGGTGATGTCGGCCGGGTGCAGCACAACGTCACCCGCGTCGGGGAACTGTGCGAGCAGCGACTTCAGTGCTGCGCGTGGACGTTCGAGAACCTCGGCGTCGGCGAACAGGGTGGGGATGGGTCCGCGATCGACCGGGTGCAGACGAGCCTCGGCACGCTGCAGCATCTCCAGGAAGCGAGTGCGCCAGGTGATGTCGAGCCAGACCGATTCACGTGCCTCGGTAACGGCATCGGTGAACTCACCGCCGCAATCGAAGTCGCTGCGCGAGTCGGTGCCGATGGCCAGATCCAGGTAGCGAGCGAGCCACTGCTGGTAGGTCATCTCGGCAACGTCACCGAAGAACGGCTTTGCGGTGCCGTCGAGTGCGGCGATGATCTCGTCGCGGCGCTCGGCCACGGCGTCGGCGTTGCCGGCGACCTCGTCGAGCAGTCGGCCGCAACGCGATGCCGCGTTGTCGATTTCGTGGATGTCGGCACCGAGCTGGCTACGGCCCGAAGCCATTCCGCCGTTGGCGGTTCCGGCCCCGACCCAGTCGGGAGTTCCCGGTGTGTCGACAAGAAGCTGCTTGACCTCGGGTGCCGTGGTGGCTTCGAGGGTGGCCATGGCAGCGGTGCCGACGAGGATTCCGTCGAGCGGCATCTTGGGGTAGCCGTACACGGCCGACCAGGTGCCCGTGAGGTATTCCGCTGCGCGCTCGGGGGTTCCGATGCCGCCGCCGACACAGATGACGAGGTTGGGCCGCGACCGCAGTTCTGCGTAGGTGGTCAGCAGCAGGTCGTCGAGGTCCTCCCACGAGTGGTGCCCGCCTGCGCGGCCGCCCTCGATGTGGACGTTGACCTGGTAGGACGGAACCTCGTTGGCGATGCGGATGACCGCGCGAATCTGCGCGACGGTACCCGGCTTGAAGGAGACGTAGCTGATGCCGGCCTCGGAGAGCTCCTCGATGAGGGCCACTGCCTCGTCCAGTTCGGGGATGCCGGCAGTGACGACAACGCCGTCGATGGCCGCACCCGCCGCGCGGGCACGCTGCACGATGCGGCGACCACCGAGCTGCAGCTTCCACAGGTACGGGTCGAGGAAGAGCGAGTTGAACTGGATCGCGCGGCCGGGCTCGAGCAGTGTGGAGAGCTCGGCGACGCGATCGGTGAAGATGTCCTCGGTGACCTGGCCGCCACCGGCGAGCTCGGCCCAGTGGCCTGCATTGGCTGCGGCCGCAACGATCTTCGCGTCGACCGTCGTCGGCGTCATGCCGGCGAGCAGGATCGGCGAACGTCCGGTCATCTTCGTGAAGGAGGTTTCGACCACAACGCGGCCGTCAGGCAGCGTCACGGGCTTGGGCGCGAAGGCAGACCATGCGGGCTGCACCTCGGGTGCAGCTCCCGGAGTGAGCAGATTGCGGTGGCCGCCGCGGGAGGACGCGGCGATGATTCCGACGCCCTGTCCCCGCAGTGCCGGGGTGGTCATCCGGGTGAGCAGATCACCCGGACCGAGATCGAGGATCCAGTCGGCACCGGCGTCGACAACGCCGTCGATGGCGTCGACCCAGTCGACGGAATCGACCAAGATCTTCTGCGCGAGGTCGCGAGCGAGCTCGACGTCGAGTCCACAGCGCTGCGCCCAGGCGCTGACGAGTTCGACAGCGTCCGCGAGGGCGGGATGGTGGAAACCGATCTCGACCGGGAGCTGCTCGAAGACCGGGGCGAACACGGCACCGCCACGCTTCTTGGCGTCGCGCTCACGCTCTTCCTCGGCGGCGATCTGTTCGCACTTCTCCTGAACGCGGGCCAGCTGGGCCGGCGGTCCCGAGAGTACGACGCGACGGCGGCCGTTGCGGATGGCGAGTGCGGCGGATCGCTCCGGCGCTCCGTCGATCGCGAGATCGGCGATGATGGCCTGCAGACGCTGGGGTTCGACGTTGGCAACCGAGACCATCGGCGCGCGGTCGCCGGCACCGATGATTCCGCGGCGACGGCCGACGAGGCCTGCTGCGGCACCCACGAGCTGCGCGATCGCGAGGAAGTTCGCATCCTGCGCGCCGTCGGCAGCGACCGACTCGGCGGCGATGAGGCCCTGCGAGTGTCCGACGACCTTGACCGGCGGGGTCTGGGCGGGATCGAGGCCCTGCAGCTTCAGTGCACGCAATGCTGCGACCTGAGTGAGGAAGACGCCGGGCAGAGATACTGCAGCCGATGTCAACGCCGCTTCGGAGGGACCGTAGGAGCCGGCGGTGTCGTCGTCGGCGAGGTCCTGCTCGAGCATCCAGCCGATGGGGTCGAATCCGACGGAGCGGACGACCAGCAACTCGTCGGAAACGGGCGCGAGTACGGATGCAGCCTCGTTGACGAGATCGGTGAGTTCGGGCTCGAGCGCGGAATCGCGGGCCAGTTCCTCGAGGGAGCTGAGCCACGGTGCGCCTTGACCACCGAATGCCAGAGCGTAGGGCTCGCCCGCGGCGAAACGATCTGCCAGAGTCCGAGAGCCGCCACTGCTTCCAGGGGATTTGCCTGCGTTGCTACGCGTGCCGCGTCCGTGTGATGGTGTGCTCTCGTTGATCGTCAAGGCTGAAGATTCCTCTCGTGGACGCCTCGGGGGGTCGAGGCGTTCGCTGTGATGGCTGCCGTGGTGCGTCGTGGGCAACAGGGCAAAAGCGTGAGCCTGTCTTCGTCGACAGGTCTCCTTCGCGCTGCTCCAGGTTGACACAAAATCATGAGGAAATCCTCAGGTTTGCTCGGACGTCCGAGTGCTACCAGCGAGTACGTCTCGCGGAGCGGCTTTACTTTTTGTTTACCCGACTCGCCGGTAACCAACATTCGCGCTGGCGAGAGGATCGCTCGTCGCTGTAAAACATGAGGGAAACCTCGCATTATTCGTTATCTTTTCGTGATGTGATCTCGAGCACAGACGCCGGTCGGATGCACCTGTCGGTGGGGTGCTCTACCTTCTCCACTCGAACCACTCCTCGCGAGGGTGGTCGGCAGAATTCGGGGGGAATTCATGTATTCATCGGTTACAGACATCTGCACGTCAGCCGAGCTCGACGCCGTCCTGTCACACATCGAATCCGTTGCGTCACAATCACGTTCGCCGCACTGGACGCCCGGATGGCGAGGCGAGAGCGAGGCGGCACTGCTCGATGCCATCTTTTCCGCCCGCGCCCCGTACGGCGGTCCCACGAGCGGGGTACGCGCGGTGATCGGGCGGTGGCGAACTCATCGCGGCGATAACCGACTCGATGACTTGACAACACTCGCAGAACTGAACTCGGATCCGGATGAGCTCGTCGAGATTCTGTCCAACCGCCAATTCGTTCCCGGCAACAGTCGAACCAAGGGAGCCGCCGCAGCGGTGGCGGCGCAGACGTTGGTCTCGGTGGGGTTGACCTGTTCTGCAGACTTCGCACACCACACCGAGCAACAATTCGACGCGTTCCGTGCGATCCCCGGCCTCGGCGAGATCACCTGGGAATGCATTTTGATGCACCTCGGAGTTCGAACCGAGAAGGCAACCGCTCATCTGCAGACGTTCGTCGTCGACGCGCTCGAACCACTGCATCGAGATCTCGCCGCCGACATTGCCGAGAACCGCTCCCCCGTCATCCTCGCAGCGGCGGCGGACACACTCGGCACCGACCTCGCCTCGCTCGAACACGCAGTATGGCGATACCAACACACCTCACGCCGGCCGAAGCAGTCTCACTCCGAGGCGGGACTGCGATCGGCGGGCTGATCGCGAGACATCAGCACCTCCACACCGTCGAGAATGCACTCCAAGCCGAAGCGGTAGGCGTGCACCGGATCGCTGGCGGCGTCGTACGACGCCGCCGCGGCCGTCCCGACCCGGGACGACACCGGAAACCGCTCACGATCCATCACCTGTTCGATGATCGGAGCGGTAGCCGCCCACCACTGAGCGTCGGACATACCCGACTGCTCTTTCACCCGCGCGACGCCGGCGAGGGCACGCGCGGTGCCGGAGACGTGTGTGAGCACAAGAGTGAGCACGGAGTCGATCTCGATGTCGGTCAGGCCGGTGTCGACCAGAGGGCGTAGTTCGGCCTCGTACTTGTCGTTGGTGTGCGGACCCAATACCGGCCGCACCCCCTCTGCCTCGAGCAACCACGAATGCCGTTGATACAGAGACCAATTGCGCTCGGCGACGAAACGCAGAGCAGGACGCCACCCACCGGGAACAGAGAACGGCTCGTCGACATGTGAGTAGAGGCCGGCAAGGGACCTGTCGATCATCAGATCCGCCAGCTCCTCCCGACCCGGGACGTGGGTGTAGAGGGACATCGCGCCGACCCCGAGATGCTCCGCCACGTTACGCATCGAGACGAAATCGAGGCCGTGCGCGTCGGCCAGCTCGATGGCGGCGTCGACGATCGTGTCCACGCTCAGCCCGGTTCGGCTCGGCTTCGCCCCCACTCGCCACAGCAGCCCCAGTGTTCGGGCCGGATCGAACGAGCTTTCCTTCTTCTGTGCCACTCCTCGAGCCTAATCGGGCTCGACCCGGCCACCCGTCGGGGACGAGCTCGGATCACCGCACTCGGCCACAGAACCGCGTCGCGGCTACCGGTGGACCGGTAGTAGACTTCACCGGCACGCGCGAGTGGCGGAATTGGCAGACGCGCTGGATTTAGGTTCCAGTGTCTCAGGACGTGGGGGTTCAAGTCCCCCCTCGCGCACCAGAATAGATCGTAGGAAGACCGAGGCCGACCATGGTGAGAATCACCGCGGTCACTCGTCACGCGACTACCTCAGGTAGTAGCACCTCCGGTACCGTCGAAGCGTGACCTCCTCCCGCCCGAACCGTCGACCCGCGTTGATCGCGCTGGTCGTAGTGGCAGCGGCGGTCTGTCTCGGCCTCGGCTGGTGGCAGTGGGAACGCTTCGAGGCAGTCGGCGGCAACGGCCAGAACCTCGGGTACGCATTTCAATGGCCGTTGTTCGCGGCGTTCGTGGTCTACGCCTATCGCAAGTTCGTCCGCCTCGAGGACGAGGATCCCGACGACACCGCAGCCGCGCGGCCCGACGGACCCACCGAGGTGCCCCTCGACCTGCTCCCCCAACGTCATGCCCCTGCGGCAGACGCGAGCGACCTGGACGATCCCGAGGCCAGGCAACTACTCGAATACAACAGCTACCTCGCGGAGCTGAACGAATCCCGCGGGACCGACAGGAGCACCACGTGAGTTCGGCACCGCACAAGACGCAGGCGTCCACGAACAAGACCCAGAAAATCGCATCCGCGTTGTTGCGCTACCGCGTGCTCGCCTATGTCACCGGCATCTGGTTGCTCGTCCTCGTGACCGAAATGGTTGCGAAATACATCTTCAAGGTCGAGAACGTGCCCAATTGGATTGCCGTAGTGCACGGTTGGGTCTACCTGGTGTATCTGATCCTGACGATCGACCTCGCAATCAAGGTGCGCTGGCCTGCCGGGCGCACCATCGGCACCCTGCTTGCCGGCACCGTTCCGTTCCTGTCCTTCTACATCGAGCACAAGCGCACCAAGCAGGTCAAAGCCGACTTCGCCATCTGACCTCAGCAGTCGATCGGCTGCGCATTCTCTGTGTCCAGTGCGTTCTCGACCAGCTGCTGCGCCGTCGGATCGTACGAAATTCCCGTGTGCTCGACGACATCGGCCGGGCACACATCCTGAATCACCACGTTCGTGTTCCCTGCACCGGTCAACAGCGACGCGGTGTACGGAACGACGATCTGGTCGTAGCGGGTGACGATCGTCGTGTACTCGATTCCCGAGACGGTGTCGCTCCCCTCGTTCAGTCGCTGCAGCACGTCGTCCTGCACGGGCGGGCCCGCAGTCGGATAGTTCGGCGGAGACAGCGCCACGATCCGGGATACCGTCCGATCCCCGCCGAGGAAGCGCGCGTAATAGCGGGGCACCGTGCCCCCTTTCGAGTGACCGACGATGGACACCTTCTCGGCCCCTGTCGCCGCGAGCACGGAATCGACGAAGGTCGACAGTTCACCAGCGCTGTCGGGAATCGATCCCAGACCTCCCAGTGCGGGCACCGGCCCGGTGTTCCCGTAGTCGACAGCGAACACGCAGTACCCGGCGGCGGCCAACTTCGGTGACAAGGACCCCCAGTTGTCGTAGGAGTTCTCTAGGAAACCGTGTACCAGCACTACCGGTTCCGGATGCTCGGCACTGGGGACGCACGAGTAATCGTTCGCGCCGGCAGGCGTCACGCCCGGATGCGTGATGGAAAAGGCGAAAGCCTCGGCAAACGAGCCTGCAACCGGAGCGGCCGAGGCCGGGACACCCGTCAGACACACCGCACCGGCGGCGAGCGCAACCGACGCACACCGCACTACTGGGCGCACCCGCACGATTACCGCCCTGTCAGTTCTTCGAGCGCAGGAACGAGCTTGCTCAGCGCTCGGCCACGATGCGAGGCCGCATCCTTCTCGTCCGGGCTCAGCTGCGCCGCACTGCGGCCGTCACCTTCGGGGACGAAGATGGGATCGTATCCGAAACCGTTCTCGCCCTTGGGCTCTCGCGCCACGGTTCCACGCCACTCACCGCGGACGACAGTCTCGTTTCCGCCCGGAACCACCAGAGCGCAGGCCGACACGAATGCCGCCCCGCGTCGCTCGTCGGGCGTGTCCGTCAACTGCGCGAGTACCAACGCGGTGTTGGCCTCGTCCTGGCCGTGAGTACCGGACCAGCGTGCCGACAGCACACCGGGCATCGCGTTGAGTGCATCGATCTCGATCCCGGAATCATCTGCGACACAAGCCAATCCAGTAGCTGCAGCCCCGTCGCGAGCCTTGGCGAGCGCATTCTCCTCGAAGGTGGCTCCGGTCTCGGGTGCCTCGGGAAAGGGAGGAACCTCGTCGAGACCGATCAGCTCGATACCGACGAGACCGGCAGCGTCGAGGACCCGCCGCAGTTCGCGTAGCTTCTTCGCATTGCGACTGGCGACCAGGAGCTTGGAATCAGGCACCGAACTTCTTCTTCGATCCCGCAGCGGCCGGCTCGGGTAGGTTCCCCGGGTACGGCAGGGCCAGAGCTTCCTTCTGAACCTCGAACAATTTCTCGATGCCGACGAACGCGGAGTCGAGCAACTTGTCGAGTGTCGTGCGCGGGAAGGTCGCGCCTTCTCCGGTGCCTTGAATTTCCACCAGAGTGCCGGTGTCGGTCGCGACCACATTCATGTCGACCTCGGCGCGGGAGTCCTCTTCGTAGGGCAGATCGAGACGCACCCGTCCGTCGACGACGCCGACGCTGACCGCGGCGATCATGCAGGAAATCGGCTGCGGGTCGGCGAGTCGTCCGGCTGCCCGCAGGTACGTGACGGCGTCGTTGAGCGCGACGAATGCTCCGGTGACGGCAGCAGTTCGGGTGCCGCCGTCCGCCTGGAGTACGTCGCAGTCGAGCGCGATCGTGTTCTCACCGATGGCGGCCAGATCGATGCAGGCACGCAGTGAACGACCGACCAGGCGAGAGATCTCCTGGGTGCGTCCGCCGACCTTGCCCTTGACCGACTCGCGGCCGTTGCGGGTGTGTGTCGCCGCCGGAAGCATCGCGTACTCGGCGGTGAGCCAACCGAGGCCGGATCCCTTTCGCCAACGCGGCACACCCTCCTCGACGCTGGCCGTGCACATCACCCTGGTGTTGCCGAACTCGACCAGCACCGACCCTGCCGGATGACTGGTGAATCCACGGGTGATCTTGATGTTGCGGAGCTCGTCGTCCGCCCTGCCGTCTTCTCGTCTGGACACGACTCGAAGCCTAGCGCGTCCTCAGACGGTGAATACGTCCCCCGGAAGAACGGCATGCACCGGTCCACTGAACTCCGCTTTGGCCTCGGCGATGACGTCCTCGCGAGACGTCCACGGCGGAATGTGAGTGAGCAGCAGTTCGCCCACCCCGGCTTCGCGGGCGATTCGACCGGCCTCGGTTCCGGACAGATGTACGCCCTCGGGTCGCTCGGGACTGTCGGTCCACGATGCCTCGCACAGGAACACATCGGCACCGTGCGCCAGATCCTGCACCGCCTGACACATTCCCGTATCGCCGCTGTAGGTGAAGATGCGGCCTTCCCCGGTAGTGATCCGCATGCCGTAGGACTCCGGCGGATGGAACACCTGCCGCGTCAGAATCGACAGCTTGCCGAACTCCACGGTGCGGCCGTCCACCCACCGACGCAGATCGATGGTGTCGGACATGTCGTCGATCTGCCCGCCGCACTCGGCCGAGGCAACTCCGAGCCGAAACGCGGTGTCCTTGGGCCCGTAGACGATTGCGCGGCCCTCCGGCGGGTTGGGGTGGTACCTACGCCACACCAGCAGTCCCGGAACGTCGAGGCAGTGATCGGCGTGTAGATGTGAGAGCAGAACACTCACATCTCCCGGATCGGCGTGACGCTGCAACGCCCCGAGGACGCCGGGTCCGAAGTCGAGAACGACCGGCGCAGTCTCCTCTTCTTCCAGGAGATAGCCCGACGCGGGTGAATCGGGTCCGGACACACTGCCCGAACATCCCAGGACGGTAATTCGCATGTAGGCCATGCTGCCACGCCGAGCGCGTCACTCGAAACGTTCGGGCACTATTCGCATCGCGAGTCGGCGAAATCGACCACCGAACGGCGACCCGACGGTCACGAAGCGGATCGACCGAGTGCTTTCGTCCGGGCGCGCTCGGCGCGTGCATCGGCCGACAACATCCGGGCGGCGACCACTCCGCCGATGGCCCCGAACAGATGGCCCTGCCAGGAGATGTTCGGATCGCTCGGCAGTACGCCCCACAACGCGCTGCCGTACAGCACGAACACCACCACGCCGATCGCCAGCTGGCCGAGTTGCCGGGTGAAGAAGCCTCGAACGAGCAGGTAGGCGATGAACCCGAAGATCAGAATCGATGCACCGATCGTGTTGCTGTAGGCCCCGGCCGTGAGCCAGGTACCGAAGCCGCCGACGACCCAGATGATCCCGGTGGCCGCCAGACCACGAGCCATTCCCGAGAGCAACACCAAGAATCCGAGCACGATCATGGGGACCGTGTTGGCGATCAGATGCTGCCAATCGTCGTGCAGGACAGGCGCGAACAGAATGCCCCACAGTCCGTCGACGGACCTGGGCTCGATTCCGTTGCGTTCGAGCCGCGATCCGCTCGCGACATCGATGATCTCGATGATCCACAGCAGCGCGACGAATGCTCCGACGAATACCGCCGCCTGCATCCACGCGGGCCGCTCTCGGGTGCCGGGAAGCTTGCCGGTCTCACTCATGATCGCCTCCAACCTCGGTATCACCACGGTACCGGTAGGGCTACCTGCCGGTCAGGAACGCGTTGCGGGGAAGGCCGAGGGGAACATCTGGCGGTAGGTGGGGATGCCGGCCACCGAGGTGGCGTCGAGCAGGGCGCGGACGATCGCCCGTTCCACGACGAGTGCAGCCGCTTCGGTGACCGCAGCAAGTACCGGTATCTCGGCGGAGAACGCAGCGGGTACCGAAGACTCGGCGGCGGCGGGCTCGGTACCCGTGGACACGGCGAAGACGGTGTCGCCGTCGAGTGGCGAGTGCGCAGGTCGGATTGCACGCGCGAGCCCGTCGTGGCCCGCGACGGCAATCCGAGCGCAGGACGCCGACGACAGCGTCGCGTCCGTGGCGACCACACCGATCGTGGTGTTGAGGGCACTGTTCTTGGGATCGAGCGCCAGCGCGGCCTGCACCTCGTCGGCGTGGGGCTCACGCATGCCGAATACCGCAGGGCCCAGAGTGCTGGTGCCCCACAACAAGCCTGTCCGTGGATCGAACACCTCGCCGACGGGATTGGCGACCATCAGAGCCGCCACCGTCACCCCGTCGGCCGGGCCGCCTTGGATCACCGTGCTCGCGGTGCCCACGCCTCCTTTGAGCACGCCGGCGCGGGCACCGACTCCTGCCCCCACCGATCCCGTCGCGAACTCGGTCGCCGCCGCGGCCGCGGCGCGGTAGCCGAACTCCGCGGTCGGGCGCGCTGCCCAGTCGCCGACGGGCAGATCGAAGATCACCGCGGCCGGCACGATCGGCACGACGTGCCCTGGACTGCCCATCGGGATGCCCTGTTCGTGCTCCTCGAGCCACCGCATGACGCCGTCTGCGGCCGCCAGCCCGTATGCACTGCCCGCGGTCAACAGGATCGCGTTGACGTGTCGAACGGAATGACTCGGATCGAGTAGATCGGTCTCGCGCGTTCCCGGTCCGCCGCCGCGTACGTCGACTGCCGCTGTTGCGCCACCATCGACGCGAACCACGGTGCAGCCGGTGGCCGAACCGGATCCCATCGAGGCGTCGTCGTCGAGTTCGTGATGATGGCCGACCGACAGACCTGCCACATCGGTCAGGCAGTCCCGTGGTCCGGTTTTCGCGAAGGCTGCGGTCACGTCGGCGTCCTAAGGAACGAGGACCTGTACCAGGGAATCCTGCATCCAGGTCAACCAGTGATACACGTCGAGGTGCGGGGCGCGAGGATCGCCCTCGTCGAGGACATCGGGTGTGTCTGCACTGATGCCCAGTGTGGTGCCGAGAGCCAGCCGGACGTCGTTCAGTCCGGTGAGCCACGCGTCGGCCTGCTCCTGGGTCAGCACGATCTTGCCCCCGGACTCGGGCAGTGTGGACAGGATCATCGATCCGGCCGCCACCTTCTCGTCGATGATCTCGGGCTCGTGAAGGCCACGGAGAGCGCCGTTGAGATCGGTCGGATCCTCGTCGTCGCGGCTGGGATCGGCGCGGTGGAAGTCCGGGAGCAGCCGTGCCAGCGCAGCATCCTCGGGCGGAGTGTTGTGGCCGGTACGCAGACCGGTCAGCGCGGCCAGCTCGTCGGTGGGCGCGTCGGCGGAACGGTCACGCAACAATCCGAGGACCGAGCCGACCAGAGACCTGAGCACTGCAGCCTCACGCGCATCGATCTCGGATTTGATCTTGACTCCGGACAGCGAATTCCGTCTCGTCCACGTGCGCACTGTTGCTGATGTCCTTCTCTGACGGGGAGGTGGTGAGCTGTTATTTGTCCTGCTGCATGGTGGCCCACAGACCAGCCGCGTGCAGGCGTCGAACATCGTTTTCCATCGCGTCACGCTCACCGCTCGACACGACGGCTTTGCCCTCGGAATGAACCTGCATCATCAGCTCGGTCGCCTTGGCCTTGCTGTAGCCGAAAAGCTTCTGGAAGACGTAGGTGACGTAGTGCATGAGGTTGACCGGGTCGTCCCACACGATCGTGACCCACGGAGTGTCGTGTGCCTCGTCGGCGGCAACGGCCTCGGTCTGGGCCGGTACCGCTTGCGGTGACGCTGCGCGGACCTCACCTGCCGAGACGCCGTCCACGGGCAGAAGCGACACATCCACCGTCAACCAAGGCATGCCCATCAGGGTACGGCGTGTCGGGCCAGCGCCCCACCGTCGCCCCTTCGCTCGTAGGGTGGGCGAGGTGAGCAACGACGCGACCACCGATCACACGATTTCCAACGCCGGCGTCAGCACCGCGCTGTTGACCGATCAATACGAATACACGATGCTGTCGGCCGCTCTGGCCAGCGGTAATGCAGATCGTGTGTGCAGCTTCGAGGTATTCGCGCGGAGGCTGCCCGCAGGCCGCCGGTATGGGGTTGTGGCAGGCACCGGGCGAATACTCGACGCCCTCGAGCGTTTTCGGTTCGGCCCGGACGAGCTACGGATCGTGGCCGAATTCCTGGACGCGGACACCGTCGAGTGGCTGCGCAACTACCGTTTCACCGGCGACATCGACGGTTACCGCGAAGGCGAGCTCTATTTCCCCGGCTCGCCCGTACTGACCGTCCGCGGCACGTTCGCGGAGTGCGTCGTTCTCGAAACTCTGGTGTTGTCCATCCTCAATCACGACAGTGCCATCGCGTCGGCGGCAGCGCGGATGAAGGCGTCTGCGGAATCGCGACCGATCATCGAGATGGGATCGCGGCGCACCCACGAAGAGGCCGCCGTCGCGGCGTCACGGGCGGCCTATCTGGCCGGCTTCACCGCAACGTCCAATCTGGAAGCCGTCCGCAGGCACGGCGTTCCGGGCGCAGGCACGTCGGCTCACGCCTTCACCCTGCTGCACACCACCGACGACGGCCCGGACGAAAAGTCTGCCTTCGCGGCGCAGGTACGCGCCCTCGGCGTGAGCACCACCCTGCTCGTCGACACCTACGACATCACCCAGGGAGTCGCCAACGCCATCGAGGTGGCCGGGCCCGAACTCGGCGGGGTGCGCATCGACTCCGGAGACCTCGGGGTGCTCGCGCGCCAGGTGCGCGACCAGCTGGACGCTCTGGGCGCACCGAAGACCAAGATCGTCGTCTCCGGAGACCTCGACGAATACGCGATCGCCGCACTACGGGCCGAGCCGGTCGACTCCTACGGCGTCGGCACATCGCTGGTCACCGGTTCGGGTGCACCGACGGCGGGCATGGTCTACAAACTGGTCACGGTCGACGGTATCCCTGTCGCCAAGCGCAGCAGCCACAAGGAATCCCGCGGAGGCACCAAGGCCGCGATGCGGACGGCACGCAGCACCGGTACAGCCGTCGAGGAGATCGTGCACCCGTTCGACGCTCACCCGACCGTCGACGACGACGATGTGACGGTAGAGACGTTGACCACGCCGTTGGTCCGCGGCGGCGAGCGCGTCCCCGACCTGCCGACGCTGGCCGACGGCCGGAAACTCCTTGCCGCGCGGCTGGTCAGCCTGCCGTGGGAGGGCCTGAAGCTGTCCCAGGGCGAACCGGCGATACCGACCCGCTTCGTCGAGAGCTAGGGGCGGTGTCGGTGCCGAACCCCACGGGCGATCGGCAGTAGTCTTCTTCGGTGCCGTCGAAGACCGAGTTGCCCACCGTCCCCGCTCTCCTGCAGGTCGCGGTGCATTCGCTGGGCGGCAAGGAACGTAGCAATCAGTTGACGATGGCCTCGGCGGTGGCGCACTCGATCGACACCGGTGAGCATCTCGCGGTACAGGCAGGCACCGGTACCGGTAAGTCCCTCGCGTACCTCGTGCCCAGCATCAGGCACGCGGTCGAATCGGGAAAGACCGTCATCGTCTCCACCGCCACCATCGCGCTGCAGCGGCAGTTGGTCGATCGCGACCTGCCGCGCCTGTCCGATGCGCTGACCGACGCTCTGGGCCGGCGGCCGAAGTTCGCAATTTTGAAGGGCCGCAACAACTACCTGTGCATGAACAAGATCCACACCGGTGCCGCGCAGGAAGCTCCGGATGCGGAACTGTTCGACCCGTTCGCGGTCTCGCGCATGGGTCGCGAGGTGGTCCGGCTGACCAAGTGGTCATCGGAGACCGAAACGGGTGACCGGGACGACGTCGTACCCGGAGTCAGCGATCAGGCCTGGCGTCAGGTCAGCGTCACGGCGCGCGAATGCCTGGGCAAGTCCCGCTGCCCCGTCGGAGAGGACTGCTTTGCCGAGCGCGCCCGCACCGAGGCCGCCCAGGTCGACGTCGTGGTGACCAATCACGCCCTGCTCGCGATCGACGCGATCACCGGAATTCAGATCCTGCCCGAGCACGACGTCGTGGTCGTCGACGAGGCTCACGAATTGGTGGACCGCGTGACCGGCGTTGCCACCGAGGAGTTGTCGGCCGCCACCGTCACCGCTGCCGCTCGCCGGAGCGCGAAGTTGATCGAAGAAGAGACCGTGGACCGACTCGAAGGAGCGGCCGAGAACTGGGCTGCAATTCTCGATGAGCTACCCCCCAGCCGCTGGCAGTCACTGCCCGACGGCGTCGGTCCTGCGCTCGCCTCCATCCGCGACGCCGCCTGGGCCGTCCGCACCGCGATCGGCCCCACCAAGCAGGGCATGGCGGCCAGCGACCCCGAGGCCGCCGCGGCTCGCAGTGCCGCACTCGTCGCGGTCGACGAGGTCCACGACAGCGCGGTTCGCGTCCTCACCGCGTTCGACGAACCCGATCCGGCCAAGCGTCGAGACGTCGTCTGGCACGCCGTCGACGACTTCCGCGGCAACGTCAAACGCACCGTCCGCATCGCTCCGCTCTCGGTGGGCGGGCTACTGCGGGCCAGGCTGTTCGCGGAGTCCACCGTGGTATTGACGTCGGCGACTCTGACGGTCGGCGGCTCGTTCGACGGATTGGCCGTCAACTGGGGATTACCCGCGGAGACGCCGTCACGCAGCGACACGGCGATGGCATCGGGGGTGGAGCCGCCGTCCGACGACGGGTCGATTCGCTGGAATTCGCTGGACGTCGGTTCGCCGTTCGACCACGCTCGCGCCGGCATCATGTACATCGCCAAGCACTTGTCTCCACCCGGACGCGATGGACTCTCCAAGTCCTACCTCGACGAAATCGAGTCGCTCGTCAGTGCCGCTGGAGGGCGAACGCTCGGGCTCTTCTCCTCGATGCGTGCGGCCAAGGCCGCTGCGGAGGAGATGCGGGAGCGTCTCGACACACCGGTCCTGTGTCAGGGCGACGACTCCACCGGCGCGCTCGTGCAGAAGTTCGCCGATGACGAGGCCACGTCTCTGTTCGGAACCTTGTCGCTGTGGCAGGGCGTCGACGTGCCCGGTCCGTCGCTGAGCCTGGTGATCCTGGATCGGATTCCGTTTCCCCGACCCGACGACCCGTTACTCGTGGCCCGGCAGCAGGCCGTCGAGTCCCGGGGTGGGAACGGGTTCCTGGCAGTCGCAGCCAACCACGCAGCGCTGCTGTTGGCCCAGGGCGTCGGCCGCCTGCTCCGCAGCGTCGACGACAAAGGCGTTGTCGCCGTTCTCGATTCGCGCTTGGCCACGGCCCGCTACGGCGGCTACCTCCGAGCCTCCTTGCCTCCGTTCTGGGAGACGTCGGACCCGGAGGTGGTGCGCAAGGCGCTCACCCGTCTGGCAGGTAAGTAGCGCCTGCGCCCCTACGGAGCCGAGACCAGACCCAGCTCTGCATCCGAGGCCAGGCCGGCGTGGTGCGGCAGTACACGCACGGTGTATCCCACTGCGCCACTGTGCGGCAGCGTGCTCTCGCCTGCATAGACGTGCTCGCTGCCCTCGGTACCCACGTGCGTCATGACCGACGTCCGGATGTCGGTGAGGTTCTCCTCGTCGTCGGCGCGACCCACCACCGCCTGCACCACGACGTCCGACGCGTCCAAACCGCCGAGGTCGACGTTCGCGCGCAACGACAGTTCCGCACCGATCACCGGAGTGTCCGGTAGTCCTTCACTGTCGACGTGGGTGACTTTCACTGCGCTCCAGGACTGTTCGATGCGGCGCCGGTACGACGCCACATCGGCGGCACCGCGGTGACCGTCGGCCGAGACCGCTCGAACCGACTCGGCAGCCGGCGCGTAGTAGCCGAGTGTGTACTCCTGCACCATTCTCGACGCCAGCACCTTCGGGCCCAGCTGTTCGATGGTGTGGCGCACCATCTCGACCCATCGGCTGGGCATGCCGTCCTCGCCGCGGTCGTAGAACTTGGGCAGCACAGCTTGTTCGAGCAGCTCGTACAGCGCAGCTGCTTCCAGATCGTCTCGTCGCTCGTCGTCGGTGACGCCATCGGCGGTCGGGATGGCCCAGCCGTTCTCGCCGTCGTACATCTCGTCCCACCACCCGTCGCGGATCGAGAGATTGAGGCCGCCGTTGAGTGCCGATTTCATGCCCGAGGTACCGCACGCTTCGAGCGGACGCAGCGGATTGTTCAGCCACACATCGCAACCCCAGTACAGGAAGCGTGCCATGGACATGTCGTAGTCGGGCAGAAATACGATGCGGTGCCGCACTCCGGCGTCATCGGCGAATCTGACGATCTGCTGGATGAGCGCCTTTCCGCCGTCGTCTGCGGGATGCGACTTGCCGGCCACCACCAGTTGAACCGGTCGCTGGGGGTCCAGCAACATCGCTCGCAGTCGCTCGGGTTCGCGCAGCATCAGAGTCAAGCGCTTGTACGTCGGTACGCGTCGAGCGAACCCGACCGTCAGCACGTTCGGGTCGAAAACGTTTGCAGTCCAACTGATCTCGGCCTGGGTGGAGCCTCGTTCGAGTGCCGATCGTCGCACTCGGCGGCGTACCTCGTCCACCAATTGCGCACGCAGTGCGTTACGCGTGGACCACAGGTGCTCCGAGGACAATTCGCCGCCCTGCGCCCACTCCCGCGCAGACCACGTCGGGGCGTGCACTCCGTTGGTGACCGAGCCGATGGGCACCTCGGATGCATCGAATCCCGGCCACAGTCCGTTGAACATCTCGCGGCTGACGATGCCGTGCAGCTTCGACACTCCGTTGGCTCGTTGACCGAGCCGCAATCCCATGTGCGCCATGTTGAACACCGAGGGATCGCTCTCGCCGCCGAGTGCGAGAATGCGGTCCATCGGCAGGCCCGGCAACAACGCGGAATCCGGTCCCCCGTCGGCACTGCCGAAGTAGTGCCGCACCAGATCGGCCGGAAACCGGTCGATTCCTGCGGGGACCGGGGTGTGCGTGGTGAACACGGTGCCGGCGCGCACCGCAGCGAGAGCCGAGTCGAAGTCCAGCGCGCCGGTGGTGACGAGTTCCCGGATGCGCTCTACGCCGAGGAAGCCTGCGTGGCCCTCGTTCATGTGGAACACCTCGGGGTCGGGCAGACCGTGTGCACGGGTGTAGGCCCGAATTGCCCGAACTCCGCCGATACCGGCGAGGATCTCCTGCTTGATGCGGTGGTCTTGATCGCCGCCGTACAACCGGTCGGTCACCCCGCGTAGCTCGGGATCGTTGTCGGCGATATCGGAATCGAGCAACAGAAGCGGGACACGTCCTACCTGGGCGATCCACACGCGCGCACGGAGTACGCGCGATCCCGGCATGGACACGTGGATCAGAACGGGAGCGTCCCCATCGTCGGTGAGCAGCCGCAGCGGAAGACCGTGTGGGTCCAGGGACGGATAGCGCTCGGCCTGCCAGCCATCGGCGGTCAGCGACTGGCGAAAGTACCCCGAGCGGTAGAGCAACCCGACGCCTATCAGCGGAAGACCCAGGTCAGAGGCTTCTTTGAGGTGGTCACCGGCCAGGATGCCGAGGCCGCCGGAGTAGTTGGGCAGCACCTCGGTGACGCCGAACTCCATCGAGAAATACCCGATGCCCGACGGCAGAGCCCGTCCCTCGGACAGCTGATCCTGATACCAGAGCGGGCGAGCGAGGTAGTCGTGCAAGTCCTTCTCGGCGGCGTCGAGCTCGGTCAGGAACGTCTCGTCGGCGGCCAGTTCTTCGAGACGGTCCGGTGCGACGGCTCCGAGCACCGCCAACGGATCACGTTCGAGTTCGGTCCATAGCAGCGGGTCCACGTGCTCGAACAGATCCTGCGTCGCCGTGTGCCACGACCACCGGAGGTTTGTCGAGAGCTCGGCGAGGGCATTCAGACGGGCGGGAAGGTGGGCTCGGACGGTGAATCGACGCAAGGCTTTCACAGAGCCGAACCCTACCCACGGATACCTGTGCCGATGGGGTGCTCGGCGAAAATTGCCTCGTCGGTCCGTCGCGGTCAGTATGCGTCGGCGCACGCGCCATCTGCGCTGCTGCACTACGGTTGACGAGTAGAAGCACACCAAATATCGGTTCGATCAGAGGTTGCGCCCGCGCAGCCATACCTCTAACGAAGAATGGAGTGTGAAGTGACAGGTCGACTTGGTATCGACAATGTCCTTCCAGATACGACGACCGGGAAATACCCCGCGAAAGCGGTGGTGGGCGAGACCTTTCCGGTCTCCGCCGATGTCTGGCGCGAGGGTCACGACGCGGTGGCCGCGACGCTGTCGGTGCGCGGACCGGGAGGCAAGCTCGAACGCATTCCCATGACGCCCGGCCACGAGCCGGACACGTTCGACGCGGTGTTCGTCCCGTCCCGGCCCGGTTACTGGATCTGCCGTATCGAAGCGTGGAGCGATCCGGTGAGCACCTGGCGGCATGCCGTCGAGGCGAAGCTCGGCGTCGGTCAGAGTGCGCACGAACTCGCGAACGACCTCGAGATAGGGGCGCGCCTGTTCCTTCGCGCCTCCACCGGAGTTCCCGCAGAGAGCAGGCAACTACTCGCCGATGTCGCCGCTGCCCTGCGCGACACCGATCGCCCGCTGCCGGCGCGGGTGTCCTCGGCATTCTCGGCCTCGGTCGCCGAACTGCTGTTCGCGCATCCGTTGCGTGAGCTGGTGACGAGGTCGCGGGCGGTCAACATCTGGGTCGATCGCAATCTCGCTCTCAACGGTGCGTGGTACGAGTTCTTCCCACGATCGACCGGCGGCTGGAACGAGGACGGCTCACCTCGGCACGGCACCTTCGCCACATCGATCGAGCAACTGCCTCGCATCGCGCGAATGGGCTTCGACATCGTCTACCTGCCACCGATCCACCCGATCGGCACGATCAACCGGAAGGGTCCGAACAACACGCTGACTCCCGGCCCCGAGGACGTCGGGTCGCCGTGGGCAATCGGGTCGAAGGACGGCGGGCACGATGCCATCCATCCCGAGCTGGGAACCGAGGACGATTTCCGAACCTTCGTCGCCGCCTCGCACGAGCACGGCCTCGAGGTGGCACTCGACCTCGCCCTTCAGGCCGCTCCCGATCACCCTTGGGCCGCAACACATTCCGAGTGGTTCACCGTCCTTCCGGACGGCACGATCGCGTACGCCGAGAACCCTCCGAAGAAGTACCAGGACATCTATCCGGTCAACTTCGACAACGATCGACGCGGCATCTACGAAGAAGTACTGCGCGTTGTCCGCTACTGGATTTCACTGGGCGTCAAGGTCTTCCGAGTCGACAACCCGCACACCAAGCCACCGGACTTCTGGGAATGGCTCATCGCCGAGGTCAAGAAGACCGATCCGGACGTGCTGTTCCTCGCCGAGGCGTTCACCAGGCCGGTTCGTATGTACGGCCTGGCACAGCGCGGCTTCACCCAGTCCTACACGTACTTCACCTGGCGCACAGCCAAGTGGGAGCTGACCGAGTTCGCCGAAGAGCACGCTCGACGAGCCGACGACGCTCGTCCGAATCTCTTCGTCAACACTCCGGACATCCTGCACGAGAGCCTGCAACACGGCGGGCCTGGAATGTTCGCTCTGCGAGCAGCCCTGGCGGCCACGTTGGCACCGACGTGGGGCGTGTACTCCGGGTACGAACTGTACGAACATCAGGCCGTACGAGAGGGCAGCGAAGAGTACCTGGACTCGGAGAAGTACCAACTGCGTCCGCGCGATTTCGAGGGTGCGCTGGCCCGCGGTGAATCGCTCGAGCCGTGGATCACCACGCTGAACGCAATTCGGCGTGCGCATCCCGCGCTGCAGCAATTGCGCAACATCCATTTCCACACGATCGACAACGAAGCGCTGATCGGGTATTCGAAATTCGATCCGCAGACCGGCGACTCGGTTCTGGTGGTCGTCAACCTCAATCCGTTCGGAGCCGAGGAGGGCACCGTCCATCTGGACATGCCCGCGCTCGGCCACGACTGGCAGGACACCCTGACGATCAAGGACGAGGTGAGCGGCATCCACTACAACTGGGGCCACACCAACTTCGTCCGACTCGAGCCGTGGACCTCGGTGGCGCACATCTTCACGCTCCCCCACATTCCCTATCCGGCACGAATCGAACTGGCCTACCGCGGCAACCGAAAGTGAGTGGATTCAACGTGACCAAGAATCCGACGACGCCCGAAGACACCGTCGCAGCCCCGTCCGACAACGATCTCGATCTGATCGCCGCTGGTCGGCACTACAACCCGCACTCCGTGCTCGGTGCGCACCCGGTGCCCGGCGGAACGGCAATCCGTGCGCTCAAGCCCGACGCCGAGAAGGTCGTCGCCCGGGTCGGCGGCGTCGACCACGAGTTGACCCACGTCGCCCACGGCCTCTTCTCTGCGCTGGTCCCAATCGAGGACCTGATCGATTACCGGCTCGTGGTCACCTGGCCGGGTGGGCACGTGTCCGAATCCGCCGACGGGTACAGGTTCCTGCCCACCCTGGGCGAGCTCGACCTGCACCTGTTCGGCGAGGGCCGACACGAGCGCCTGTGGGACATTCTCGGTGCGCACCAGCAGTTCTACGCCACCCCCGACGGCCCCGTCACCGGTACCTCGTTCGCGGTGTGGGCCCCTGCCGCGCAGGGCGTCACACTGGTGGGCGACTTCGACGGGTGGACCGGCCGTAGTTGGCCGATGCGCGTCCTCGGCTCCACCGGGGTTTGGGAGCTGTTCGTCCCCGACATCGCACCCGGTGCCCTGTACAAGTTCCGTGTACACGGCTCCGACGGTTCGGTGAAGGACAAGGCCGATCCGATGGCGTTCGCCACCGAGGTTCCACCGTCCACCGCATCGGTCGTCACCGCGTCGTCGTACACCTGGAGCGACGAGAAGTGGCTCGACACCAGAGCCGGGATCGAACCCACGCAGGCACCGATGAGCGTGTACGAAGTTCACCTGGCGTCCTGGCGACCGGGTCTGGGGTACCGCGAGCTGGCCGAGCAGCTCGCCGAATACATCACCGAGACCGGGTTCACTCACGTGGAATTGCTCCCGGTTGCCGAGCATCCGTTCGGCGGGTCCTGGGGTTACCAGGTGACGTCCTACTACGCACCCACATCCCGGTTCGGCAGCCCCGACGATTTCCGCTACTTCGTCGACCACCTGCACAGCGCCGGAATCGGCGTCATCGTGGACTGGGTGCCTGCCCACTTCCCCAAGGACGAATGGGCGCTCGCTCGATTCGACGGCGGCCCGCTCTACGAACACGGCGACCCGCAGCGAGGTGAACAACTCGACTGGGGCACTTTGGTTTTCGACTTCGGCCGGCGCGAGGTTCGCAACTTCCTGGTCGCGAACGCCTTGTACTGGATCGACGAGTTCCACATCGACGGCCTTCGGGTCGACGCCGTGGCATCGATGTTGTACCTGGATTACTCCCGGCCAGAGGGCGGTTGGACTCCCAACGTCTACGGCGGCCGTGAGAACCTCGAGGCCGTCACCTTCCTGCAGGAGATGAACGCGACGGTGCACAAGAAGCACCGCGGCGTGGTCACCGTGGCCGAGGAGTCGACGGCGTGGCCCGGCGTCACCCGTCCCACGAATGTCGGCGGACTCGGCTTCAACATGAAGTGGAACATGGGGTGGATGCACGACACTCTCGGCTTCCTCGGGCGCGATCCGATCCACCGGAGCTACCACCACCACGAGATCACCTTCTCGCTCGTCTACGCATGGAGCGAGAATTACCTGCTGCCCATCAGCCACGACGAGGTGGTACACGGCAAGGGCACGCTGTGGACCCGTATGCCCGGTGACGATTACACCAAGGCGGCAGGGCTACGCGGGATGCTCGCGTACATGTGGGCACACCCGGGCAAGCAACTGCTCTTCATGGGCCAGGAATTCGGGCAGACCCGGGAATGGTCCGAGGAACGCGGCCTCGACTGGTACCAGATCGACGAGGAACCTCTACACAACGGCATCAAATCCCTTGTGTCGGATCTGAACGCGACGTACAAGTCGCATCCGGCATTGTGGACTCTCGACACCTCGCCGAGCGGGTACTCGTGGATCGACGCCAACGACACCGAGAACAACGTACTGAGCTTTCTGCGGTACGGGTCCGACGGTTCGGTCATCGCGTGTATTTTCAACTTCTCCGGTTCCGAGCACGGCAGCTATCGTGTGGGACTACCGGAACCCGGCCGTTGGATCGAAATCCTGAACACCGATGCGACGGAATACGGCGGCTCCGGAGTGGGCAACCTGGGTGAAGTGACGGCAACATCGCACTCGTGGCACGGTCGACCGGCGTCAGGCCAGGTTGCACTTCCAGCCAACGGGGCGATCTGGATCAAACTGGAGCAATAGATGAGTGGCGGCCGCACGTCTCGACCATTGGCTGCGGCCGCCACTGCAGGGCTCCTCCTCCTCGCCTCGTGCGCGCAGACGGTCGGCGGTAATGCCGTGTCCATTTACGAGAACCCGTTCACCGTCGCCGGCTTACCGGTCACGAATGGTCCGAGCGGACCACGTCCGGGTGTCCCCGACTCGACGATCGAGGTCGAGAACGCGGAGGGCACCGACTCCGACATCCTCGCCACCAACGCTGTCGACGACATCCAACAGTTCTGGGCACAGCAGTATCCAGCCCTGTTCAAAGGCTCGTTCACCCCGATCACGAACGTGGTCTCGTGGGACGCATCCGAGGACGAAGGATCCGGCGTCAGATTTTGCGGCGACCGAACCGGCGGTGTCCCCAACGCCGCGTACTGCACGCGCGACGACTCGATCGGGTGGGACCGGACCATTCTGCTTCCCGCTCTGGTCGATGCATTCGGACCGATGTCGGTGGTGATGGTGATCGCCCACGAGTACGGCCACGCCATTCAGAACCAATCGGGTCTCGTCGGTGACGACACTCCCACCATCGTGGCCGAACAACAGGCCGACTGTTTCGCCGGCGCGTTCATTCGACATGTGGCAGAAGGCGATTCGCCGCACTTCACCATCAACACGTCCGACGGACTCAACGGAGTTCTCGCCGCAACGGTCGCTGTCCGCGATGTCGATCCCAACGATCCGGAGTCGGTGCACGGCTCCGCCTTCGAACGCGTCACCGCCGTGCAGATCGGCTTCACCGACGGCGCAGCCGCCTGCACACGCATCGACGAGGCCGAAATCGATTCACGCAGAGCATCACTGCCGCAGAAGTTCAGCGACGCCGACGATTCCGGTGAGCTACCGGTCACCGAGGACACCCTGGGTGCCTTCACGAAGTCTTTCGAGATCGCGCTTCCGGTCGCCGATCCGCCGACGGTGGACTACGCAGGATCGGACACCGGGTGCGCCGACGCCGAAGCCACCACTCCGGTGTCGTACTGCCCATCGACCAACACCATCGGTGTCGATGTGGAAGAACTCGCAGAACGCGGCATGCCCGAGACCCCACAGCGCGGAGACATATTGCCGCTCAACGTATCCGGCGACTACAGCGCCTACGTTCTGTTTGCCTCGCGCTATACGCTCGCTGTGCAGAAGGAAGCGGGTCAGACGCTCGACGACCCGCAGACCGCACTCCGCTCCGCATGCCTGTCCGGGGTCATCACCGCTGCGTTGAGCGCTGAGTCCAGTGACACCGGTCTCGAAATTCAGCTCTCCCCCGGCGATCTCGACGAGGCCGTGTCCGGACTGCTCAGCGACGGCCTGGTCGCCAGCGACGTCAACGGTACGACACTCCCGTCCGGCTTCTCCCGAGTCGACGCCTTCCGCTCGGGAGTCCTGGGCGGTAAACAGCTGTGCGAATCGCGCTACAACTGAGCGATTTCAGTACAGCGCGGACGCGAGCTTGCGTCGGGCAGACACGACCAGCGGGTCGGCTGCGTCGAACAGCTCGAACAGTTCGAGCAACCGGGTACGTAACGCGGTCCGGTCGTCGCCCGCGCTGACCTTGATGCCCGCGATCAGCCGAGCAAAAGCTTCCTCCGGCTGCTGACCGGCCATCTCGGCGTCCGCAGCGTCGATCCGGGCCTGGACGTTGGAGGGGTCAGCGTCGGCGGTCTCGATGGCGTCGGGTGCCACGTTCTGCACCCGGGCCAAGAACTTGACCTGACGCAGCGCCGCGACGGCGTCGGTGTTGTTCGGTTCGGCGTCGATGATCGCCTGGTAGGCAGCGACTGCCTTGTCGAAGTCTCCCTCGTCGATGGCTTCTTCGGCAGCGACGATTCGTGGATCCTCGACCTCGGGTTCCGGTTCTGCTGCAGCCGGCCCGGGGGGACCGGTCAGCTTTCCTGCGGTCGCCTGCTCGACGGCCTGCAGCCACTGCCGCAGTTGCTCGTCCGACTGCGTGCCTTGGAAATCGGCCAGAGGTTGGCCCGCTGCCACGGCTACGACAGTCGGGATGGCCTGAACGCCGAACGCCTGCGCGATCTGCGGACTGGAATCGACGTCGACTCGGGCCAGCACCCACGCACCTGCGGCCTCGACAGCCAATTGCCCCAGCTGTCGGGTCAACGCCTGCGACTGCGGCGAGCGGGCCGAGCCCAGATCCACGATCACCGGAACCTGGGTGGACCGTTGTAGTACCTCGGCCTCGAACGTCGCTGCCGTCACATCCACGATCGGTGCAAGCCCTCCGGCTTCGCCGGCGGGCTCGGCCGCTGCAGCAGGTGCCGGACGGTCCTTGAGAACGGAAAGGTCGACAGCACCGGCGATCGAAGCGGGGACAGCGGCTGGGCGGACGGGAGGACGGGAACCGGGTCGAGTCACGCCCTACAGTTTGTCACTAACGCGGTGGGTCATCCACTGGTGGGCAGTCAGGACAGAACCTTGGCGTCGGCTACGGGCCGGCCCGTGCTCAGCTCGGCGAGGCGTCCGGTGCGCGCGGCCCAGATCTCGAAGATCACGGTGCCGAAGGGCGGGAACGCCGCGACGAGCGCCAACAGGGTTGCCTTCACGTCCCACTTCAACTTCACTGCCGTCAGCACCGCTACACCCAGGTACACGATGAACACTGCGCCATGGACCGGCCCGAAGATCTTCACGCCGATCTCGTTGCCGTCGGCCGGCAAGTACTTGAAGGCCATTCCGATCAGCAGTCCCAGCCAAGTGAACGCCTCGAGCACAGCGATGAATCGGAAACGGGTGGCCGTGCTGCGCAGGTTGAAGAAGTTGGTCATGCCAGCCATTGTGCCCGGTTTGTTACGACAGAACGTAGTGGCTCTGGTCTCACTATCCGACCGGAGCCACTACGGTCTTACTTCGTCGGTACCCGAACGATCAGGGCGTCGCCCTGACCACCGCCGCCGCACAGTGCGGCTGCGCCGACTCCGCCGCCGCGTCGCTGCAATTCGAGGGCCAAGTGCAATGCGATTCGAGCGCCGGACATGCCCAGGGGATGCCCGATGGAGATGGCACCACCGTTGACGTTCACGATCTCCGGATCGATGCCGAGCTCACGTGTCGAGGCGATTCCTACTGCTGCGAACGCCTCGTTGATCTCGACGACGTCGAGGTCTTTCGGGTCGATTCCGTCCTTTTCGCACGCCTTGGCGATGGCACGGGCCGGCTGCGACTGCAGCGTGGAGTCGGGGCCGGCGACCACACCGTGGGCCCCGATCTCGGCGAGCCAGGTCAAACCGAGAGACTCCGCCTTCTCCTTGCTCATCACAATCACGGCGGCAGCACCATCGGAAATCTGCGACGCCGAGCCGGCAGTGACTGTTCCGGCCTTGTCGAACGCGGGTCGAAGCTTGCCGAGGGAATCGACCGTGGTGTCCGCGCGGATGCCCTCATCGGCCGTGAACTGGATCGGGTCGCCCTTGCGCTGCGGAATCGTCACGGGAACGACCTCGTTGTCGAAGATGCCGTTCTTCCAGGCCGCAGCGGCCTTCTGGTGTGACCCAGCGGCGAAGGCGTCCTGCTCCTCACGGCTGATGGCCTCGGCACTCTGGTTGCGCTGTTCGGTGAGCGCACCCATGGCCTGGTCGGTGAAGATGTCGTACAAACCGTCGTATGCGAGGTGATCACGCATCGTGACATCGCCGTACTTGAATCCGGCCCGCGACTTCTCCAGCATGTGCGGGGCTTGCGTCATCGATTCCTGACCGCCGGCGACGACGATCTCGAACTCACCGGCGCGAATGAGCTGATCGGCCAGCGCGATCGCGTCGACGCCGGACAGACACACCTTGTTGATCGTCAGCGCAGGCACCGTCATCGGGATTCCCGCGGCCACGGCTGCCTGGCGGGCCGGGATCTGGCCGGCTCCGGCGGTCAGAACCTGGCCCATGATGACGTAGTCGACCTGATCGGGCGCAACCCCTGCCTTCTCGAGTGCACCCTTGATGGCGATCCCGCCGAGATCCGATCCCGAGAAGTCCTTGAGCGCACCCGAAAAGCGCCCGACGGGCGTACGAGCGCCGGCGACGATGACTGTTGTGGTCACGATTTCCTCCGAAAGTGTGAAGACGGCCTAGTCGAGATCAACGCTCCGACGCCCCGTCCGATTCCGGCCGGGCGGAACACCGAAACGCAGCTGGCGCTAACGTCATGGCCATGACCTCCAGCACTCAGTCTTTCACGGGAGCCCCGCTCCGCTCCGACCTGGTGACGGCTATCGACCACGTCGGTATTGCGGTCCCCGACCTCGATGCGGCCATCGCCTGGTACACCGACCACCTCGGCATGGTCGCGGTGCACGAGGAGATCAACGAGGAGCAGGGCGTCCGCGAGGCGATGCTGTCCTTCCCCGGTGCCGGCGAGCAGGCGGCCGCATTGCAGTTGCTCGCACCGATCGACGAGTCGTCCACCATCGCCAAGTTCATCGCCCGCAACGGCCCCGGACTTCAGCAGTTGGCCTACCGCGTCACCGACATCGAGGAAATCTCGACCGAGTTGCGCGCCCGCGGCGTACGGCTGCTGTACGACGCCCCCCGCCGCGGCACGGCCGATTCTCGGATCAACTTCGTCCATCCCAAGGACGCCGGCGGAGTACTGATCGAATTGGTCGAGCCGAACACCGAGGCGCACTGATCGAACTCTGTGAAGCAGCCGTATGGCTCTCCACTTGACTCAACGGTAAATTGACGGCCATGGCCATCGATCATGAGCGCACTTCTACGGTGCAACTTCCCTTTTCCATCGTTCGGAAAGGGTTCGACCGCGACGAAGTCACCAACTACTTCGAGCGATTCGACGCCGAGCTTCGTCTGACGACGGCCGACCGTGATGCGGCCGCCGCGCAGGCTCGCGATCTGGCCAAACAACTCGACGACGCTCGTGACGAGATCGACGAACTGCGCAAGGACATCGACCGTCTGTCGGTTCCGCCCACCACGGCCGAAGGCATGAGCGACCGGATCTCGCGCATGTTGCGCCTGGCGTCCGACGAGGCGTCCGAGGTGCGTGCGAAGGCGCATTCGGAGTCCGAGGAGATGATCTCGGTCGCGCAGCAGGAGAGCGCTCGACTACGCGGGCGGCACGAGTCGCTCGTTGCAGAACTCGAAGAACGCCGAACGGCTCTGGAAACAGAGCACCAGCAGACCATGGCTCAGGCGCGTACCGAGGCAGCCCGCGTGGTCGAGGCCGCCCAGGCGGAGCGAGACAAGCTCGCCGCCGAGTCCGAGGCCAAGCGCGCCAAGGTCCAGGAGGACTTCGAGATCACGATGGCCGAGCGTCGCACCAAGGTGCTCACTGCGCTCGAGGAGCTGGAGGCGTCGAGCAAGGCGGATGCAGCTCGTCGTATCGAAGAGGCGACCACCGAGTCCGCTCGTCGACTCGAGGCCGCCAGCGAGCAGGCAGAACGACGGATCGCGCACTCCAAGGAATTGGCCGAGGAGCTCCGCGTCCTGCGTAGTCGCGTCCTCGCCCAGCTACTGGGCATTCGCGGCCAGCTCGACTCGGTTCCGGCCATGCTCGCATCGGTCAATCGAGAGAGCGAACTGCTCGACAATCCCGACCCGACGGCAATCCTGAAGAAGGAAGAAGAGAAGGCCGCCGCCAAGGCCGAGAAAGACAGCGACGAGGCGAAGGAATCAGCCGACTCGACATCCTGACCTCGCAGTACCCGCTGGGCCTCCCCGCTACGACCATCTGCGGGTGAGGCCCCGCGTGTTTCGGCCGGTCCAACATCCGGAGTGCCAGTGGCGGCGGTTGTCCGCTCCGCCGAAATCGTCCGAAGGCCACGCGACGATGTGCGCGACGCCCGGCCGCACCTCGTGATCACACCCGGGGCACCGATATGTCTTGACTGCCTTCGCGCCGGGAATCATGCGCGTCGTGTACATGTCGCCGTCCGGACCGACCTCGGTCCGGTTGCCACCCAGCACCGAGTCGGTCGCAGGACCGAGATCAGTCGGGCCGCTCCGACTCGGACGGCGGGGTTGGTTACGACGGGGCACCCGTCCAGTGTAGAGAACCGGCCGATGGGTGCCGAAAGTCGTCAGAAAAGCCTGAACTCGGTACTGTCGGTGCCGCGCAGGACGTCGTAGTCGAGTGTGAGACAACGAATACCACGGTCGGTGGCCAGCGTCTTCGCTTGCGGCTTGATGACCTGGGCGGCGAAGACTCCACTCACCGGGGCCAACAGCGGATCACGATTGAGCAGCTCGAGATACCGAGTCAATTGCTCGACGCCGTCGATCTCACCACGTCGCTTGATCTCGACCGCCACGGTTCCACCATCGGCGTTCCGGCACAGCAGATCCACCGGTCCGATCGCTGTCATGTATTCACGCCGAACGAGGGTGTATCCATCGCCCAACGTGCTCACGTGCTCGGCCAGCAACTCCTGAAGATGGGCCTCCACACCGTCTTTCACCAAACCTGGGTCGATCCCGAGCTCGTGACTCGAATCGAGCTCGACGTCGTCGATGGTGATGCGAAGTTCCTCGCCGGCCTTGTTGGTGACGACCCACTTGATCGTCTCGTCCTCGGTGGTCTCGACCGTCCAGCAGGGTGGAGACATCCAGTTGAGCGGCTTGTACGCCCTGTCGTCTGCGTGCACACTCACCGAACCATCGGACTTGACCAGCAGCAGACGCCGAGCCGATGGGAGATGTGCGGTGAGGCGGCCGACGTAATCGACTTGGCAACGAGCAATAACTAAACGCACTCGACCACCATAGGGCAGACGCCCCGTTAGTCTGTGACGACCATGCCGCAATTGAGACGATCCTCCAATCCGCTGGGTTCCCGACTTCTCGGGGACACCACCGAATCACCGCGCCGACGGCGAATCCGAATCCAGCTGTTGCTGACCGTCTTTCTGATCCTGTCCAACTTGATCGGTGCGGTCATCGTCGGTGTGTTGATCAGCGTCGTGGTGCCGGGCCCGAACGTGCTGGAGATGGATCGCTATTGGTGGGTCAATTTCATCGTTGTGCCGGTATACGTGTTCCTGGCGTTTCTGGTGGGAGTCGGTTGGGGCACCACCCGTGCGCTGCGCAGTCTGCGCTGGGGCATCGAGGATCGCCAGCCCACACGATCCGAACAGGTCGCGACCCTCGCGATGCCGTGGCGACTGACACGCATGCAAATTGCGCTGTGGACCGGTGGATTGGTGCTGCTGACCACGATCGACGGCATCATCGAACCACAGGCGATCCCCAAGGTCGCGTTCACGATCGCCGCAGGCGGCACTGTCGTCTGCGCGTTCAGCTACCTGCTCAGCGAGTTCGCACTGCGCCCGATTGCGGCTCGGGCTCTGGAAGCAGGCGACCCACGGCGCATCCGTATCGCCGGGGTCATGGGTCGCTCGCTTCTGTCGTGGCTGTTGGGAACCGGCGTTCCGGTCTCCGGGCTGATGATCATCGCGGTCTTTCGATTCCTCCGACCCGAGACGACATCCGCCCAGCTGGCTGTGTCCATCCTCGCGCTCGGCGGCATCACGATCGTCTTCGGTTTCGCATTGACCGTGCTCGGCGGCTTCGCGACCACCTCCCCCATCAACAACGTTCGTGCCGGTATGGCCGAGGTCGAGAAGGGCAACATGGATGTCCGGCTCGCGGTATACGACGGCACCGAGCTCGGTGAGCTGCAGAGTGGGTTCAACCGGATGGCCGACGGCGTTCGCGATCGGGAGAAGATCCGCGACCTGTTCGGCCGGCACGTCGGCCACGAGGTCGCCGAGAAGGCGCTGCAGTCCGAGAGCGAACTCGGCGGAACGGAACGCGACATCGCTGTGTTCTTCATCGACCTGGTGGGTTCGACGGAGCTGGCAGCATCCCGGCCCCCTACCGAGGTAGTGCATCTCCTCAACCGTTTCTTCGCGGTGGTGGTCGACGAGGTGGACGAGCATGGCGGCTTCATCAACAAATTCGAGGGCGACGCCGCGCTGGCCATTTTCGGAGCCCCGAACGAAATTTCCGACCACTGCGGATCCGCGCTGGCTTCCGCACGCGCAATTGCCCGACGGTTGTTGGTGGAAGTTCCCGAATGCAGCGCCGCAGTAGGTGTTGCGGCCGGACGCGCAGTGGCCGGCAACGTCGGTGCAAAATCCAGGTTCGAGTACACGGTCATCGGAGACCCGGTGAACGAGGCCGCTCGCCTATCCGAATTGGCAAAAAACGCGCCGGGAGCGATTCTTGCGTCCAAGACAGCCGTCGAGGGCGCAGCAACGGAGGAAGCAGATCGCTGGGAATTCGGAGACGCGGTGACTTTGCGGGGACGGTCGGCGGAGACCGTTCTGGCGAATCCGAAAGACGTGGAGGTCGCCGCAGACGAGAATGAATCCGTGCACGCCTGACGGTCGGATTCACCGTCCGGTTGGCCTGTCCTGTTGCGCGTCACTGTCGTCGTCATCGACATCACGTCGTGCTCGGCCGGCTCCCGTAGCAAACGCACGCGCGTGTGCCAGGCGCACGCTAATTCGTTCACGATTCCGCTCGCTCCTCACGGATACGGGCCGTGTGTCGAGTTAGTTTCGCGAACGCGCTCGTTGGATGCGTGCGACGTGGTGGGTGGACGGGACGCGAGTAGGCGTGCGTCTAGCGAATGCGCGCGCGTGTGCGACGGGGTGGCGCGTGTGCGACGGGGGCGCGGGCTGACGAGGTAGGTGGCCGGCAGTGTCTGGGACGTCGCGAGCCGTGGACAGCCCCGGGGTTTCGCCACTGCGCTCGCGTGTGGGCCAGCGGGGTGTGGTGCCCCTTCGGGGGGCGTTGATCTGCCTGTCCGCTGTGGTGGAGGCTCCGGCCGTGAGGCGGGGGTCCGGGCGGGGCGGTGCGGTTCGGGTTGTGGTGTGTGGGTGGGGGTTTCGAAATGCGTGATGCCCCGAACCTGGAGGGGTTC
>NZ_JBHNYO010000025.1:0-31133 GCF_054960675.1 Rhodococcus sp. PSi06
ACCGAACTTCACCGGTGCCACCGAGCCCGACCTCGACGCGGTCACCTCGTTCCTCGAAAGCAAGCAGGTTCCCTTCACCACCTGGGACGGCTGGTACCGCCTCGACGCACACGAACGCTCCCTCGGCGAAGAAGAAGGCCGCGAACGCGTCAAAGTCGTCGAACGCGAAGACATGCTGAAGGCATCCGAGCCCGACAAGGCCTAGAGCGGCTGCGCCGCATGTGAGTGGAAACGCGTAGCAGGCTACGAGTTTTCACTCACATGCGCGAAGCGCTCTACACCCGAACCGCCAACAGCTTTCCCTCGGTTTCGATCTTGCGTTGATGCTCGTTGAAATCCGGTGCAGCGCAGACGAACAGCGTGCGCCCGTCGGATCCGCCGAGTCCGCAGGCGAACACTCCCAGATCGAAGTCGAGCTGATCGAGTACCTCACCGCCCGGCGCGACGTGCAGAATCCGCTGACCCAGCGCATCGGCGATCCACATCGTGCCGTCGGTGTCGATGCAGCAGCCGTCGGCCGCCACCTTCACCTCGCTCATGGCCGTCGCCATGTCCGTCGACGACGGCAGCTCACCGAACGTCGCCCAGTCACGCCGCTCCCCCAGTGACCCGTTCTCGGCGATGTCGAACGCACTGACCCGGTTACCGACCGTCTCGTCGACGAGCAGTTCACCGGAATCGGTGAACGCCATCCCGTTGGGGAAATACAGGTCCGATGCCACGACGTGCGCGGAACCGTCCGGATCGACGCGGATCAGATCGGCCGTCTCGACGGGAGCAAAGTTCATCAGGTCGAACCCGAAGTTGCCGATGTAGGCGCGGCCTTGTGCGTCGACGAGCATGTCGTTCAGGTTCGCGGATACGTACGTCGACAGATCGGCGTGCACGGTGAGCGAGCCGTCGTGTTCGCGCAGCAACAGTTTGTAGTCGCGCATCGAGACGATCAGCAGCCGCCCGTCGGGCAGCCAGCCCAGGCCCGACGGCTGATTGGGGACCTCGGCTTCGACCCGCACATCGGAGCCGTCTTCGAGGGCGGATACGACGCGATGGCTGTAGAAATCCGATACCCAGATCCTCCCTTCGTGCCAGCGTGGACATTCGAAATAGGTGTATCCGTCGAGAACGACAGTGGTCTCCGGTTTCATGATTCGATTCAAACACCGCGCCGGGTGGACGCGACGTCGAATCCGCGAGATGGCATGCTGAGAGCCGTGTTCGACGCCCACCTACACATCATCGACCCCCGGTTTCCGCTGATCGAGAACCACGGATTCTTGCCCGATCCCTACACCGTTTCGAACTATCTGTACGACGTGGACGGGCTCGGAATCACCGGCGGCGCGGTGGTCACCGCATCGTTTCAGGGCACCGATCAGAGCTATCTGTTGGCGGCTCTGGAGACGCTCGGGCGCGGCTGGGTGGGAGTGGCGCAGCTCGATCCCCGATGCTCCGACGAGGACATCGTCGCGCTCGACGACGCGGGCGTGCGCGGCATGCGCTTCAACCTCAAACGCGGCGAGACCGACGTCGAAATGCTCACCACCCAGGCCCGACGAGTGCACGAACTGGTCGGGTGGCATGCCGAGCTGTACGTCGATGCGTCTTTGCTGCTCTCGCTCGAACCCATCCTCACGAAGTTGCCGGCGGTGAGCATCGATCACCTGGGCTTGTCCAGTCAAGGTCTGCCGTACCTGCTCAACCTCGTGGACCGCGGAGTACGCGTCAAGGCAACCGGATTCGGCCGAGTGGATCTCGACATCGCCGACACCCTGCAGCAGATACATCGAGTCAACCCCGCGGCATTGATGTTCGGCACCGATCTACCGGGTACCCGTGCCCCACGCCCGTTCTCGGAGAACGACATCGACATCATCACCCACGCCGTCGGCGGCGACCTACCCGCCGTGCTCGACGGTAATGCTCGGGCTTGGTATCGCATCTCTTGAATCAGCAGGGCCCTAGACCAGTAGCGCTCCGCCGAGCCATACCGCGGAGGCGAGCAGCGCGCCGAACAGTTCCACCAGGATCGACAGCCCCGCGGCCTTGGTGGCGTGCACGGTCGATCGCCAGGCGTCGGAATGGTTGCGGTGCCTGGGCACTTCGGCCACGTAGACGCCGGCGATGAAACCGATGAACAGCCCGACGACGGGGATGACGAAGAAGCCGACGATGCCGAGCAGACCGCCGACCATCAGCGATCGCATCGGGACACCCGCCTCCCGCATCCGACGGCCGGGCCACGTGTACTTGACGATGCCGCTGATCACCAGCAGTACCGTCGCGGTCGCGAACACGGTCCATGCGGCTGCTCCGCCGGTGAGCCAGGCCCACACCGCGACTGCCGCGAAGATCAAGATGGTGCCGGGCAGAATCGGTACGACGATGCCGACGAGGCCGACCAGAATCGCCAGGCCGACCAGGACTTCTCCGAGCGCACTCATGAGCCCAGTGTGCCCTGTGCCGGATCAGACGACAGGACGAACCTTGCCTGCTGCCTCGCGGGCCCTGCCCCGTGCGGTCTCGATATCCGACGCGGTCGAGACAGCGACACCCATCCGGCGCCGCACGAAACTCGTCGGCTTGCCGAACAAGCGTAGGTCGGTCTCCGGAATCGCCAACGCATCGGCGACGCCTTCGAAGTAAACGCCGTCCGCATCGACACCGCCGTAGATCACCGCCGATGCACCCGGCGAGAGGAGTGTCGTGTCGATCGGCAAGCCGAGTACGGCACGGGCATGCAGCTCGAACTCCGAGAACCGTTGCGTCCGAAGCGTTACCAAACCGGTGTCGTGTGGCCTCGGGCTGACTTCGGAGAAGTAGACGCTATCGCCCTGCACGAACAACTCGACCCCGAACAGCCCGCGTCCACCGAGCGCCGTCGTGATGCGCTCGGCAACGTCGCGGGCACCGGCGAGGGCGGCGTCCGACATCGGCTGCGGCTGCCAGGATTCAATGTAGTCACCAGATTCCTGCAGGTGGCCGATAGGCTCGCAGAAGAAGGTTCCGTCGACGGCCCGGACTGTGAGAAGTGTTATCTCGTAATCGAAATCGACGAACCCTTCCACGATGACGCGGCCGAGGTCGACGCGGCCACCCTTCAAGGCGTAGTCCCAGGCCGCCTCGACGTCATCCTCACTGCGAACAACGGATTGCCCCTTACCGGACGACGACATGACCGGCTTGATGACAGCCGGAAAACCTATGGTGGACAATGCTTGTCGAACATCGTCCAGCGAATCGGCAAAAGCGTAGGGCGAGGTCGGCAGCCCGAGTTCCTCCGCCGCCAATCGCCTGATGCCCTCGCGGTTCATCGTCAACTGCGTCGCCCGAGCCGTGGGAATCACCACGCTCCGGCCTCGGGCTTCCACCTCGGCGAGGGCGTCGGTGGCAATCGCCTCGATCTCCGGGACCACGAAGTCGGGCTGCTGCGAATCGATGAGCGCCAGAAGCTCTTCCGGGTCGCTCATATCTATGGTGAACGCATGATGGGCCACCTGATGGCCGGGAGCATTGTCGTAACGATCGACGGCAATCACCTCGACGCCGAGACGCTGGAAGGCGATGATCACCTCTTTACCCAGCTCACCTGAGCCGAGCAGCATCACCCGGGTGGCCCCGGGAGTGAGCGGAGTACCGATGCGAACGGGATCTGGGGCAGTCACAGGCCCATTATCCACACCCCAATCGATTGGACGACCTAGTACAAGTTAGTCTCCATTCACATTCGCAGCTGACGAGTTGGAACGAGGCAAATAACCGTGTCGAACACTGGTGGACCGCTCACAGGGCTCCGCGTCGTCGAACTCGCAGGTATCGGCCCCGGGCCGCACGCCGCGGTACTGCTGGCCGACCTCGGAGCAGACGTCGTTCGCGTGCAACGCGCAGGGCAGATATCTCCCGATGACCACCAGCTGCGCAGCCGCACCATTGTCGAAGCCAATCTCAAGGATCCCGCCGACCTCGAGAAGGTTCTCGGCCTCGTCGAGCGTGCCGACGTACTGATCGAGGGGTTCCGGCCCGGTGTCACCGAGCGACTCGGACTCGGCCCCGACGACGCCCTGGCTCGCAACCCGCGCCTGGTCTACGGCCGCATGACCGGCTGGGGCCAGGAAGGCCCCTGGGCACAGAACGCCGGCCACGACATCAACTACATCTCCATAACCGGGGTGCTCAACGCCGTCGGCCGTGCGGGCGAGCGTCCGGTGCCCCCGCTGAACATGGTCGGTGACTTCGGCGGTGGGTCGATGTTCCTCGTCTTCGGCATCATGGCCGCGCTCTACGAGCGCCAGAACTCCGGCCAGGGCCAGGTGGTCGACGCGGCCATGGTCGACGGCACCTCCGCTCTGTCCCACTTGATCTGGGCGTGGCGTGGCGTCGGCGCGTGGAGCGACGACCGCGGCACCAACCTTCTCGACACCGGCGCACCGTTCTACGACACCTACGAGACCTCGGACGGCCAGTACATGGCAGTGGGCTCACTCGAGCCGCAGTTCTACGCTCTACTCCTCACCGGACTCGGCCTCGCCGATGCCGACCTACCGCCACAGATGGACAAATCGCGCTGGCCGGAACTGCGCGAGACGTTCACCTCGACCTTCCTGACCAAGACGCGTGACGAATGGGCCGCGATCTTCGCCGGCACCGACGCGTGCGTATCGCCGGTCCTCACGTTCGCCGAGGCCCCGAACCATCCACACATGAAGGACCGCGACTCGCTCATCGACATCGGCGGCGTCACGCAGCACCGTCCGGCACCGCGGTTCTCCCGCACCGAAAACGGAGTCCCGACGCCACCGCCGGCCGCCGCTACCGACATCGCGTCGGTCTGGGCGTAGGCACTGTTTGCGCCGAACTCGACGTTGTGTACGCCTTTCGGCTGATTTCTGTCCCTAACTTCGAGTTCGTCGTTTCCGTTGCGACTGCTCAGAACACCAGGGCCGGCTGTTCTGTTTCGACACTCGGAGCCAAGGCTCGATACGCCGCGGCGGTGGCCGCAACGGCAGCTCGAAGTTCCTGCGGCTCGCGGGTGTACGGCAGCCTGATGTAGCGCTCGAATGCACCCTCGACGCCGAATCGTGGCCCCGCCGCCAGCACTGCTCCGAATGCGGGAGCCGTGGCGGCCAGCGCGCTCGATACCGGCGCAGGAAGCTGCAACCACAGCGACATGCCGCCCGCCGAACGTCGATAGCGCCAATCCGGAACATGTTCGGCCAGAGCGTCTTCGAGAACTTCACGACGCTCACGCAGTTGCGAACGACGCAGATCGAGGGCGGGTTCCGCATCCTGGAGAAGGAACGACGACGCCAGCTGGTCCATGATCGACGTACCCAGATCGTGAGCTGCCCGCGAACCCGCAAGCTGCGAGACCAGCGACGGGTGCGCCCTGATCCAACCGATCCGTAGGCCGCCCCAGAACGACTTGGACGCCGAACCGATGGTGACGATGTCCGAGCCCGAGACCCGCCCGAACGATGCGACCGGGGGCGGCGGAGGTGCGTCGAGCCACAGGTCCACCATGGTCTCGTCGACGATGAGCGTCATCCGGGTGTCGCGAGTGATGCGCGCAAGTTCGGCCCTACCCTCGGCGTCGAGCACCTGCCCGGTCGGGTTGTGGAAATCCGGAATCAGATACGCCACCTTGGCTGCCGTTTGCCGTGCAGCGCTGCGAATTCCATCGAGATCCCAGTCGCCCTCGGCGGGACGCACCGGCACCGGCACGGGCCGAGCCCCCACCCGCCTGATGGCCTCCAGGGCGTTGGGATAAGTAGGGTGATCGATCAACACGCGATCGCCGGGCGAGGTCAGTGTGCCCAGCAACAGCCGAACCGCTTGCTGCGCACCGGATGTCACCATGATCTGATCTGCGGTTGTCGGTAGGCCACGTTCGACGAAGCGCTGCGCGATGGCCTCCCGCAACACCGCCAGGCCGATGGGCTCCATACCGTGCGTCGGTAGATACGTCGGAAGTGCCTGCAGCGCAGACTCGTACGCGGCCGTCATGGTTCCGTCCGCGGCCGACATCGCAGCATGAGACATGTCCACCACCGGTCCCGACGGCGACGTCGACTGAATCAGCAGCCCGTTCGGGGTGGGCGCAGCGGGCAACGCGACCGTACTGCGAGAGCCCTGCTTGCTGATCAGATATCCCTCGTCGCGTAGCACCGAATACGAGGAGGTGATCGTCGTGCGGCTCAGATCCAGGGCGGCAGACAGATCGCGTTCGCTCGGCAGGCCCACGCCCAGCGGAATCCGGCCGTCGTGAATGAGCAGGCGAACGCCGTCCGCCAACGCCCGATACGTCGGACGCGAGGCCTTGCGCTTACCGGATCCATCCGCGGTCGCGTCGGCGCGCCAGCTACCGAGATCGCGGGCCAGTGACGTTGCGTTCAGAACTCTCGAGGCCATGTTCCCCAGTATTCGCGCACTGGTATCGACATTTCAAGTCCATTCAGCGTTCGACTGGACTGCTTATGCGCTCCGGGTGGATACTGGCGTGATGCCGAGCAGCACGCTCTTCGATACCGCCATCGGACGCTGCGGTATCGCGTGGACCGAGGACGGCGTGGCCGCCGTCGCGCTGCCGGAACCGTCCGACGGGGCAATGGCGGCTTACCTGGCCGGCTACGGCGCAGTGCCCGGGCAGGTGGATGCGCTCGCCTCCGATGCGATCGACCGGATCGTGGCTCTGCTGGACGGACGGGCGGTCGATATGAGGTCCATCCCGCTGGTTCTCGACGTCTCCGAGTTCGACGCCTCGGTGTACACGGTGTGCAGCGAGATCCCCCGGGGGTCGACGCTCACCTACGGCGATATAGCCCGCCGACTCGGTCATCCCGGTGCGGCCCAAGCGGTAGGCGGAGCACTCGGACGCAATCCCGTGCCGATCATCATCCCCTGCCATCGAGTGCTCGGCGCAGGCACCGAAGTGGGTGGCTTCTCGGCCCCGGGTGGAGCGAACACCAAACAACGAATTCTCGGTATCGAAGAAGTGCCGGGATTCGACGAGCCGACGTTGTTTTGACCCAGTTTCGGCAGCGCTACCGGCGCGTCGCTGCAACTACGGTTGCTGCCTGCCCCTCCGGAGTCAGCACCGGCGCCCACACTCCATCGACTGTCGACGCCGCCACGCCGTCCGGTGTCAGCGCCATCCCGATCACACCAATCGAAGTGCCGTCTTCACAGATTAATTCGACGGTCCCCGAGTAGTCCGCGTCTGTGGGTGCGCGGCAGACGACACCGCCCTTGAATGTCAGTGCCTCCACATTTCCGTCGGGCGGTCCCGTGAACACCGTTGGCAGGTCCGGTGGTGGGGTCGTCGTCGTAGTCGGCGGGGTGGTGGTAGTCGTTGTCGGTGGCGGCTCGGCAGTCTCGACCTGGGGCGGTTCGGTTGTGGTTGTCGTGACCTCAGGCACCGGGGCGAAGACTTCCTCCGTCGTCGTGGTGGCGGGCACAGTCGGTGAAATAGGAGACGAGGTTGAGTCCGACGATTCGGATGCCGACAAAGGGGGTTGATCTTCCGCGGATGGAGCCGACGAAGCAGTGGTGGCGCTGGTCTCCACGGGCGCTGCACTTCTCGCCATTGGCTGGGAGACTGCACTGGCCTCAGGCGAAGTACCTGGTCCACACTCCGCGTTCAAGAGATCGACCGAGAACGTCAAAGGCAGCAGACCAAGAGTCAGAAGACTTACGGAGCCGCTGAGTGTCAACCTGCTGTATCCAGCCGCCTGGGTCTCCTCCGACTGGCTGCTCGTCAACACCACGTTCGAGTACCCCACCAAGCCGTCAATTATGGTACCGGGGTTTGTCGAAGAGTTCGGATTCGGGATACGCACCGCGCGTCCACCGATGAGGATTGTTCCGTAGGGGTTGGACGCGTTGAAATTGGCGGCAGATGGCGCTGTCCATTTATTCGTGTTGTTACTCAGATTGCAGCCGACAGACGCGCTGATCGCTTGTGCAGCAGTGCTGATGGACACAACGTCCGTGTTTGCGACAAAAAGGCCAAGTACGTTGAGACCCACAACCGTTCCAGTCAAGCGCAACGACGACACAGATGCGGATGCACTGGCAGTGGGCGTCGGTAGGTCCGTATCACTGCGGCAGTATGTCGGCACCCCGGATACACCGACTACGTAGGACGCGCAAGCAGACGCACCGACGGCACTGTTTGCCGCCGCAGCGCCCGACATCTTCAGGTCGTTCACTCTCGCCACCGCAGACGTCGCGAACGGCCCTGTTCCGGAGACAGACGACGTTCCGGGCGACGATGCTTGACGTGTTACGCGGGCGCTGTTCCAAGGCAGTGGTGTGGAGTTGCCCGGCAATATGGACACTCCGCTTGTGCCGCTCGAGTTCACCCTGGCAGCCGAGCCGAGAGCGTACCCGCTGGTCGGCCATGTTCCAGAAGTCACGATTGCAGACGTGTGTTCTGGGTCCGTCCAGACCGCCTCGGTTACTCCGATGATTCCGCGTGATTGACCCAGTGATACTACGGCGAGCAACGCGATCGCAAGTACGAAGACAGACCGACGCCTCTTACCTATCATCAGCGCCGCTCGGTCTCAAGCTCATCGTCTGTAAGGGACTCCTGGTTCTCGTCGGCATTTCTACTGCGGGGCCAGAAGACACCCACGACGAGGGCCGCCATAGCGATCGTAATCGCACCTAGCACATAGGGATTCGAGAAGTAAACTACGACTTTGGCAAGACCGGGGACCGACCAAAGGACTTTACGCACCTCGGTGACTTCGTACAGTCCCTCATCGGGTTCGGCGTTCGCGTCGCCCTTCATCTCCAGAAACGTCGCCGGCGACCCGGGGAGTGGGTCTATCGAAGTGACACGGTGCGTGATCGGTAGCTCACCGACTTCGCGATCCACGGTGACGACATCGCCTACTCGAACGTCGTCCGCTGGGATCTCTCGCACTACGGCGAGCGAGCCGGCCGGAATACTCGGAGCCATCGATCCCGTTTTGAACATGATCAACGTGATGTTGAACGCGAATGCGCAGATCACGAGCACGATGCAGATGACGCCGCCGATGGCGAGGATGTTGAGCAGGGCGTCCCCAAGGCGCGACAGGACCGGCCTTCCGGCCCTGTTGTTACTGTGCCGCGCTTGCGTCATTGCCTGTCTTTCTACGAGGTGCCGACGAAGGTCCAGTCCGGCGTGGTCGTCTTGTTCTGGAGGGCGGCATTGGCCCAGTTGGTGGGCGTGCCGGGCAGGGCTATCTCAAAACAAACACCGACGGGTGCTCCCGCCGCTGTCGGTGTCGCCGCGGGTAGCGCGAAGACATTCTCTGCCGATCCTTGCGTCAGTGCCACCGCGCCCGCGCTACCGACGACCCAGGACGCGCCGCTATCGAACGAGGCGATGCTGCAGGCAGTTCCGGCAGCCGGAAGCCTGACGGCGCGATAGACGAGCGCTGCACCGAGACTGGCGTCGCCAGACACCTGCGCTCCAGAAAGCTTCACGGCCGAGGCAGAAGAACCGATCTCGGTACGCAGACGTATCGACGCATAAGAAGTTGACCCCGGAACAACAGAGGTGACCGCGGGCGAGAATACGAGGCGGTTGGTCGTGCCGCTGGAGGGATTCGAACCCCACGTCGTACCGCCGTCGACACTGGATTCGATCCCGAAACGACCTGCCTGAAAATTGCTAGAGCCGATCACATTATCGGTCCAGCTGGCAGCAACGAGAACGGCCCCTATACCCAGGACCGTTCCCCCTGCCGCCAGCGCCCGACGCTGCCGGGCTTTCGTCGATGTCATCTGAAATTACGTGACCGATGTTCCCGCGAACTGCCAGTAGAGCGCGCCGGTAGTCTTTCCGGCCTCGGTCAAAGGCGTGCCCGCCGGCAGTGTCACTGCAAAGCACAACTGCACAGCGGTACCGGCCTTGGGTAGCGTAATCGCAGCAGGCGCGGTTCCGCTGGTCAGCGGAGTCCCTGCCGGAACGACACTTGTACCCGTCGCACCCGTTGTGCATGCGCTTGCATTTGCAACGGTGAAGACCGAGTAAGTGAGCGATGGAGTGAGGCCTGTCGGGGCCGCTCCACCGGCAGCTTTCGCGCCGTTCAGTTGAACCGCAGCGTCGTAGTCGGTGGCTTGCTCGAGCCTCAAACCGACTGGGGCGTACACAGTGTCACCAGGAGTAAGCGCCAGACGGGGCGCGGGGAACGTCATCGTTCCGGCGGTGCCCTCGGTCGCTGCTTCGATCCAGCCCGTCGATGCCCCATCAGCGAGGAAGTTACCCTGCATGTTCCATGCAGTATTTCCGGTACTGAATTGCGAACTGCCCCAAACGTTATCGGTCCAGGCAGCAAGCGTCACCGCCGCCCCGACGCCGAGGACGAGACCACCTGCAAGTAACGCGCGGACTTTACGCTTACGGTTGGAATTCTGAATGCTCTCGGACATGCCCCGGCTCTTTTCTGAGGGTGTGGTGGTGAATGCCGTTTGCACTCACTGCACCAGTTGTCGAAGCATAGGGCAGACGCGTTACACAATCTTGGAAAACGTATGAGCAGATTTATAGAAGACTTTTCGCAGAGTCTTTTTCAGTGGGCCGGAATGCAGACAGAGTGTCCGCAGAATCGATCGAACTGAACATCGATCAATTAAATAGCAGGTTTCGAAACCGAAAGTTTAAATTCTCACGCAAAAGCCGAACTGGCGTCGGCATCTGATTTCAATGCCATGGCTCCCGCATCCGGCCGAAGCGAAACCTCGTCTTCATCGGGCCTGCCACCGATGACGAACGCTCCGGTGTCAGGAAGCCAACCCAGGGCTCCCCGCTGGAACAAGTTGTAACGACCAAATCCTGTTGGTGTCGGTCTTTCGTCGCTGATCGGGTAGCCGAGGCTGCCGTACGGTCCGCCGTGCGCCAAATACCACTCAAGAATCGGACCGTGTACCTCGTGCGCGCCGCCCTCCGGCAGAGCGAACACCGTCGCATTCCGGTACTCGAGCATGCCGCCGCCGCCCGGGCCGAGCATGAACTCGCCAACTTGCTCGCCGATCCAAGAATGTTCGTACGCAAAGCGATCGAATTGATAGGCAAACACTTCGAGACCGTTGTACGGAGCAGACATGAGCAGCGCCTCCCTTGTTTACACAACGTCGAGTATTCCTCGATTTCCCGCTCGAGATACGGAAATTCGGGCACATCGGCCCAATCCGGATGTTGCGATACATGCAATCAAACCGTCGAGCTTCGAAAAGCACGCAAAAAAGCCCCGCACTCCGGAAAGTGCGGGGCTTTTTAGACGAATGAACCGATTACCGAAGAATATCCCGGCGCACGATGGTCTCGTCCCGACCCGGCCCGACGCCGATGCACGACATGTGCGCACCCGACAGCTCCTCGAGACGCAGGACGTAGTTCTGCGCGTTGATCGGCAGTTCCTCGAATGTGCGGGCACCGGAGATGTCTTCCCACCAACCGGGCATCTCTTCGTAGATCGGCTTCGCGTGATGGAAGCCGGTCTGAGTCATCGGCATTTCGTCGTGCCGCACCCCGTCCACGTCGTACGCGACGCAGATCGGCACGGTGTCCAAGCTGGACAGTACGTCGAGCTTGGTCAGGAAGTAGTCGGTGATGCCGTTGACGCGGGTGGCGTAACGCGCGATCACCGCGTCGAACCACCCGGTGCGCCGAGCGCGACCGGTGGTAACGCCCACCTCGCCGCCCTGCTTGGCCAGGTATTCGCCGTGATTGTCGAACAGCTCCGTCGGGAACGGACCCGAGCCGACACGCGTCGTGTAGGCCTTGAGGATGCCGAGCACGGTCCCGATCTTGTTGGGGCCGATACCGGAACCGACCGACGCGCCGCCTGCGGTCGGGTTCGAGGACGTGACGTAGGGGTACGTGCCGTGATCGACGTCGAGCAGTGTGCCCTGCGAGCCCTCGAGCAGAATGGTCTCGCCGCGCTCGAGCGCCAGGTTGAGCTGCAACCTGGTGTCGGTGATGCGGTGCTTGAAGCCCTCGGCCTGCTCGAGCACCTCGTCGACCACCTGCTGCGAATCCAACGCACGCCGGTTGTAGATCTTCGAGAGCACCTGGTTCTTGAATTCCAGTGCGGCCTCGACCTTTTGGGTCAGGATCTTCTCGTCGAGTACGTCTGCCGCTCGGACCCCGACACGAGCGATCTTGTCCTGGTAGCACGGCCCGATGCCGCGGCCGGTGGTGCCGATCTTCTTGGCACCGAGGAAGCGCTCGGTCACCTTGTCGATGGCCACGTGGTACGGCATGATCAGGTGCGCATCGGCGCTGAGCAGCAGGTTAGAGGTGTCGACGTCGCGCTTCTCGAGCCCGTCGAGCTCGGTCAGCAACACACCCGGATCGACGACGACGCCGTTGCCGATGACGTTCTTGACGCCCGGTGTGAGGATTCCCGACGGAATCAGGTGCAGCGCGAACTTGTCGCCGTTGGGAAGAACGACGGTATGCCCGGCGTTGTTGCCGCCCTGGTACCGAACGACCCATTGCAGTCGTTCGCCGAACAGGTCGGTCGCTTTGCCTTTGCCTTCGTCGCCCCACTGGGCGCCGATCAGGACTATCGCCGGCATGTGCTCTCCTACGTTGCTTTCGTGCGAGGACGTGCTGCAGATCTACTCGAACAACGCAGCAGTCACCAGTAGTCGCAGGCGCGACAGTGGCCGGGGGAACAGTCTAGCCGAGGCGGTGAGCTGGCCCGCATGCCGCTACGGTCGGCGACAAAGGAGGGCACTATGGTTTGACGAGGATTCAACGCAGACCTAGGAGCGCCGTGACACCGTTCGTTCTGCAGTGCGGCAACCCGCTGCTGCCGATCACGCTGACCGACGTCCCATTGCGCAACGCCGATGCAGTACCGACCGACGACGACTGCAGCGCGATCTTCTCCGACATCGAATCCGTTCCCGCACCCCGCATCATCGTCCTGGGCGACGACGCCTCCCTGGCTGCAGTGGTGACCAGGCTGATGCGTACCGACCGCCTGCACGTCGAAGTCGCCTTCGTACCGGAAACCGCGACCAACGCGGCCCACATCTACAAGCTCGGTACCGGATCACGCGCTGCCAAGGTGGCGCTCACCGGGACGGCGTCGAGCACACCCCTGATTCGCGACGACGCAGGCAAGGCCGTCGTCGGTCGAGCGGTCCTCGGCGGGTCCGACGGCGCGCAACTCGAAGGCGAGGCCTACGTCGACGACACCCGCCTGTTCTCCGGAGTGGTACCCGGAGTCGAGGTGGCACCCACCCCGGAGATGCCGGGCCTGCGCGCGCGAGTGATCGGCCGCAGACGCCTGTTGCCCCGCCGCTGGGTGAGCGGGCGCGCGATGCAACTCGGCTCTCCCGCAGCGCAACTGCTGCGCGACGGTGTCGCCGGCGACAGAACCGTGAAGAGGTCCACGTTCTACCGCCACGATCAGGAGTGGTTGCTCGTCCGATGACCGTTCCGTTGCGACGCAATCCGGTTCTCCCGAGCCCAGTGTTCGTCGCCGTTCTGGCGCTCGCGGGAGTCGGCGGCGCACTCGCCTGGACAGCTCCGAACGTCACCTCGTTCACCGCCCGCCTCGGGGTGTTCGTTCTGGTGCTCGCCGGCTGGATCGCCTCGGTGTGCTTGCACGAATTCGGCCACGCCTTCACCGCTTTTCGCGCCGGAGATCGCGAGGTCGAGCTCCGCGGCTACCTGACGCTCAACCCACTGAAGTACACCCATCCGTTGCTCTCGATCGTCCTGCCGGTGGTGTTCATCGCGATCGGCGGAATCGGGCTGCCGGGCGGAGCCGTGTATCTGCGCACCGGCCAGTTCCCGGCGTCGACGCAGCGGCACATCGCACTGGCGGGACCGTTCGCCAATGCCGTTGTCGCCGTTGCACTCCTGATCGTCATCAGACTGTTCGGCACCGACGGCATTCACCCCGCATTCTGGTACGGGCTCAGCTTCCTGGCGTTCCTGCAGATCATGGCCACCATCCTCAACCTCATTCCGGTGCCGGGGCTCGACGGGTACGCCGCACTCGAGCCCTCACTCTCCCCCGCAACGAGGGCCTCGCTGAACCAATTCAAGACGTACGGTCTGCTCGTACTCGTGGCACTGCTGTTCGTGCCCGCAGTCAACTCCGCATTCTTCGGGGCGATCTACGCTCTGTACGGGCTGTCCGGGGTTCCGGAATTCTTCGCCGGCAACGGCAACTATCTGATGCGGTTCTGGGCCTGACGGTCGTGCAATTCTCTCGACACTGTCGGCGGCGGATCGCATAATTTCCGCATGACGACGTGGAACGAGTTCAGGGCGGCAGCGCCGAACCTGGCAGCGGCGGTACGGGCCAGATTCACCGCCCACAAGCACCATGTTCTTGCGACGCTGCGGGCAGACGGCTCACCCCGCGTAAGCGGAACCGAGGTGGAGTTCGTCGATAGCGGCATACTGCGCTTGGGGTCGATGCTCGGTGCCGTCAAGGCACGGGACCTGCAGCGTGACGGACGGTTCGCGCTGCACAGCAATCCGGGACATCATTCGATGGACGGCGGAGACGCGAAGATCGGCGGCGTTGCCGTCGAGATCACCGATCCTGCTGTGCTGCAACCGATATTCGACGCTGCGCCAGGAGAACTGGTGCCGTACCACGTGTTCGATCTCGACATCACCGAGATCGTCCTGACGTCGCTGGTGGACGATCACATGCAGATCGACATCTGGCGTCCGGGCAGCGAGGTGCGCACCGTCACCAGGTGATCTCTTCTTTGCATGTGCGGCCGTGCGCGGCCGGCTCGACCTGCACCGTGGCGTGGTCCAGTCCGTAAGTGGACAGCAGTGACTTGGCACGATCGAGCACCATCGACGACGATCCCTCGCACTCGAGGTGGACTGTTGCCACGTCCATTCCGGTGGTAAGTGTCCACACGTGCAGGTCGTGCACTCCCGTCACTCCGGGAAGTGCACTCAGGTCCCCGGTCAATGCGTCCACGTCGACGTCCGCCGGACTGGCCTGGGTGAGAATGCGCAGCGCCGAGCCGGCCAGCTTGATCGCTCGCGGAATCACCCACAGGGAGATCAGCACACCCACGACGATGTCCACCCAGGTCCACCCGAACGCCAGCATCAGCACACCACCGACGAGCACTCCGACGCTGCCGACCGCATCAGCCAGGACTTCCATGTACGCGCCTCGGACCGCGAGCGAATCCTTGGCGTCGCCGCGAATGAGAAGCATGACGACGATGTTGGCCACGAGACCGGCCGCCGCAGTGAGAATGAGTGGTAGGCCCGGTATTTCGGGAGCATCACCGATCCGCGAGATCGCCTCGTACATGATGAAGGCCGCAACACCGAGCAGCAGAACGGCATTGGCGATGGCGGTCAATACCTCGGCGCGGTGCCAGCCGAAAGTCCTTGCTGCGGCGGCACTTCCCTTGCGTGCCAGCAGAAGTGCAATCAATCCCATGGACATGCCGAGTACGTCGGTGAGCATGTGACCGGCGTCGGCCAGCAGGCCGAGCGATCCGATCGCCAGCGCCACGGCGAACTCGACGATCAGGAACACCACCAGGATGGCGAGCGCCACGACCATCTTTCGCACCCGAGACCTGGGCGGCCCCGCACCTGCGGGCGAATGACCGCCTACTCCGTGACTGTGCCCGGCGCCCATGACTCCCCCTTGCGTACCCGTATCCGCTTCCGGCTGCCACCATATGCGTACATACGCATATGTGCAATGGTCTCGCACGGTGAGGGACTCTCGGTCACACCTCCGGCGGAACGTGCGGGTTTTTCACCGTCGGCGGAAGAGTGGCCAGCGCCGAGATGCGCTTGAGCCCGGCAACCTGCAACAAGTCCACGATGATGGACCGCAACTGAGCCAGCACCACGGTCGCCGACAGGCCCGCATTCGAGATCAACTCCGGCTTGGCACCGGCGGCAACCGAACGCAACACCCGGGCGGCCTCGGCCGCATCAGGCTTCTGCCCCGGATCGGCGAGCACCATCTGCCGCAGGACTTCCACGGCATGCGCCAACTTCTCTACCTCGTCGACCACACGTGGATCGAGAATTTCGTCGTCACGCACCAGCGTCAGCGATCGCCGAGCGAGGACCCGAATATTGCGCACAGCATTGTCGATGGGATCTGCCGTGGCTGCGAGCGCGGCCAGACGATTACGGTGATTCCAGTACATCGGCGAGATGCGGGCGATTTCCCGGCCGCCCTTGAGGTCGGTGCGAAGCGCGTCGATTCCGGACTGGGTTGCCCGCGCCTTGCGCAGGGCCTCCTCGATCGGTTTGGGATCGTTCGCCACCAAACCGTCGGCCACTTTCTGCAACACAGCCGCAGCCGTCGCCAGGACGTTCGCCGCATCCTTGCGGGCCCGCCACACCGGATGCGTCGGGATCAAAGCCACGATCGCGACACCCACCAGACCGCCGACCAACGCGTCGACCATGCGGTTGGGGCCGCCCATGTTGCCCGGCGGAATCAACGTCGCCACCAGTACCGCGGACGATCCGGCCTGCATCGCGATGATCGGACCACCGTCGAGGAACACCGCAGCCGACATCGCCAGCACAACCACCAACGCGATCTGCCACGGCCCGCTGCCGATCAACGAGATCAACAGGTCGCCGACGCCGATGCCGACCGTCACTCCGGCCACCAACTCGACCGACCGACGCAGGCGTGCACCGAGCGAGACACCCAGCGACACGACGGCCGCGATGGGCGCGAAGAACGGGCGTTCGTGACCGACGAGATCCGTGGCCACGAACCACGCCACCCCAGCCGCGAGAGCGCACTGAATGATGGGCAACAGCGACAGCCGAAGTCGCTCGGTACCCGCCGTCAACCGGTTTCGGCCGCGCAATCGACTCGCGCGAGCCCGATCAGCCCAGGCCGAGCGCTTCTGCCGCTTTGGGGTCACAGTCTTCGAGGAGGTCGAGGCAACGGGCGTACTCGTCGTTCTCGTTGATGTCGCGGGCCGCTTTGGCGAGGACTGCGACGCATCGGAGGAATCCGCGGTTGGGCTCATGGCTGTACGGGACCGGCCCGAATCCCTTCCATCCATTACGACGCAACTGGTCGAGACCTCGGTGGTATCCGGTACGCGCATAGGCGTACGCGGTGATGGTGGCACCCGATTCGAGCGCACCCTCGGCCAGATACGCCCACGCGATGGACGCCGTCGGATGCGCAGCTGCGACCGTCTCGGGGGCCTCGTGATTCAGCAGAGCGGATTCGGCCTCGTCGTCGCCGGGCAACAGTGTGGGTTGGGGTCCGAGCAGATCACCGAAAGAAGTCATGGCCCTCATTGTGCCCCTACGTCACCGAATCGTGTCCGAGCACCCCCGGTGGCGCTCGCGTCCGGCTGCGGACACGGTCGATAGGCTGCCAGCTGACGAAATTACGAGACTTGCCGCTTTTGCAAGGATTAGGTGAACGAGGGAGAACGCATGCCGGACGAGAAGAAGAATGCGTCCCCCGCGGCCGACGCCGTCACCGAGAAAATCGATTCGAAGAACAAGTCGACCGATTCCGAACCGGCCGAATCGACCGATGCCGGGGACGCTCCCACCGAAAAATTGAGCACCGAGAAAGCCGACACCGCGAAGCCCGACACCGCGAAAGCCGACACCGCGAAAGCCGACACCGCGAAAGCCGACACCGCGAAAGCCGACACCGCGAAAGCCGACACCGAAGAGATCGGTACCGAGAAGGCTGGTACCGAAAAGATCGGTACCGTGAAGGCCGGTACCGAGAAAGCTGCGGGGCCTGCCGCAGACGATCGGGCAGTGCCGATCGCGAAGCCGACTGCGGCGCCGCGTCGTATTCCGCCGCGAGAAACCAGCGATGGTTCCTCGAAAGCTGCTGCGGCAGAGGCGAAATCACGGGCGGCGACGCCTCCGCCGGCCGGGCCCCGCAAGATCGAGCCCCGCAAAGTAGAGCCGCGCAGGATCGAGCCCCAGCAGGTCAGCCCCAAGCAGGCGGTTCCCCAGCGCGTCGGACCGCCGCCCGCCGAGTCCGAGAAGCAGAGCCACAAGAAGTGGTGGGCGGCGCTGGTGGCCGCGGTGGTCGTGATCGCTGTGGTGGCGGCTGGGGCATACCTGCTGATCGACCGAACGAGCGAGGACACCACGCCGGAGGCGCAGATCCGGTCGACGGTCGAATCATTCACCCGCGCGCTGGCCGGCGGCGACTTGGCCACGCTTCGAACCACATCGTGCGGCGATCTTGCGACGTTCTACCGCGACATCCCCGACGCCGAGTTCGCCGACGTCCATCGCGCCTCCGTCGAGCAAGGCAGTATCCCGACGGTCGACAGCATCGACGCTATTCAGGTCACCGACGAAACCACCGCGATCGCTCAGGTGATCGCACACACCGAAGCAAATCCCAACGATCGATCGCCGCGCACCTTCGACCTTCGCCTGGAAGGCGATCAGTGGAAGGTGTGCAGCTGACGCCCATGTGAGTGTGGAGCCTGCGGAACGACCGCAGGCTCCTCGCTCACATGCGGCGAAGCCGCTTATCCGGCGCTGACGCTGCGGCCGGCGGACTTGAGGTCGTTGCAGGCCTCGACGACACGTGCCGTCATGCCTGCTTCTGCCTTCTTGAGGTAGCTGCGCGGGTCGTAGGCCTTCTTGTTGCCCACTTCACCGTCGACCTTGAGCACACCGTCGTAGTTGGAGAAGAAGTGCCCGGCGATGGGACGGCTGAATGCGTACTGGGTGTCGGTGTCGACGTTCATCTTCACGACGCCGTACTCGAGTGCCTCGTCGATCTCGCTCTTCGCCGAGCCCGATCCGCCGTGGAAAACGAAATCGAAGGGCTTGGAACCCGATGCCAGGCCGAGCTTCTCCGTTGCGACCTTCTGTCCGTCCGCGAGCACGGAAGGCTTGAGCTTGACGTTGCCCGGCTTGTACACGCCGTGCACGTTGCCGAAGGTGGCCGCGAGCAGGTACCGCGAGCCCGCGTCGCCTGCACCGAGCGCCTCGACGGTCTTGAGGAAGTCCTCGTTGGAGGTGTAGAGCTTGTCGTTGATCTCGGCCTCGACGCCGTCTTCCTCGCCGCCGACGACACCGATCTCGACCTCGAGAATGATGTTCGCGGCCGCAGCGCGGGCGAGCAGATCCTTGGCGATCTCGAGGTTCTCGTCGATCGGGATGGCCGAGCCGTCCCACATGTGCGACTGGAACAGCGGGTTCTTCCCGGCATCGACGCGTTCCTGCGAGATCGCGATCAGCGGACGCACGTATGTGTCCAGCTTGTCTTTGGGGCAGTGGTCGGTGTGCAGAGCGATGGTGACGTCGTACTTGGCGGCGATCACGTGCGCGAACTCCGCGAGCGCCACTGCGCCGACGACCATGTCCTTGATCCCGAGCCCGGAGCCGAACTCGGCACCGCCGGTCGAGAACTGGATGATGCCGTCGCTACCCGCGTCGGCGAAGCCTTTGATGGCGGCGTTGATGGACTCGGAACCCACACAGTTGATTGCCGGAAAGGCGAACTTGTGTTCCTTCGCCCGGCCCAGCATCTCGGCGTAGACCTCGGGAGTTGCGATAGGCACGGCGTCATTCCTCCATTGAAAGTTCGATTGTGTCCTGTGCAGTATGGCAACTGCCGCGCCCGGTGTCGTGCGTACCCGCCAGGGGAAGTGTCGTTCGGATCAGGGCTGCACGTCACCAACTGTTCAGGAGTTACCAGTTTCGGCCGGTAGTGTGGGCGCGGTGAGTCTTCTAGCTGCCTCGGAATCGGTGACGACCAATTTGGCCTTGTTACCCGGATTCCTCGACCCGGTGAACCTGCTCAACTCGTTCGGACACTGGGTGCTCATCGGGCTCCTGCTCGTGGTGTTCATCGAGTCCGGCCTGCTGTTCCCGCTGCTACCCGGCGACTCCCTGCTGTTCACAGCCGGGTTGATCGCGGCGTCGAAGTCCACCGAGATCGAGCCGTTCGCTTCGATCTGGACACTCGTCATCCTCATTCCGATCGCGGCGATTCTCGGCGATCAGGTCGGCTTCCTCATCGGCACCAAGGGCGGTGCCGCGCTCTTCAAGAGCAACGACGCTCGCTTCTTCAAGAAGAAGTACATCGACGAGTCGCACCTGTTCTTCGAGAAGCACGGTCCGATCACCATCATCCTGGCTCGCTTCGTGCCGATCGTGCGGACGTTCGCGCCGGTCGTGGCCGGTGCGTCGCACATGAGGTACTCACTGTTCCTCACCTACAACGTCGTCGGCGGCATCCTCTGGGGCGCAGGCGTCACGGTGTTGGGGTACCTCCTCGGACAGATCGCATTCATTCGCGAGCACGTCGACATCATCTTCCTGATCATCGTGGCCGTCTCCGTACTGCCCATCGTCATCGAGGTCGGCAAGCGCATGATCAAGGCACGCAAGACTCCACTCGGGGAAGCAGCCGACGTCATCGAAGCCGACGCCCCGGACTCCAAGTCCTGACCGAGATTCTCCGAAAGTGATCGAGCCCGTGTCACTGAGCGCCACAGAATTGACCGCTACCGCACTGCAGACCGTGTCCACCCAGGCGGCCGGCAGTTTCGGCCCGCTGCAATCAGCGGGCCCGCTCGTCGTGTGGGTGATCGTCATGGCATTCGTGTTCATCGAGTGCGCGGTGATCATCGGCCTGTTCCTACCCGGTGATTCGATGCTGATCACGGCGGGAATCGTGATGGCCACGCACGCATCCGGCACCGGCCACATCTGGGCGCTGTCGGTGGGCGCGATGGTGGCCGCGATTGCCGGCAACCAGGTGGGATACATGATCGGCCACCGCACCGGCTCGACGCTGGTGGCCCGTAAGAACGGCAAGTACCTCAACACGAAGAACCTGCACAAGGTCAACCTGCTGCTCGAAAAGCACGGGTTCTGGGCAGTTCTCGTTGCACGATGGATCCCGTGGGTGCGCACGCTGTGCCCGCTCGTTGCCGGCGCGGCAAAGATGGATCACCGTCGCTACACCATCGCCAGCACCCTCGGCGCGATCATCTGGGCACCGGTGCTGCTACTCATCGGGTTCTACTTCGGTTCGTTCATCCAGCGCATCCCGTGGCTGATGCCCGCGGTCCTGATCAGCATGATCGTGCTGCTGGTCGTCGGAACGGGTCTGGGAATTTGGCAATACCGCAAGGAAATGGCACGGCCCGCAGAGACGATCGAGGTCGAAGAGGTCGTCGAGTAGAGACGGGCCACCGCACCTGAGTGTTCAGGATCGACAGTGTTCAGGATCGACGCTCGGGCGCGGCTTTCCGTGGACCGGCTGCGATCGTGAACACTCAGGTCCGATTGATCAGAAGCCTGCGGCGGAGACACGGTAGGCGGCTTCCATCAGCATCCAGCCGCCGAGTTGGACCGACAGATCTCGCTCGGGTACGGCGGACGGTCGGACCGTGCCCTCGGTGAAGGTCGCAATGTGCAGTCCCTGGCCCGGGAATCGCGCCTCGCGGGTCCAGTCGGCTCCGAACAGCGGGTTGTCCTCCACTTCGAGTCGGTTCTCCCACGCTGCCTCGGCCGAGTTGAGCACGATTGCCGCGGCGCACTCACGGGCTCGGTCGTCGTCATCCGAATCTCCGGGTAGCTCCACGGCGACCACAGCCAGATAGCGCGCCAGGATGGCGTTGAACAGTCCGCCGTCTCCCCCGCCGCCGCCGGTGATGACGAGATTGCGGGTCAGATGGTTCTCCACAGCGTCGACCAGTGCATGGACCCGCTTCGCGTGTCTGGGTTCGTCGAGTCGAACCGCGAGTTCGGTCTCGAGGCCCAGCGTGACTCCCTGGCAGTAGCTGTAGATCGCCAGTTCGGCCTCGGCCGGTGTGCCCGCGTCGACCATCGCGCGCGTGGAGTGGACTCCGTCGATGATGAGGCCGGTTCGCGAATCCCGCAGGTTCCGGTCCATCCAGTCCGACATTTCCTCGGCACGCCACAGCCGACCGGTGCGCGCGAGCATGATCGCGGCCGGACCGTTGGCCGGAGCGTTGTAGAAATCGTCTTTCTTGCGCCACGGGATGCCGCCGCCCTCGGCCGGAGCCCAAGCGTCGAACAGCTCCATCTCGATCTGTTGGATGCCGCCCCGATTGCCGACGAAATGCTGGCGCTGGGCACGTTCGAGTGCCAACCCGAGCCAGGCCATGTCGTCGTAATAGTTGTTGGTCCAACCGCTGATGTTGCGGGTGCGATGCGCCCGGGTGATCTTGTTCAGTCGACGACGGCGCTTGGGGCTGAGTTCGCGATCGGCGGCATCGACCGCACAGTCGAGTAGATGAGCCTGCCACCAGTAATGCCAACGCAGGAACAATCGCTCACGTCGGACCGGAGGCCAGGCCACGACTCCGAGCGTCGTACCGGGCAACCCCCACAGCCGACGCAAGTGCCGCGCGACGACGGCCCCCTCCGCAGCGTCCGCACGCTGCGACCACAACTCCTGCATATCGACGATCCTGCCACTACCGTTGCTGATTCGTTACATCCCGTCCCGGATCAGCGCGCTGTCACCAGGCAGTGTCGAGGTCCGCGTGCTGCCGAATCCATGCATGCATGGCGATCCCAGCCGCGACACCTGCGTTGATGCTGCGCGTGGAGCCGAACTGAGCGATCGATACCGTCATCGACGACGAGGCGCGGGCACCATCGGTGACACCCGGTCCCTCTTGGCCGAACAGCAGCAGGCACTGCCGCGGCAGCTCCGCCGTCTCGATCGGAACCGACCCCGGGGTGTTGTCGACCGCGACGACGACGAGGCCCTGCTCGGCGGCGAAGGCCATCAATGCCTCCACCGAATCGTGGTGATGGAGGTGCTGGTAACGGTCGGTGACCATGGCACCACGGCGATTCCAGCGACGTCGACCGACTATGTGCACAGCGTGTGCGGCAAATGCATTCGCGGTGCGCACGACCGTGCCGATGTTGGCGTCGTTGGTGAAGTTCTCGATGGCGACGTGCAGCGAGTGACGGCGGGTGTCGATGTCTTCGACGATCGCCTCGCGCCGCCAGTAGCGGTAGGCGTCGACGACGTTGCGACGATCACCGTTCGCGAGAAGTTCCGGATCCAGCCGCGGGTCGTCGGGTGGCGGTTCGGAGTGGGTTTCGGCCCAGGGGCCGACGCCGTGGGGATTGTCGCCCCACTCGGTGGGCCCGATGTCGTCCGGCGACGACGATGATGCGACCTCGTTCTCGCTCAATAGATTTCGTTGCTGTCGGGTGCGATGCGGAATCCATGGCCGGTCGCGTCGTCGACGCACGAGATGCCGTTCTCGGCGGATGTGCAGGTGAAGCCGGCCTCGGCGATGGTCGCGCCGACGGCCAGCGGTGGGTCGATCGTTTCCCCACCCGAGGTGTACACCACCCCGCCCGAGCACATGAACGCCGCGGGGCCTTCGTTCGTGACTCGAATCCCGTTGCCCCAGTTGATCATACAATCGTCAGGCCGCGGCGGAACGGGCGTGGTGGTGCCCTGGCATCCGGCTTCGGTACGGCTCGCCAGCGGCACGATGCCGCATTGGAACAGACCGTCCGGAGAACTGAAGTAGTACGCGCCCCCGATGGCTGCATACGTCGTCTGCGCTTCGACGGTGGGCGGAGGTTCGACCGGAGGCGGCGGCGGAAGCGGCACCTCGGTCGTCGTCACCGGAGCGACAGTGGTGGTGGGCGCGATTGTCGTCGTCGGAGCGGGCGTCGTGGTCGACGTCGTCGGTGGTGGCTGAGCCGCGGACTCACCACTGCAACCCGTGAGAACGAGCGCTGCGGCCGCCCCGATCGCGACCAACCAACCCCGCATCGAACCAATCTGTCCGGACCTGCCCGACCCACACGTGCTCAGCATGAAGAAACCCCGACCCACCTTTCGACACCGATTGCTCGAAAGACCGACGATACCGGCGGACCGCCGGCATCGTTCGGCGAGAAGTCCTAGGTGTGGCTCAGGCGCCGGTTGACCTCACGCGTGAGCCATGCGGGCGAGAAGCGCGACCCGAGCGAGAGCGCCTTCGATGGCAAGCCGACCGGGAAATGCACCTTGTGCAAGCGACGCTTCACCGGACGCGTGGCGGCGTAGATCGCGTCGGACACATCTTTGACGGTGAGCTTGACGCCCAGCGAGCTCGTGGTTCCCGTCGAGACGCCCTGGGTCATTGCCGTCTGGACGAACAGCGGCCACATGGCCTTCACCGAGATGTCGTACTTGCTCCACTCGAGATCCAACGCCTCGGTGATGCCGCGCACCGCGAACTTGGTCGCGCCGTAGGTCACCAACTCCGGCTGACCGTAGATGGCCGACGCGGAGCACAAGTTGACGACCTGCGCGCCCGGGGTGTCCTTGAGGTAGGGGAAGGCTGCGAGAGTGCCGTAGATGACGCCGTTGACGTTGATGTCGATCTGGCGGCGGTGCACCGACAGAGGCATGTCCTCGAAGGCACCCGCGGCAAGAATTCCGGCGTTGTTGATCAGAATGTCGAGTCGACCGTCACCCTCCCCGACGAACTCCTTCAACTGGGTTTCCCACTGGTCGGAGTTGGTTACATCCAAGGTGCCGGTGACAACGCGGCCACTGAGCGAAGCAGCCTCCTTGCCGAGTGACGCCAAGCCGGTCTCGTCGATGTCGAACGCACCGACGAGGTAGCCACTGGCTGCGAACTTGAGGGCAGTTGCGCGGCCGATACCTGCTGCTGCGCCTGAGATGAAGACAGTTGGTCGAGTCACACCGAACACCGTACATGTAACCCTACTTACCGGTAACCCCCTATCGTCGAATATCGAATCACCGCCGCACGCGGTCCAGGAGTGTCGAAGTGAACAACACGAGAATTGTTCGCGCCGTCGTCATCGTGACGATCGTGTACGCGATCGTGCTGGCGATCTGGATCGGCTGGTTGAACCCTCGAACGCCATCCGGAACGCTTCCGTATCAGCTCGCAGCCCTGGTCGCCGGATTCGGCGCGGCACTCGGGCTGGCGATGATGATCGCCGGACGTCCGACGCGTGAGCAGCGGGAACTGATCGAGCACGGCGTGGAAGGCTGGGCGACGGTGGAAGCCATCCGCCGGATCGACGACGACACTGCCGAGCTGGACCTGGAATTCACCGTGCCGGGCTCGAACAGCTACTTCGGCAAGATCGTCTACGACATCCCCGACGCCGACACCGCCCGATTCGAGCCGGGGACCGTCATCGCGGTTCGCGTAGACCCGTCCCATCGTGAACGCGTCCTTCTACTTCCCCGACCGCAGCGCCTCGACGAGTAGCACCTGCGCTGCGACGTACGTCGAGAGGATGATCGCCTCGGCTGTCCGCCGCCGGCGTTCGTCGGTGAGAAACAGTCGGCGGAACACGATCAGCGCATCGGACGCGGTGAACAGGGTGCCGCCGACAATCAGCCGACGATCGCCGCCGCGGGCCGGGGACACGGCGGACAGTGTGGACGTCGTCGCCAACACAGCTCCGTAGGCCGTCAAGGTCGACGCCACCGCGGGCTGACGCCGGGCCAGCAGAACCGCCGCGGCCGCCCACCCGGCGTACCGCGGAATCGCGTCGATCGGCGTCGGCCGGACACCCCGGCGAAGAAGCAGGCAGGTGTAGCTTCCCTGCATCAGCGCGAATGCGCGCGCACCCCATTCCAGAGCGGCATCGTCGTCCGGATCGATCAACAGAACATCACCTGCCGTCGCCGCGGCGAGCCCGGTCAACAGCATTCGGTCGCGAGCCGGATCGAGCCCGGTCGCCAATGCAGGAACGATCAGCGGCTTGGCGATACGCTGCAACTTCGTCGAGCCGGTCCAGGCTCCGACCACCGTCACCGCCCCGGCAACCAGCGCAGCAGCTCGGGCGACGCGCATCCGGTCGACGATCATCGAACTCCCTCTCTCGAACCCATCACAACCGACATCACATGTGACGCTGACCCCTCCTGCTTGATACTCGCAGGTCAGGTCGTCATCGTGGAACGGTCGGTCGGAATCGTTTCGAGGTAGTGGGGATCATCATGCGTCGCAAACTGACCGGGCAGGACCGCTCGGCACACACCGACTTCTCGTCGTACCCGAACCCACTGCTCCGCGACTGCGATGTCGTTCAATCCCGCATCAAACACTGGGTCACTGCGCTACTGATCGTCATGATTCCGGTGTCGCTGTGGATCGGGTCGAGCGCACATGCAGGTCAGCAACAGCGCATGAACAACGAGGTCAGCTCGATTCATCAGGTCACCGCCACCACCACGGCCCTCGCGGAGTCGGCCCCCGTCGCATCGACCGAGTACGGCTCGTACGGGTCCGCAGCCGCAATTGCCGTCGACTCGCGCTGGGTCTTCCGGGGAGTCGAGCACACTGGGCGAGTCAGCGTCGACACCGGTTCTCCGGTAGGAACCAGCACCCCGATCTGGGTCGACAACAGCGGCAACCTGAGTGTGCGGCCCCTGACGTCGTCCGACGTCGTTGCAGCGTTCATTTTCAACACGCTGGGCAGCTGGTTGCTGGCCGCGGTGATTCTCATCGGCTTCTACCACCTGATGCGCTTGCGCTACGACGGTCGACGTTATGCGGAGTGGGATCGCGACATCGCCGATCTCCTCAGCCGGCACTGACGGCCCCCAGCCCCTCGGATTCCCGGTGGCTGCGCCCGTATTGCGATAGATAGTTAGTGTATGCAACAATAAATCCGTGAGTCACTCCGACGAAGACATCCGGGACCTGCTTTCGCAGTTGGTCACCAGTTCGTCGCGCTTCGTCCGATTGGCCGCCCGGTTCGGCAGTGACGAATGGCCGCGAGCATGGATGCGAGCCCTGTCGTTGCTCGAGGAGTATCAACCGCTACGCATCAGTACCTTCGCCGAACTGGACCGGTGTTCCCAGCCATCGGCGACAGCGCTGCTCGCCAAGTTGAGCAACGCAGACCTCGTCACTCGCCGCTCCGATCCCGACGACTCGCGCGCGGTACTCATCGAGATGACCCAGGCCGGCCACCGCTGGCTCGCCGATGGTCGACGCCACCTCGTCGACGGGCTGATCCCGTACCTGTCCGACCGCGACCCAGAACAGATCCAAAAATTGACCGACGGTTTGAGCGAGCTTCGCAGCATCCTCGAGCCCGTCGATCACGGAATGAGAGGAACTCTTTCGTGACTGCCAGCACCTCCTCCGACAGCCTCCTGAAACAACCGCGCGCGGTATGGGCTGTCGCGTTCGCGAGCGTCATCGCCTTCATGGGCATCGGCCTCGTGGACCCCATACTCAAGCCCATCGGTGAGCAACTCGACGCCTCGCCGTCCCAGGTATCGCTGCTGTTCACCAGCTACATGCTCGTCACCGGCGTCGCCATGCTGATCACCGGCGTGGTGTCGAGCCGCTTCGGGCCCAAGCGCACATTGCTGATGGGCCTGGCCGTCATCGTCGTCTTCGCCGCTCTGGCCGGCACGTCCGGATCGGTCGGCGAAATCATCGGTTTCCGCGCAGGCTGGGGACTGGGCAACGCACTGTTCATCGCGACCGCACTGTCGACCATCGTCGGCGCAGCGTCCGGCGGAGTTGCTCGCGCGATCATCCTCTACGAGGCCGCGCTGGGCATCGGAATCGCGACCGGCCCGCTGGTCGGCGGCCTGCTCGGCGGATTCAGCTGGCGCGGACCGTTCTTCGGCGTCGCCGTACTGATGGCCGTCGCGTTCATCCTGCTCATCGTCATGCTCCCGGACACCCCGAAGCCGGCGCGCACCACATCGATTCTGGATCCGTTTCGGGCGCTTCGGCACCGCGGATTGCTGACCGTCGGGATCACCGCGCTGCTCTACAACTACGGCTTCTTCACCCTGCTGGCGTACACGCCGTTTCCGCTCGACATGGGTACCTACTCGATCGGGTTCATCTTCTTCGGCTGGGGCCTGTGCCTGGCCGTGGCGTCGGTGTTCGTCGCACCGAAGCTGCAGCGCGCCTTCGGAACGCTGAACATGATGATGCTCGCGCTACTGCTGTTCGCCGTCGATCTGGGCGTCATGGCGATGTTCACCGAGAACAAGACGGTCCTGATCGTGGGAACCGTCGTGGCCGGATTGTTCCTCGGCGTCAACAACACCCTGATCACCGAGACGGTCATGATCTCGGCACCGGTCGAGCGGTCGACGGCGTCGGCGGCCTACAGCTTCGTGCGCTTCACCGGCGGTGCCGCTGCCCCGTACCTGGCCGGCAAGCTGGGCGAATCGAACATGCACGCTCCGTTCTGGGTGGGTGCCGCGTGCACGGCACTGGCGATCGTCGTCCTTGCCACCGGACGAAAGGTGCTCGCTCACGTGGACGATCACGAACCGGCACCGCACAGCATCGACGAAGCCCGCGCGGTGACGGTCGGCGACTGAATCCGATCGATTGCAACTGCTCTTCACGACGGCCGAGATCACTGATCTCGGCCGTCGCGTCGTATCTGCAGCCCCTTTTGCCACATGAGTCTCATCCGTAACACTTTCATAACCAAACTACTGGTAAAGCTCTTTTTCGTATGTAGGACCGGCCGGTTGGTTTACGGTTCCCCCATCACGGTTGTTCGTGTGACTCACCAACAACACTCGTTCCGCGTGGGAGGACGGGTGCGCGCAGCACGTTGCTGCCACTGACCGAAGGGCCACAATCTTCATGTCGCAGAAGTCGATCGCCAGGTCCAAGAAGGCGCGCCTCGCCGCTGCCGGGGCCGCCATGGCACTGTCCCTCTCCATCGTTGCGCCGGGTATCGCCAGTGCTCAGGATGAGCCCGGTACATCCACCGACAGTTCGGAAGTAGAGCAGCAGCCGCCCGCCGAAGAAGGCGGCACCGACTCCGGAACGCCCACCGGCGAGGAGGGCGCACCTGCCGAACAATCCGGTGCGGGCACCACCGATGGCACTGCCGAATTACAGCAGCCCGCCGCCGTAGTTCCCGCACCCGGCCAGGGAGACGCCGCCCGCGTCGCCGAGCCGGTGCCGGTCGCCCCGTCGACCGACCGACCCCTGCCACAGATCGTCCCCGGCATAGTCATGAACGAGGACGGCACCGCGACCGTCAGCCTCGACATCATCCCCCAGCTGTCGGACGCCGAAAAGAAAGCAATTGCCGACGCCGAAGCGGCCAGTAAAGCAGCAGTCGCCGACTCCACCGCCGCACAGGCGCGGCTCGAAGCCGCAAAGACCGCCGAGGCCACCGCAAGCACGGATGCCACCAAGGCCGAAGTCGCGGCGGCCGATGCCGACGACAAGGCCAAGGCAGCCGTCGTGGCAGCCAAGAACGCCAAGCTCGAAAGCGAGCTGGCCAGCGCGAACGTCGCCGCAGCGAAGAAAACCGCAGCCGAACTGAAGACTACGGCCGATGAGGCCAAGTCCGCAGCCGACAGCGCAGCAACCGCAGCCTCGGACGCAGAAAAGATCGCTAAGGACCTCGAAGCCGCAGCTGTTTCGGGCGACCCGGAAGCCGACGCCAAGGCTGCAGCAGCTCGCGAAGAAGCCGATGCGAAAGCAGAGCTCGCGGTAACCGCCAAGGCCAACGCCGACGCGTCGAACAAGGCTGTCGAAGATTCCGTGAAGGCGTTGCAGGACTCCTTCAAGAACTTCAACCTCACCAAGGTGCTCGCCGCTACCCGGGCTGCAGCAGCCACGGCAGCAAAGTCGTTGGCACTGAACATCGAAGCTCAGTCTGCAGCGGCAGTTGCAGCGGCGGCCGAGCAGAATGCCAAAGATCTTCAAGCCATTGCAGACGCAGCCACGGCAGAAGATACCGAGTCCGAGAAGGCAGCGGCAGCGGCTCGCACCGCGGCCGATGACGCAAAGGCCGATGCCGAGGCCAAGGCGACCGCATACGCCGACGCGCAGACCGCGTTGGCTGCCGGCGACGGTGACGTCGTTGCGCTGCAGAAGAAGGCCGACGACGCGGCAAAGGCTCTGGAGACTGCCGACGCGCTGGTGACCACCACCGCCGAGGACCTGCAGACCAAGAACAACGCCGTGACAACAGCTAAGAACAAGGTTGCCGAAGCCCAGGGTGCACTGAAGACTGCGCAAACCGATGCGGCAACTGCCAAGACGAAGGCAGACACCGCAGCAAAGGCCGAGGCCGATCTCAAGGCCGACGCCGCCGAATTGGCTGCCAGTGGACCGAAGTTCAAGTGGACCATCAACCTCGGTAACACCGTGAAGGAAGATGTTCCGGTTACCCAGGTCGATGACACCACCGTCGTCGTCGACAAGACCGGAGTCTCGCTCGTCGGCGTCAAGAACGAAGACGGATCGTTCACCGTCGCGGACTACTTCACCACCGACGCCAACGGTGTCGTCAGCGTCGCCGGCGATCTCCCGCCGGTCGACCTGGCACTCGGCGATTCCTCGGACGAGGCGTCGGGCGCATCGGACAGCTCGTCGAACACCCCGGTGATCCTGGCCGGAGTCGGAGTGGTCGTCGTGGCTGCCGCGGGTGGCGCGTTCTACCTGCGTCGTCGCAGCTCCACCGATGCCACCTCGTAACAACCGCTGGCTGTGGACGGCGATCCTGGCCTTCGTTCTACTCGTATCAGGTTGTGCGAGTGAGGAAGCCGGGATCGCCGCACCCGATCGATCGCCGGTGCAGTCGCAGATTTCGGCGGCTGCACCGGCGATCGACGTCGCACCCGCTCAGCCTGAGTACATCGAACTCCGGTCCTCGGATGGCACTACCTATCTGAGTAGTCCCATCCATCCCGATCCGCTCTACCGCGGAGGGGCCAGCGGTCAAGTACTGAACCCGGTGGACGAACTACCGGCGTGGTGGGCCGAGAGCGGGATGCCGGGAACCTCGACGGAACAGACGGTAGTCGTTGCTGGACACAACTATTCGAAGCGCGACGCCCCATTCAAGGCGTTACGCGTGGTGACCCCCGGCGACACCGTCGTGTTGCGTACTGCCAGCGGAACTCTGGAATATGCCGTCGAAACGGTGGGCCCACTTCCGAAGGGATCACTGCTCGCCGACAACGAACTCCGCAAGTCGGTACCGGGTCGACTGATCCTGGCCAACTGTGACGTTCAGGGCGGCGAACCCACCGACGACAACTTCGTCGTCGTCGCGCAGCTCGTTCGCTGAACCCAGCCACCGGACTACTAGGCCTTGTATTCATGCGCATCATAACTATGATTGAGGAATGAACACTCCGCGATCACTG
>NZ_JBHNYO010000026.1:0-12550 GCF_054960675.1 Rhodococcus sp. PSi06
TCTCGGCGGCACCGATTACGACCCCGAGCAGTCCAAGCTCTCCGACGTCGCCCAAGCCGCGATGATCACCAACCTGCTCACCGAGGACAACCTGCCCTCCTACCACCGTGAGATCGCCGAAAATTTCTCCCGCGACGGTGCCTGGGGCACCTGGGTCGGGCGTTGGACCGCCGAAGAGAACCGCCACGGCATCGTCATGCGCGACTACCTCGTGGTCAGCCGCGGCGTCGATCCCGTCGCCCTCGAAGAAGCCCGCATGATCCACATGACCAACGGCTACGCATCGCCGGCTGGATCACAGGTCGGTCTGCTGCACTCGGTCGCGTACGTCACTTTCCAGGAGCTCGCCACCCGCGTCTCGCACCGCAACACCGGCAAGGTCTGCGACGACCCGATCGCCGACCGGATGCTCCAGCGCATCGCCGCCGACGAGAACCTGCACATGATCTTCTACCGCAACATCACCGGCGCGGCGATGGACATCTCCCCCGATCAGACGTTGCAGGCCGTCTCCGACATCGTCACCAACTTCGTCATGCCCGGTGCCGGGATGCCGAACTTCCGCCGCAACGGTGTGCTCATGGCCAAGCACGGCATCTACGATCTGCGTCAGCACCTCGAAGACGTCGTCTGGCCGGTCCTGCGCAAGTGGCAGGTCTTCGAGCGCAACGACTTCACCGCCCGCGGTGAGAACAAGCGTGAAGAACTCGCCGCGTTCCTCGAAGACCTCGAACGCCAAGCCACCAAGTTCGAGGAAATGCGAGACCGCTCCCTCGCCCGCGAACGCGCCAAGGCCGAAGCCCGCGCTTCCTGACCTGGCCGACGTGAGCGGAACTTCGTAGTCTGCTACGAAGTTCCGCTCACATAGGGTGTGGTGTGAACGAATTCTGGGACCGCATCTCCGCGGTGAGTCCTGATCCGCCGGTGTGGATCGTCCAAGTTGCTGCCGTGCTGGCGCTCGTGATTGTCGTGTTGCCGCAGACCTGGCGGATCGCGCGCAACGTGGTGACCATTGCCCACGAGGGCGCGCACCTGTTCGTCGCGTTGATCACCGGGCGTCAGCTGATGGGTCTGCGATTGCACTCCGATACCTCGGGCGTCGCGATCTCGAAGGGCAAGCCCACCGGGCTCGGCGTCATCGCGATGACCTTCGCAGGCTACGTCGGTCCGTCGTTGCTCGGCCTCGGGGCCGCTCTCGTGCTGGGTACACAGCGGGCCTCGGCGGTGTTGTGGCTCGGCATCATCTCGATTGCGCTGATGCTGTTGATGATTCGCAACATCTACGGACTGCTCTCGCTCGTGACCGTCGGTGGACTGTTGTTCGTCGTCTCCTGGTGGGGCACCGGGGAACAACAGGTCGCCGCGGCATACTTCATCACGTTCTTCCTGCTGATCGCCGGTCCACGGCCGGTCCTCGAGCTGCAGAGATCACGCAGCGCCGGACGGGCGCGAGACTCCGACGCCGATCAGCTCGCTCGACTGACCTTTCTGCCGGGAATCGTCTGGGTCGGGCTGTTCCTGCTCGTCACCGTGGGTTCATTGGCCTTGGGAGCGTGGCGCATTCTCGTTCCGGTGGAGTAATCGTCGCGCTGTTCGGGTGCGAAATCCCTCGCTCAGTGAGGGATTCTGCACCGAATCTGGGCCAGAACAGAATCGGGCCGCTCCACCAGATCAGCCCAGGTATACCGCAACACCGTCCAGTCGCGGCTGAGCTCGTTCTGGCGGTGCCGGTCATTCTGAAACACGGTTGCGTCGCTGTGGAACGCCCACCCGTCGATCTCGATTGCCAGTCGCACGGCGGGGAACGCGACATCGATGACGAAACTGCCGTAGCGGAAGTTCGCCACCCAGCCGGTAATTCCTGCGTCCGTCAGCAGCCGAACGATAATCCGCTCCGCCTCGGACCGAGCGCCTCCTTCGGCTGCCTTCAGCAGCCGACCAGCGGCCGCTGAGCCACGCCGGCCCGAATTGCGAGCGTGTGCGGCACGAAGCGCGCCGATGCTCGTGTGACGCCCGAGCGCCCGATCCATGACGCCGACGCCACCCGCTGCACTGACCGCGGCCTCCAGGACGGTGAGCGCAATTGCTGTGACGCGTACGCCTTTCCGGACGATCACATCGGAGAACGCCAGATCCCGTCGTCGCACACGGGTGCCGGGTAATGCGTGTGACCGTCCGCAACGTGGAGTGGTGACCTCCAGGATTCCGGACAGTTTCGGTTCGAGGTCGAGCCAGAAAGCTGCGGTCATCCCCGAAGCAGCGGCACCTGCTCCGGAACCCCACACCGCGCACCGCACTCGGGCGCGATCACCGAACTCACGATTGCAGGCGAAGTAGACGTTCGGGGCTTTGCGCTCCCACGAGCCGGAGCGGACGCGTCGCTCCACCTGCTGCCGTGACAGTCCGCACGCCATCGCCTGGGCACCGGTGATCACGCCGTCCTGGGCACTGAGAACATCGTTGAGCATGCGAGTATGACGGTGCAGCGGCCACGACGGTTCCCTGACCGGAATCGGGTGTTGAAACCCTCGCTGATCGCAGATTTTTGCACCGAACGCTAGAACACCACCCACAGCAGTGATGCGACGGCGAAGATCGCCAGTCCCAGTGTGGTTTCCATGACGGTCCAGGTCTTGAGAGTCGTCTTTTCGTCCATGCCGAAGAAGCGGCTGACGAGCCAGAAGCCGGAATCGTTGACATGGGAGAGAACGGTGGCTCCGGCAGCGAGTGCGAACACCAGCAGCGCAATCTTGAAGTTGCTCAGACCGAGCTCGGCAACCTGCACCGAGATCAATCCGGCGGTGGTGGTGAGAGCGACGGTCGCCGAACCCTGCGCGACGCGCAGCGCGGTGGCAATCAGGAAGGCCTGCAACAAAATCGGCAGCCCGAGATCGGACAACGATGCGGTGAGAGATTGCCCGATGCCACTGGCCCTCAGCACTCCACCGAACATGCCGCCCGCACCGGTGATCAGGATGATCGAGCAAATGGGCCCCAGAGCCTGATCCATGTACTTGGCACCGTCGGCGACCGGGAAGCGTCCCGGCGCGAGGATGAACAGCGCCAGGAGCAGCGTGATCAGCAACGCGATGGGTGTCTGTCCGATGAGGGTCAGCGCAGCGGCCCACGTTTCGTCTCCGGTCAGCACGCCGGACGTGGTCAGAGTGTTGACGACGGTGTTGAGCGAAATGAGCACCAGTGGCGTCAAGAGGATGAACAGCACTGCAGCGAACTTCGGAGCCGGGTCGCGGAGTGCGGCCATCTCTTTGTCGTGTTCCTCGGAATTCCCTGATCCATCCGCTAAGAGGTCTGCGGGCGCGGTGACGAATCGTTTGCCGAGCTGGGTACCGACGAGATAGGAACCGACGAACCAGGCGACCACGGCGACGGGAACGCCGACCAGTAGAACGGGTCCGATGTCTCCACCGAGGAGGTCGGTGGCCGCAACTGGTCCCGGGTGTGGGGGAACGATGGCGTGCATGGCGGCGAACGCCCCGGCCGTCGGCAGGGCGTAGAGCAGCACCGACCCGCCGAAGCGTCTGGCGACCGTGAAGATGATGGGCAGAAAGACGACGAGACCGGCGTCGAAGAAGATGGGGAAGCCGAAGATGAGTGCCGCGACACCGAGGGCGAGCGGTGCACGCTTGGCACCGAAGCGGTTGATCAAAGTGTCGGCCAATACTTGAGCGCCACCGGTGATTTCGAGCAGTCGACCGACCATGACGCCGAGAGCGACCAGAAGTGCCACAGAGCCGAGGGTGGAACTGAAGCCCGAGAGCAGTGCCGATGGCACGTCTGCCAGTGGAATCCCTGCGGCGACAGCGGTGACCGCGCTGACCAGGACGAGGGAGACGAAGGCGTGCAGCTTCACCTTCATGATCAGGAACAGCAGGATCGCGACGGCTGCGGCGGCGATCAGCAGCAGGGGCGTCGTTCCGTATGCCGGTTCAATGGGGTCCATCGATGTACCTCGTCCGCTCGGTCCGAATTTCGACCATAACGGACACTCCGGCGTCTGCGCTGCGTTTATCGAGCACGCAGTGGGGTGTGAAGTTTGGGTGGGAGTAGCGTGCGGGTATGAGTGATGGGGATCACGTACTGGGTGGGGATCGTTCCGAGCAGCCGACGAAGGAAGCACTGCGCGAGCAAGCGCAGCGCTACGCCGCGTCGGCGCGGCTGAAGATGAAGGAGCGACGTGCGAAGGCGTCGGGTGGCCTCGGAGCCGTGGTCGCCGATCGGGCCGGCGACTGGGACCTCGATGACCAGGACACCGAGGCGATGGACCGTCAGCAGAAGCTGTGGAACGGGGTGATGGATCGCTACTTCCGTATGGAGATCGACGGATGGGAGACCATTCCCGAATCACCGGTTCTCGTGGTCGGGGTGCATTCGGGAGCGCCGTTCGTCTGGGACGCGTGGACCGTCGGCGCGCAGTGGTGGCGACACTTCGGTGAGAAGCGCATCCTGCACGGCACCGCACACGACGCCTTGATGGCATTCCCACTGATCGGCAAAGTCTTTCGATCGATGGGCGTACTTCCTGCAGCACCGGACTCGATGTCGACCGCGTTGGCCGAAGGTCGGGACGTCATCGTGTGGCCGGGCGGTGAGGTCGATTCTCTGCGTCCCTGGAGCAAGCGTGACGAGGCGACGCTCGGTGGTCGAACCGGTTTCATCAAGCTCGCCATTCGAATGGGAGTACCCATCGTTCCGGTCGCGACCGTGGGAGGGGCCGACGCGATGCCGGTTCTCATTCGCGGTGACAAACTGTCGAAGGCGTTGAAGCTGGACAAGATTGCGCGTTTGAAGGTCTTTCCCATCGCTATCTCGCTCCCGTGGATCATTGCGCCGGCGGCGCTCCCGCAGATTCCGTTGCCCGCGAAAATCCGCACCCGATTCATGCCGCCGGTCGAACTCGATCACGATCCGGCGCGGTGCGACGACGAGGCGTACGTCGACGCGAAGTACGAAGAGGTGCGGGCCAGTATTCAGGCAGGTATGGACGAGCTTGCGAGGAAGCGCAAGTTCCCGGTGTTCGGCTAGTTCACGCGCGCCGACCATCGCGGACCGTAGCTGACCGCGATCGTTTCTAGCGTCTCCTCTCGTACGGATTCACCGATACGACGAGGGGCGCGACATGATCGAAACATCGGGATTGACCAAGACTTTTCGGCAGGGCAAGAAGACCGTCGAGGCGGTGCGCGGCATCGATCTGACGATCGGTGAGGGAGAGCTGGTCGCTCTCCTCGGCCCCAACGGTGCGGGCAAATCGACCACGCTGCGAATGCTGACCACGCTGCTCGCACCGACGTCGGGTTCGGCCCGGATCGCAGGGTTCGACGTGCGCAGGGATCGAGATCGAGTCCGCCGCAGCCTCGGCTATGTGGGGCAGGGCAACGGAGCGGGGCACAACCAGCGCGTCCACGACGAGCTCGTCGTGCAAGGGCAGTGCTACGGCATGACTCGTCACCGGTCACGAACTCGCGCAGACGAATTGATCGATGCTCTCGAACTGGGCGAACTCCGGTCGCGTACCGTCTCAACTCTCTCCGGCGGGCAGCGTCGACGACTTGACATCGCCCTGGGGCTGGTGCACAGACCGGCATTGTTGTTCCTCGACGAACCGACCACCGGCATGGACCCGCAGAGTCGGGCCAACCTGTGGGATCACATCCTCCGGCTGCGACGCGAGATGGGTACGACCATCGTTTTGACCACCCACTACCTCGACGAGGCCGATTCGATGGCCGAGCGGGTGATCGTCGTCGACCACGGAACCGTCATCGCCGACGACACGGCCACGGCACTGAAATCGGAACTGGCCGGTGATCTGATCGTCCTCACCGTCTCCGACGCGGCGTCGCTCCTCCCGCTACTCGACGGAATCGACGGTGTCAGAGACATCACGAGATCGGGTTCGCGGTTGAACATTCGAGTCGGGCGGGCCGAGGTGGTGCTTCCGAAGGTGCTGCGGCTCAGTGAATCTCGCGGAATCGAAGTGTTGACGGCCGACATGACCAGACCGACTCTCGACGATGTGTTTCTCGGACTCACCGGCCGCAGTCTTCGGGAGAGCCACGCGGCGCTCGACAACGCAAGCGCGGCAGGAGAACTCCGATGAACGTTCTCTCCGGAAGCGCCCTGGTGATGGGGCGGGAATTGCGTCCGATGGTGCGCGATCCGTTCACTGTCATCTTCAGTCTCGTTCAACCGCTGATCCTGCTGGCACTGTTCGGCCCGCTGCTCACGGATGTCCCCGGTCTCGGAGACGGAAGTGTCTGGGACTGGTTCGTGCCGGGCGTGCTCGCGATGATCACCATCTTCGGTACCTCCATGACCGGCTCGAATCTGCTGGCCGAGCTGCAGCAAGGTTCGCACGAGCGAATGTTGGTCACCCCGTTGCCACGATCGGCTCTGCTCGTCGGGCGGGCGTTCAAGGAAATGGTGCCGCTCGCTGCTCAGGCCGTATTGATCGTTCTGGTCGCATTGCCGCTCGGCCTGTCCGTGAATCCGTTCGGTGCCGTCGTGGGAATCGTGCTGCTCGGGGTGTTCGGCGTCGGGCTCGGCGCGTTGTCCTACGCGTTGGCTTTGGCTGTGCGCGGGCAGGATTGGGTGTTCTGGTCCATCCAGCAGACCCTGATGTTTCCGCTGCTCATCCTTTCCGGCACCATGCTTCCGCTGACCGCTGCCCCGGGATGGATGCAAGTCCTGGTGAATCTCAATCCTCTCGGCTATCTGGTCGATGCCGAGCGTGCACTGTTTGCCGGCGAGTTCACCGGTTCGACGGTGACGGCAGGAGTCGTTGCGGCCGCGGTCACCGCGGCAGTCGGACTGGCCGTCGGGATCCGGGCTATGGGATCTTCGCGGGTGTGAGGCTAAGCTCGCGTCATGGATCGGCCTGCGGTAATTCTCGAAAACGATATGACCGTGTACGACTTCTATCTGCGGCATCAGCAGAATCGTCAGGTTGCGAGGCTGGCCTACGCCGCTCTCGCCCGGCGCTTCCGTCCGAGGGTGTCGTATCCCGAGGGTGCCCGGGAGGAGTTGCGGCGGCTGGTTTACGACAACACTCGTCTGCTCATCGCGGTCAATCACCTCACCGAGAGTGATCCGTACACCCTCGCAGCGGCGGCGTGGGCGTCGCCGCTGCGTCCGGTGATCGGGCGTACCAGGGTATTGGCCAAGGACGAGCTGTTCCAGGAACCCAAGCAGCGCAAGCGAATCGACATGATGGGCGGCATTCCCGTCTTCCGTGGCAAGAATCATGGAATGCGCGCCGTCAGCGCTGCGGGCAACCGGATGATGGATGTCAGTGCCGAGCGCATGAAGCGGGGCGACGATCTCGCAGTGTTCCCCGAGGGCACCTGCAACCTCGAGGATCCGACGACGGTGCAGCACGTCGGCAGCGGAATCGGCCACATCGCGATGCGAGCCCGGAAACTCGGCGTCGAGCCGACCTTGATCTGCATAGGACTGAGCTACGGCCCCGGCTCGGCCAAGGTGAAGCAGGCGAGCGTCTACATCGACACTCCCATCACCGATCTGCCCCAGAAGCCGATCGACATCACTCGGGTGGTGGCCGAGGGAATGCAGAAAGCACTCGATGGCGCGGTGGCGGCGTACTGACGCGGCTGTCGAGCTTCCGAACCGCTCTGAAGGTTGGCCAATTAGTCTGTCGTCGGTAATGTCCGATAGGTTCGTATCGGCAAGACGGAAGGCTTTTACTGGTGACACACGATCGTGTCCGGTTGACTTCACTACTGCTTGCGGCACCATATTCCGAGACAACTCATGCCGGTGGTCGGTATGTTCTCGCGCATGCCAAAGCCCTGGCGGCGGAACTATCGACGGTTTTCTATGTTCCAGACTTTCCTGACAACCAATGTGCAGCCGAGCAGGTTTGGACGGAAAATATCGACATTCGACTCCTTGGGTATGGGGCCTCGCGGTTCGATGGCTTTGTCCACTGGCTAGCCGGGTTGGTTGATGCATACGGCTGGGGCGTGCCCTTCAGCCGAGCGGCGCGCCGTGATCCCGAGCTGCGTCGACGGCTCCAGAGATCCAACATTGTCGAATTGCAGTGGATGGAATACATCCGGATGGCTGGCTGGATACGCAAGATTGCACCGCAGGCTCGCCTGATCGGAGTGGTTCACGATGTGGTCAGTCAGCGAATTGCCAGGCAGGCGTCCACTTCGGAGCATTTCTTCGTCCGCATCACTGCGGGACCACTGGCGCGGATCAACCGGGCGCGAGAACGACGCTGGTTGTCCCAACTCGACACGGCAATTGTTTTGAGTCAAAAAGATGCTGAGCTCGTCGCGGCGGAAAATCCTACCTGTGTGATCGAGGTCGTCCACCCTGATCTGGAGGAACCAGGGATGTTCGATCTCGTCGGTCCCAACCGCGTGGACGGTAAGAACGTGGTCTTTGTCGGTGCGTTCGCACGGATCGAAAATGAAACTGCAGCAATGCATCTCATGGATAAAATTTGGCCGAGTGTAATCGCTGAACACCCGGACGCCCATCTCATGATTGTCGGTGCGCGGCCGTCGGATCGAATGCAGCATGTCGCCGCCTCGCAGCCCTCGATCACGGTGACCGGATTCGTCGAATCAATCGTTCCTTTTTATCGCTCAGCGCACTGTGCCGTGATACCGCTGCGTACTGGGGCGGGCGTCAAATTCAAAACGATCTCAGCAATGCTGTGGGGAGTCCCAGTCGTTTCCACCCACGTGGGGACTGAGGGTATCGGGCCTGATTCGCTGTTCCATACCGTCGCCGACACCGACGACGGTCTGATCGATGGACTTGTGCGATGCCTCGCCGACGACACCGCATTCGTCGATGCAGACACCACCCGGCACTGGGCTCGCGCGCGGTTTACCCGCATTCCGTTCGAGAAACGGTTACGCGAGATCTACCTCGACGCGGGGAGGAGGACGGCTCGATGACAACCTTGTTCTGGTGGAGCCCGATGAGAATGAGGCCACTGCTCCGACAGGAATTGAAATTCAACGGGGCCGGTTGGGCCCGCTTCGTTGCCGCGTCGCGCGCACCGATACGTAACTTCGGCGACGAGTTGGCGCCGTTGGCCTTCGAGTTCGCGACCGGTCGAAAGCCTGTCTGGGCTCCAGCACCAGAGGCCGATGTGGTGGGGATCGGATCTATCCTCGAGTTCTATTTTTACTGTGGTGGCGAATCTGCTCAGGTGTGGGGAACCGGTTTTCGCGACGCCGCGGCAATCCCCGACTGGATGCGTTTGAAGATCGAGCGGCTCGGAAAGATCCATGCTGTGCGTGGGCCGGCAACAGCTGCAGCGCTGGGAGGCACGTCGAACGTACCGTTCGGTGATCCCGGCGTGCTCGCATATGCATTACCTCGCCGCCCCCAGCGCCGCCGCGCCAAGGTATTCCTCCCACACTTCCGGACCTGGATGTCGCAGACAGGACGAGCCGAGTTGCGTGCGGCGGATCGGGCAGGGTTCTCCATCGTGGCACCCAATACCGACCCGAGGACCGTGATCGGGTCGATAGAGTCCGCGGACCTCGTGGTCACGTCCTGTCTACACGGACTCATTGTCGGACATTCTGTGGGCACTCCTACGCAACTGGTGGACATTCCCTCGAGCGGGAACGACGAACCGACGTTCAAGTACAACGATTATCTCGACACCGTCGGATTGCCGCTCGATCGGCTCCCAGCGCGCGACGCGTTCAACACCCACCCGCCGCGTCAGCTCATCGACAAGTTAGAACCGTTGGTAGCGCCCGCCCAAGGCGCATGCAGCCGCATGGGTGACGGCCTCGACGCTGCCGTACGAGGGCTGTGATGCTGGCCTGGTAGAAACAGGTGACCGATCGTAGCGGCAACTTTTCAGGAGATACTCGTGAGTGATCAGATCAAAACGGCCATTGTCACCGGTAGTGCACGTGGCATCGGTGCGGCAGTGGCCAAACGTCTGGCCAAGGATGGTTTCGGGGTGGCCGTGGTCGATCTGGACGAGGCCGCGTGCAGCGACACCGTCGGGGCTATCGAGTCCGCAGGTGGGCAGGCGGTTGCCATCGGAGCGAACGTGGCGGACGAAGAGTCGGTGCAGGCGGCAGTCGACCGCATCGCGAGCGAGTTCGGTGCTCCGACCGTCCTGATCAACAATGCCGGCATCACCCGCGACAATCTGCTGTTCAAGATGACCGTGCAGGATTGGGATTCCGTTCTCGGCGTGCACCTGCGCGGCTCGTTCCTGATGACGCGTGCGGTGCAGAAGCACATGATCGACGCCAAGTGGGGCCGGATCGTCAACCTATCCAGCACCTCCGCCCTCGGTAACCGTGGCCAGGCCAACTACTCCGCGGCCAAGGCCGGCATGCAGGGATTCACCAAGACCCTCGCCATCGAGCTCGGAAAGTTCGGCGTCACCGCCAACGCCATCGCCCCCGGATTCATCGAGACCGAGATGACGGCAGCAACGGCGGAGCGTGTCGGAATGTCGTTCGACGACTTCAAAGCTGCTGCAGCGTCGCAGATTCCGGTCAATCGCGTCGGGCATCCCGACGACATCGCGCACCTCGCGTCGTTCTTCGTCAGCGAGGGTGCCGGCTTCATCTCGGGTCAGGTCGTTTACGCAGCCGGCGGTCCGAAGGACTGACGCCTGCGACGGCGTGGATGGACCATTCACCTGCCCAGACGGGTGTGAATGGTCCATTCACCGGGACGGTCGACTACGGCAGGATCGAGTCGACGTAGCCGCCGTCGACGCGTAGTGCGCCCCCGGTGGTTGCGGAGGCTTGCTCCGAACTCAAGTAGACGATCATGTTGCCGATTTCCTTCGGCTCGATCAGGCGTCCGATCAGCGACTGTGGCCGGTGCTCCTTCATGAATTGCGCCTGTGCCTCGTCCCAGGGCAGTTCGTCGCCGACGAGTTCGGCGACGAATTTCTCGACGCCTTCGGTATGGGTAGGCCCGACGATTTCGGAGTTCACCGTAACTCCGGTCCCGGCAGCAGCTTTCGCGAATCCACGGGTCACCGCCAACAGTGCGGTCTTCGTCATTCCGTAGTGAATCATTTCCTCGGGAATGACTACCGCGGAATCGCTGCAGATGTTCTGAATTCGGCCCCAACCGGATTCGGTCATGGCCGGCAGATACGTCCGGATGAGTCGGATGGCCGAGAGCACGTTGACCTCGAAATAGCGACGCCACTCGTCGTCGTCGATATCGAGTGCAGGCTTGGCGCCGAAGATTCCGAGATTGTTCACCAGAATGTCGACCACCGGGACCGTGGCGAGCAGCGTCTCGACCCCGTCGGCAGTCGCGAGATCTCCTGCCACGACGATCACTCGTGCGCCGGGTACCTCGGTGAGCAGTTGTGCTTCGGCCGCATCGAGTGCGGATGCGTTGCGTCCGTTGAGTACGACCCGTGCACCGGCACGGGCCAATTCGGTGGCAATTGCCAGTCCGATGCCTTGGCTGGAGCCGGAAATCAATGCCGTCCGACCGTCGAGGTCGATGTTCATGAAGCCTCCCTGTGTTGTGGAACGGCTCCAGTGTGCGCCTTTCGAAGACGTGAATGGTCCATTCACCGGCCCTGCACCGCTCCCCAAAAGTTGGACTGAGTAATTCAGTTCCGACTATTGGGGAGCGTGTGTATGCGTGTACGAAGTTCGCTTACCGAGGATCAGCGGGTTGCGGCGGTAGCGTTGTTCGAGGAGGGCCGTGGGTCGTCCTCGGTCGCTGCGCAGTTGGATATCGGGTCGTGGGCGGTGAGGAGTCTTCACGACCGTTGGCGGGTTCGAGGCGGGAGCGTGTTGGTGGAGAAGCCGGACCGAAAGAAGTTCTCGTTCGAGTTCAAACTTGCTGTGGTGCAACGTTTTCTGGCGGGTGAGAGCAAGATCGAGTTGGCGCGTGAGTACGGTCTGTCGTCGGGGAAGATCATCGAACCGTGGGTGCGTGCGTATCGCCGCGACGGCGACGAGGGATTGCGTCCCAAGAGTGCGGGTCGACCGCCGAAACAGTCGACGGCAGATGCCGATGGGGCCGGTGAGCTCGACCGCCTCCGTGAGGAGAACGAGCGGCTGCGCACTCAGGTGGCGTATCTGGGAAAATTGCGGGCCTTGAGGGAACAGGGACGACGGTGAAGGTTCTCGCTGTCATCGCCCTCAAGGCTCAGTACCGCTTCGATGTGTTGCTCGACGTCGCCGGCTTGGCCCGCTCGACGTTCTTCTACCGTCAGGCGCAGTTGCGTCGACCCGATCCGAAGGCTGCGTTGAAAGCGGCGGTGAGCAGTGCGTTCGAGAACAATCACGGTCGTTACGGGCATCGGCGCGTGCACCGAGTCCTGGTCGACGCGGGGTGGCGGGTGGCGAAGAAGACCGTGCTCGCGGTGATGCGTGAGCTCGGGTTGGCGTGTGCTGTGCGGCGCCGTCGACGGTATGTCTCGTATCAGGGTCAGGTCGGGGCGGTCGCGGCGAACATCCTCGACCGTCAGTTCACGGCGGCGGCCCCGAATCAGAAGTGGGTCACCGATGTCACCGAGTTCCGGGTCGGGGAG
>NZ_JBHNYO010000027.1:0-5840 GCF_054960675.1 Rhodococcus sp. PSi06
AACAATCGAGATGCCCTGCGCCGGAACGACACCGGTGAGCAAGCACAACGGGACCACGATCCCGACACCCACCGCCAGGGGAACCACGAGCCAGATACCGGACCTCCCCGACTCCGAACGCCGAATCGACGTGAACGCCGCAGCCCCGAACATCACCAGCAGCACCAGCAACGACGACCACAGATGCTCGAGCGCCGCAGCGAGAATCAACGAAATCGCCGCCAATTGAACGAAGCCGCGCAGAGCAGCAGCCGGAGCGGTGATCATTCGACCGATCGACGAGACCCGATAGATGACCCCAGCGAGCGTCACCATCACGCAACAGAGAACCACGAGCGGCAGACCAGGCTGGGCCAAGGAAGAACTCACCGGTCGAGTATGTGGCGTGGCCTGCATCAGTCTCAGACCAGGTCGAGGACAGAACCACTCTCAGCGCTTCTTCAGCGGCCGGTGGGCACCATGAAGCCATGTCCATCCAGCGGTCGACGTACGCCGAACAACACGTGGTCACGCAGGGTGTTCTCTGGACGTTCGCACCCGAGTTGCAGCGAACGAACAGCGTCGTCCCAGGAAGCTCCCACACTCTGGATCTCGAGCCCCTCGACCACGCGGGCAGACCTCGGAAAGGCCTCACATGATTACACCGGAATCCGGCTTCCGCAGAGCACGTATCGCTACTGCGGCAGTGGCAGGAGTCGGGGTCGCCGTCGTGATCGGAACCTCGGCACTGGCATTCCTCGATACTCAGAACACCGATACAGCCAACGCAGCGAGCGTCTCGGAAACGACTTCGACAACGCAGTCGGACAATGGGACCACCTCGTCCCCGAACCCGTTCGGTACCTCGCCGCGCGTCTCATCGGGATCCGGAACACCACACAGCACGACCCACGGCTCATGACTGTCGTCGCCGAGAAGAACTCGATAGCCGAGTCCCGCTGGCAGATGTGGAGCACCGACGTTCATCTTGTCGTGACCGACCCGAGGTCGCTCGAGGCCGCGGAGTCGCTGGTGCGCAGCGAACTCGACGCGGTCGACCACGCATGCAGCAGGTTCCGGCCCGATTCCGAAATCATGAACCTGACGGGATCACATGTCCGACCCGCCCCCGTCAGTGCCGTACTCGCCGACCTCGTGCTCGCGTCGCTGCACGCAGCCGACATCACCGACGGTGCAGTGGACCCGACGCTCGGCTCAGCGATGATCGACCTGGGTTACGACAGGGACTTCTCACTGCTCGAACCACCCACCGGGGGTTACTCCGCAACCGTCTCCGTCGTACGCCGCGCCGACTGGACAATGGTGACCCTGCACGACGGCATGCTCACGGTTCCGGAGGGTGTTGTTCTCGATCTGGGAGCGACCGCGAAAGCGCTGGCAGCCGACCGCTGTGCCGCACTCGTCGCGTCCGAACTGGGCTGCGGAGTTCTCGTGTCTATCGGAGGTGACATCTCGACGAGCGGTCCGCCGCCGAGCACGGGATGGCAGATTCGAGTGGCCGACGGTGACAACCAACCTTCGACGAACGTCACCATCGGGTCCGGCGTCGGAGTTGCCACGTCGAGCACCCAGCGGAGGCGATGGTCGAAAGGCGGAAAGACTGCACATCACATCCTCGATCCGCAGCTCTTGGTCCCCGTCGAACCAATCTGGCGCACAGTCACTGTCGCCGCACAGAGCTGTTTTCTGGCCAACACGGCCAGTACCGCCGCCGTCGTGAAAGGTTCGGCCGCCGTGCGATGGTTGACAGACATCGGCCTTCCCGCGCGAATGATCGATGCCGACGGTGACACGACAGTGACACCCGGATGGCTCGAGAAGAGTTCCCACAGTGGACATCCGAACACCGAGGAGGACTGATGGATCAAGCACTGTGGGCACTCGGACGGGGAACCGGCATCGCGGCGTTGTTGATACTCACCCTCTCCATGGCATCGGGAACGGTGACGCGATCGGGGCGACCGATTCTTACGTTGCCACGATTCGGCGTCGTGGAACTCCACAAGAACACATCTCTACTGGGATCGCTGCTCATCGTGATTCATGTGGGTGCACTGCTTTTCGATCCCTACGCACAGCTGAACGTCGTCGACTCAGTGGTCCCGTTTCTCGGGCGCTACCGGCCGTTCTGGCTCGGGCTCGGCACCCTCGCCGTAGATCTGATCATCGTTGTCGTCGCCACTGCTCTGCTGAGGCACCGATTGGGGCACAGAACATTTCGGGTCGTTCACTGGTCGGCGTATGCCTTGTGGCCGATTGCCCTCGCTCACGCCCTGGGGAACGGAACGGACGTCGGACACGCATGGTTCCTTTCCATTGCTGCAGGGTGCGCGGTACTGGTGACGGCAGCGACGACGTTCCGGCTCCGCCACGATTTTCTCGAATTCCACCACTCCAGAGCAGGAGCACAGCAATGACGACCTCCAGCCTCACTCACATTTTGTCCGGTGCCGGGTTCGACCTCGACCGACATGCGCACACGTTCGGGCCGGTGCCTGCCGGCGACGATTCGGTCATCACGGCTATCTCACGTTCCGGCCTGGCCGGGCGCGGTGGCGCAGGTTTTTCTACCGGGGCGAAGATGGCCGCCATCACCGGTCGCCGACCCGTAGTGATTGCGAACGGATCCGAGGGGGAACCGATGAGCAGCAAAGACGCTGTCCTACTATCCGATTCACCACACCTCGTTCTCGACGGCCTGGCGATCGCCGCGGAAGCAGTGGGTGCGACCGACGCATTCCTTGTCGTACCGGCCCCGAATACCGACCGGTTGCGCAGCGCCATCACCGAACGGCGACACAGTGGTTGGGATCGCACCGACGTCCACGTCGTCGTGTCCGCCGGACGCTTCGTCTCCGGGGAGAAGACGGCTCTGATCGCGGCGGTCGAGGGCAAGCCACCGATTCCGCGGTCCTCACTGGCATCGTCTTCGAAATCGGGAATGAAGGGACGTCCGACTCTCGTGCACAATGTCGAAACTCTCGCGCACGTCGCCACCGTTGCGCGATTCGGCGTCGACTGGTTCCGATCGTCAGGAACTACGAGCGAACCTGGAACGATGCTCGTGACGTTGTCCGGCGCAGTGAACAACCCCGGCGTTGTCGAGGTACCGATCGGAAGCCCACTCGAGTGGGTTGTCGGCGATATCGGACGAGCGGACATGGACAACACTCGCGCCGTGCTGGTCGGCGGTTATCACGGAACCTGGATCAACCGAGCGGACCTCGCAGGGCGACGCCTCTCGAGAGAATCTCTCGCCGCGATAGGCGCTAGTCCGGGAGCGGGGGTGGTACACGCGCTGGCAGTCGACACCTGCGGTCTTCGTGCCACGGCCGACATAGTCGACTACCTTGCACGGGAAAGCGCTGGGCAATGCGGGCCCTGCCTGAACGGGCTTCCCCGGCTGGCGTCGGAATTCGCCGACCTCGCCTACCACCGTCCCGGTGAACAGACGATCCACGAGATCCGCCGCTATGCCGGACTCGTCGACGGGCGCGGTGCATGCCACCATCCCGACGGAACCGTACGGCTCGTCCTGTCGGCCTTGACCGCATTCGCCGACGACGTGCGCATGCACAGCACCGGCCACTGCGAGGCAACAGCGCGACTGCGGAGAACCTGGTGAAACTCGACAGAACTTCAGAGTCCAGGCTTCACATCGACTGGACGCGCTGCGACGGCCGGGGCCTGTGCACCGAACTGCTCCCCGAGATCCTGTCCCGCGACGAGTGGGGATATCCGCTGTCTGCAACACCTGATCCGACCGTCCCCTCGAGATCTCTGGGTAATGCGCTCAAGGCCGTCGACCTGTGTCCGCGGATGGCATTGGCGTTGCACTCACCGGACCGAACGAGACCGTAGAGCCATCTCGGCGATATCAGGTGAGTTCCTTCGATCCGCTGGGCTGATGCGTCGGAATTCTGATCTCGAAGCGTGCTCCTCCGAGCGGGGAACGGGAAACCGTCACCGAGCCTGTGTGGGCGGCGGCGGTGCCGGCGACGATGGCCAATCCGAGACCGGCACCGCCTTCGTCGCGTGTGCGGGATGCATCCAACCGTACGAACCGATCGAAGACTCGTTCACGCTGTTGTTCGGGGATCCCCGGGCCGTCGTCATCGATCACGATGACAGCGGACCCTCCGGACGGTGTGCAGGACAATTCGATTCGAGTGACGGCGTGTCGAACAGCATTGTCGACAACGTTGCGCACCATTCTCGCCAACGCGGGTTGATCTCCGGTTACCCGGACCGGAACGATCGACGTTCCCACAGTCAGATCCGTCATTGCGTCGATCCGTTTGCCTTCCTCGTACAGCACATCGTCGAGGTCGACGTCGACCGCGCCGAGCGGTGATTGCTTCTCGTCCGAACGAGCAAGCAGGAGAAGGTCTTCGATCAGTCGGCGCATCCGACGCGCTTCGGGTAACAACGATTCGTCGATCAGCGAGGCATCGATCAGCTCCGGCCTTTCTGCGGCGAGCTCGAGAGCGGCAGTAATGGTTGACAGCGGGCTACGAAGCTCGTGGGAGGCATCGCTGACGAATCGTTGTTGCGCGCGTTGTCCGGCCTGGAGCCGCTCGAGCATCCGATTCATCGTCGCTGCGAGTCGCGCGATCTCGTCGCGGGATTGTGGCACCGGGATACGTTCTCCCAGATCTTTGTTCGAGATCGAGGCGACGCGGGTGCGGATGCGTTCGACTGGGCTCAACGCCGCACCGACGAGACGGTATGTCGCCAGCGCGACCAAAGCGACCACGACCGGACCGACGATGGCGAGCAGAATCGCGACGGTGGACACCACTTTTTCCACCGGCTCGCGGTCGGCCCCGACCAGTACCGTCACCGGCCCGGCCGCGGTCTCCGCGCCGCGAGCTGTGACCCAGAAGTCACCGTCATCGCCCTGTTCGATGCGGCCGAGATCCCGCGTGGTCGAGGGTGCGACCTCGACCGTGGACAATGGACGTCCGCCATCCGCCCGCGAGGAGGCCGTTACCGCCCCGCTCCCGTCGACGACCTGCACTATGCCGATCTGGCCGTCTGTTGCCAATGACGACTCGTCAATTTGCGCGGGAAGATCGGTCTCGAGTTGCTCGCTGACCTGTACGGCCCGGGTGTCAGCGGCCGTGCGAGCGGAGGATTCGAGTGAGCTGTAGAGGATACCGATCAATGCGCCACCCGCCGCGATCAGGCACACGGCCAGGACCACGGTCGAGGCGACCGCGGATCTCACCCGCACCGTCCACGATCGTGGCCGCAGAGTGTCGACGGAGGTACCGATAGCTCTCATGGCACTCAGTCTCCTGCCAGCCGGTATCCGACTCCACGTATCGTCTCGATGCTTTTGCGCCCGAAGGGCTGATCGACCTTCTTCCGGAGATACCCGATGTAGACCTCGACGATGTTCTCGTCCCCGTCGTAGTTGACGTCCCACACCGACCGGACGATCTCGGACTTGGTGACCACGACGCCGCTGCGCCGCATCAGGAACTCGAGCACGCTGTATTCACGCGGGGTCAGCGCCAGTTCCGTACCGCCCCGGGTGACACGGTGACGCGCGGGATCCAACTCGAGATCACCGGCCGCGAGCACCGCAGGGCGTTCAGGAGCACCACGTCGGACCAGAGCGCGTAAGCGCGCAACCAGGACGACGAAGGAAAACGGTTTGACCAGATAGTCGTCCGCGCCGAGATCGAACGCATCGGCCAGATCGTATTCACCGTCCTTGGCCGAGAGCATCAGAATCGGCGTCCACACGCCCTGAGCGCGGAGATCCCGCACGATGTCGTACCCATGTCTGCCCGGCAGCATGATATCGAGAACAAGAACGTCGAACTCCCCGC
>NZ_JBHNYO010000028.1:0-4994 GCF_054960675.1 Rhodococcus sp. PSi06
CACAATCGAGATGCCCTGCGCCGGAACGACACCGGTGAGCAAGCACAACGGGACCACGATCCCGACACCCACCGCCAGGGGAACGATGAGCCAGATACCGGACCTCCCCGACTCCGAACGCCGAATCGACGTGAACGCCGCGGCCCCGAACATCATGAGCAGCACCAGCAACGACGACCACAGATGCTCGAGCGCCGCAGCGAGAATCAGCGAAATCGTGGCCAATTGAACGAACCCGCGCAGAGCAGCAGCGGGAGCGGTGATCATTCGCCCGATCGAGGAGACCCGATAGATGATCGCAGCGAGCGTCACCATCACGCAGCAGAGAACCACGAGCGGCAGACCAGGCTCGGCCAAGGAAGAACTCACCGGTCAAGTATGTGGCGTGACCCAGCCCGTGTGTCTCGTCGATCTGTCTCAGCGATCGTGTCTCGGCGATCTTTCAGCGGAGGACGGTCATGGTGGCGTTCACGTGACCGTCAACCACAGGGGTGATCTGGCCCCGCCCAGTTCAACACGGTCTTCGGCAGTGTGCGTGTGCTCCATCACGTCGTTCGAGACCGCACGCGGCCTGTGTTGTCGATCAGGGATGTAAATGGTCGGAAGCGTCGGGCGAGGTCATCGGGATGGCGATCTGGAAGCGTGCTCCACCGAGGGTCGATCGACCGACGGTCACCGAACCACCGTGTGCCGCGACGGTGCCGGCCACGATCGCCAATCCCAACCCGGTACCGCCCTCGTCGCGGGTGCGGGAGGCGTCGAGTCGTACGAACCGGTCGAACACCCGCTCACGTTCGGTCTCGGAGATCCCTGGCCCGTCGTCGTCGATAGTGATCACTGCAGATCCTGCCGACTCGGTGCAGGTCAGTTCCACCCGGGTCCGTGCGTGCCAGACAGCGTTGTCGACGACGTTGCGCACCATTCTCGCCAATGCCGGTTGGTCACCGGTCACTCGAACGGGGACGATCGACGTCCCGACATCGAGGTCTGTCACGGCTTCGATCCGTTTGCCTTCTTCGTACAACACGTCGTCGAGATCGACATCGACCGTGCCGTGCGGAGTCTGCATCTCGTCCGAGCGTGCGAGCAGTAGAAGATCTTCGATCAGCCGGCGCATTCGACGCGCTTCGGGCAGCAACGATTCATCGATCAGGGACGCATCGATGAGCTCGGGCCTGGCCGCTGCGAGTTCGAGAGCGGCGGTGATCGTCGACAGCGGACTTCGAAGTTCGTGTGAGGCGTCGCTGACGAATCGTTGCTGCGCTCGTTGCCCGGCGTTCAATCGTGCCAACATCTCGTTCATGGTCACCGCCAGGCGCGCGATCTCGTCCCGGGTCTCTGGGACCGGGATGCGTTCTCCCAGATCACTGTTCGAGATCGAGGCCACGCGGGTGCGGATCCGCTCGACGGGGCTCAGCGCTGCCCCGACGAGTCGATAGGTCGCCAAGGCGACGAGCGCGACCACCACAGGACCGACGATCGCGAGCAGGATCGCGACGGTGGTGACCACCTTTTCCACCGGCTCGCGGTCGGCACCGACCAGCACTGTCACCGGCCCGTCGGCCGTCGCAGCACCGACACCCATGACCCAGAAGTCGCCGGTCTCGTCCCGTTCGATGCGCCCGAGGTCCTGTGTGGCCGTGGGCGCAATCTCGACCGTGGACAGCGGCGGGCCGCCGTCTGCAATCGAGGATGCCTGCACCGCCCCGGCCGCGTCGATGACCTGGAGGATTCCGATCTGTCCGTCCGTGGCCAGCAGCGACTCGTCGATCTGTCCCGGTAGATCGGTTTCCAGTTGTTCGCTGACCTGGACAGCTCGGGCGGTGGCGGCGGTGCGAGCAGAGGACTCGAGGGAGCTGTACAGGACACCCAACAATGCACCACCGGCCGCGATCAGGCACACGGCCAGCACCAGTGTGGAGGCCACGGCGGATCGCACGCGCACCGTCCACGATCGTGGCCGCAGAACATCGACGAAGGCACTCATGCCTCTGAGTCTGCTACCCGGCGGCCTGAAGGTCGTTGCCGTCTTCAGCATCGCTTCAGGAACGCTCTGTCAGAATCCACGACCATGACCACCCCCGCGGCGAGGATCCGCGTGTGCCGCTGCAGATGACCGAAGCTGACCTGGCGGTCACTGCGGCTGCGGTCGGTCGGTGACCGGCAACGCCGACGACGAGCAGGCGCGCGCGTTCGTCACCATGTTGCAGGCCGAGATCGATCTTATTTCGGCGCGGATCGAACGCGCCGAGCACATGTCGCGGACGGCTTGGGAGGTCGGCCGAACCTCCTCGCGCCGTTGGTATGCCGACGATGCGCGCACACAACGCCGGATTCTCTACGACCTCCATCGCCAGCTCGATTCCCTGCGGAACCGATTCCCAGGGGTGTAAGGGCCGACGTTCGGGCCGCTGCGCCGAACTCTCTCAGCTCTCCACAGGGATTCTTCAGGACCAGCCGCGCACAGTCGGGGCTGTAGCGCACGCAAGTGGCACGTGCATCCGACAACCGAAGGAACCCTCGTGAACGTCAAGAACAAGATCGTTGCGGTCTCCGCCGTCGTGCTGGCCGGAGCATCCATCGGCGGCGGCATCGCCGCAGCCCACACCCTCGGACACTCCGCGGCCTCGCACGACAGCGTCGTCGACACTCCCGAAGCGGGCGACACACCGGGTGCACCCGGTGCGGTCGATGTACCCGAAGCAGGTGACACCCCGGACGCACCGGGCGCAGTGGACATTCCCGAAGCAGGTGACACCCCGGACGCACCGGACGCAGTGGACATTCCCGAGGCAGGTGACACCCCGGACGCACCGGGCGCAGTGGACGTTCCCGAAGCAGGAGATACACCGGACGCAGTCGACGCGCCGGAAGCAGGAGACACCCCCGACGCACCCGGTTCGGTGGACCTACCCGAGCCCGGTGATATCGCCGACGCCCCGGGGCAGTAGATCCACCGCGTCACCGCAGCGCCCGTCTGCTCCAAGCGACGGGCGCTGCCCTCTCTGAATCTCAACCCTGCTGCACACAAGTAGGTTTCAGCGTTTCTTCAGTGTCGTCCGCGCATGATCGAGTGGTCCTCGGATCCTTTCTGGCAGGAGCTACCCCATGCTCGCACCGACCCTTCCGACGCCTCCCGAGCACAGCTCCGATCGACAGATTTCACCCCGCGAAGTGTCGATCTGGAAGCTGGTCTCGGTGGCCGCGCTGATCGTGTTCACCCTTGCCTCGGTGTCCTATGTGCGAGCACTCGCGACCCCGGGATATGCGAGCTGGAACGACAAGACCTCGTCGTGGATCCGCGACCACGGCGGCGGCCCTGCATTGGACGCGTACGAGAACTGGCGGTACGCGAGCCCGCCGCCGGACACCTCACCCGATCCTTCTCAATTCGTCTCGGTTGCAGCCATTCCCGGCGGTACAGTGACGTCTTTGGCCGCCCTTCCCGTCCTGCCGACAGTTGCCGGATCGCCGACTCCGACATGGACACCTGGGCGCGTGGGAGCAGATGGAGCTCCTGTTGCCTACATTTCGCACTTTCAGCCCGACCCGGCCCACCGCAGCGCCGTGGCCGGGGTGGCGATCGTCTCCGGTACCGCCACGATCGCGCACCTCGTCGACGGTACGAGCCAACCCCGCGCCGACGACAACACCGCCGCATCGGTCCCCGCCGCCGAGGTGCCGAATCTGGTGGCTGCATTCAATTCCGGATGGAAGATGAACGATCTTGCCGGCGGGTATTTCTCGAACGGCGTGGCACTGAAGGCCTTGAAGAACGGCGAAGCCTCGGCAGAGGTGGACGATACGGGCCATCTGAGCGTCCTCGACTGGACGGGCGGCGCAGTCGTGGACCCACACATCGTGTCCGTGCGGCAGAATTTGCCGTTGATCGTCGACCACGGCTCGATCGCGGCAGGGTTGCACTCGAACGACGACAGCAGGTGGGGTAGCGCGAAGAATCAGCTGCAGTACACCGAACGCTCGGCACTGGGGACCACCGCGAACGGCGACCTCGTCTACATCGCTGCGTCGAAGGTCGACCTCCCCACGCTGGCTCAGGCTCTGGTGGACGCGGGAGCGGTGACCGGGATGGAACTCGACATTCACGGTGGCCTGACCGAATTCAACTCGTGGGCAGTGGACCCCACTGGAACCCTAACGCCCACAGCGATTGTGCCGACCGTCCAGAACCGTCCCGACCGATACCTGGCAGCGGATCAACGCGATTTCTTCTATCTCACGCTCGCGACACCGACGCCCACTCAGCAGTGGGCCGCAGCAGACACCACCGGGGCGGAGCCGGCGACATTCACCGCCGCGAGCATCTCGGGCGCGAAGTGACGCCCACCATCGGCTGCCCTACGTCGAAAGCTGTTGAGGGACGGTAGGTGTCGCACGTGACGATAGGTTCCACGCACGTGCCGCAGGGCGAGGTGCTCAGTCGGTCGCCCCGGCGGCCAGGCGATACCCGACCCCGCGGATCGTCTCGATGCTCTTGCGCCCGAAGGGCTGATCGACCTTCTTCCGGAGATACCCGATGTAGACCTCGACGATGTTCTCGTCCCCGTCGTAGTTGACGTCCCACACCGACCGGACGATCTCGGATTTTGTGACCACGACGCCGCTGCGCCGCATCAGGAACTCGAGCACGCTGTATTCACGCGGGGTCAGCGCCAGTTCCGTACCGCCCCGGGTGACACGGTGACGCGCGGGATCCAACTCGAGATCGCCGGCAACAAGCACGGCGGGGCGTTCGGGAGCGCCCCGTCTGACCAGAGCGCGTAAGCGCGCAACTAGGACCACGAAGGAAAACGGTTTGACCAGATAGTCGTCCGCGCCGAGATCGAAAGCGTCGGCCAGATCGTATTCACCGTCCTTGGCCGAGAGCATCAGAATCGGCGTCCACACGCCCTGAGCGCGGAGATCTCGCACGATGTCGTACCCGTGTCTGCCCGGCAGCATGATGTCGAGAACGAGAACGTCGAACTCGCCGG
>NZ_JBHNYO010000029.1:0-3660 GCF_054960675.1 Rhodococcus sp. PSi06
GGGAGGGAGCCGTCGAAGGTGGGATCGGCGATTGGGACGAAGTCGTAACAAGGTAGCCGTACCGGAAGGTGCGGCTGGATCACCTCCTTTCTAAGGAGCCTCTTCGCTGTGATGCACTGCTGAACAGTCAGCAGACGATCACGCGACAGAAACCGTTTCGGATGCATACGTCATCCGGCGGTGCTCACGGGTGGAACACTGACAATGAGATCCTGCGGAACGCGAAACCATGTTTCGCCGGCAGGGACTATATCGATGCACTGTTGGGTCCTGAGAGAACACGTGAGTGTTTCTTTCTAGGCAAGACATATACGGCTGGGAGTTCGTATCCCTATCGCGGGATGATGGTGGGCCTTTCGGGGTTTGTTGTTGTGTCGGTCTGATGGATGCAGGATGTTCTTCTGGTTGTGTGTTGTTTGAGAATTGCACAGTGGACGCGAGCATCTTTGTTGTAAGTAATGAAGAGCGTACGGTGGATGCCTTGGCACCAGGAGCCGATGAAGGACGTAGGAGGCTGCGATAAGCCTCGGGGAGCTGTCAACCGAGCTGTGATCCGAGGGTGTCCGAATGGGGAAACCCAGCACGAGTGATGTCGTGTTACCTGCACCTGAATATATAGGGTGTGTGGAGGGAACGTGGGGAAGTGAAACATCTCAGTACCCACAGGAAGAGAAAACAATAGTGATTCCGTGAGTAGTGGCGAGCGAAAGCGGATGAGGCCAAACTTTGTGCGTGTGATACCCGGCAGGGGTTGCGTATGGAGGGTTGTGGGGTTTGCATTGTCGATTCTGCCGGATCGGCCGACAGTGAGAAATTGTGGTGTTAGTCGAAGTGGTCTGGAACGGCCTGTCGTAGAGGGTGAGAGTCCCGTAGACGAAAACATTGCAACTGTCGTTGTGGATACCCAAGTAGCAGCGGGCCCGTGAAATCTGCTGTGAATCTGTCGGGACCACCCGATAAGCCTGAATACTCCCTGGTGACCGATAGCGGACTAGTACCGTGAGGGAAAGGTGAAAAGTACCCCGGGAGGGGAGTGAAATAGTACCTGAAACCGTGCGCTTACAATCCGTCAGAGCCGTCGAGCAGTTTGATCTGTTGGTGGTGATGGCGTGCCTTTTGAAGAATGAGCCTGCGAGTTAGTGGCATGTCGCGAGGTTAACCCGTGTGGGGTAGCCGTAGCGAAAGCGAGTCCGAATAGGGCGTATCACCGCAAGGTGTGTAGTGGCGTGTTCTAGACCCGAAGCGGAGTGATCTACCCATGGCCAGGTTGAAGCGACGGTAAGACGTCGTGGAGGACCGAACCCACTTAGGTTGAAAACTGAGGGGATGAGTTGTGGGTAGGGGTGAAAGGCCAATCAAACTCCGTGATAGCTGGTTCTCCCCGAAATGCATTTAGGTGCAGCGTCACGTGTTTCTCACCGGAGGTAGAGCTACTGGATGGTCTAGGGGGCCTACAAGCTTACCGAAATCAGCCAAACTCCGAATGCCGGTGAGTGAGAGCGTGGCAGTGAGACTGCGGGCGATAAGGTTCGTAGTCGAGAGGGAAACAGCCCAGATCGCCAGCTAAGGTCCCTAAGCGTGTACTAAGTGGAAAAGGATGTGGGGTCGCGAAGACAACCAGGAGGTTGGCTTAGAAGCAGCCACCCTTGAAAGAGTGCGTAATAGCTCACTGGTCAAGTGATCCTGCGCCGACAATGTAGCGGGGCTCAAGTACACCACCGAAGCTGCGGCACTCACACAATAGCCCGCTGTTCTCTTGCGAGGGTTCAGCCAGGTGTGTGGGTGGGTAGGGGAGCGTCGTGCAGCCATGGAAGCATCGGAGTGATCCAGGTGTGGAGGCTGCGCGAGTGAGAATGCAGGCATGAGTAGCGAAAGACGAGTGAGAAACTCGTCCGCCGAATGACCAAGGGTTCCTGGGCCAGGTTAATCCGCCCAGGGTGAGTCGGGACCTAAGACGAGGCCGACAGGCGTAGCCGATGGACAACGGGTTGATATTCCCGTACCCGTGTAACCGCGCCCATGGTGAATCAGTGACACTAACCACCCTGAATCTCGCTTACTTCACACCTTCGGGTGTGCGGGGGCGGGTGGATGCGTGGGACCTGATCTGGTAGTAGCCAAGCGATGGGGTGACGCAGGAAGGTAGCTGGGCCAGTCAGTGGTTGTACTGGTGTAAGCCTGTAGGGCGAACGGTAGGCAAATCCGCCGTTCATATAAGCCTGAGAGGTGATGCGTAGCCGATTGAGGCGAATTCAGTGATCCTATGCTGCCGAGAAAAGCCTCTAGTGAGTTGTTACACGGCCCGTACCCCAAACCGACACAGGTGGTCAGGTAGAGAATACTGAGGCGATCGAGATAACTATGGTTAAGGAACTCGGCAAAATGCCCCCGTAACTTCGGGAGAAGGGGGGCCCCTGCCGGTGATCACTCTTGCAGTGTGAGCTGGTGTGGGCCGCAGAGACCAGTGAGAAGCGACTGTTTACTAAAAACACAGGTCCGTGCGAAGTCGTAAGACGATGTATACGGACTGACGCCTGCCCGGTGCTGGAAGGTTAAGAGGACCGGTTAGCCAGTGATGGCGAAGCTGAGAATTTAAGCCCCAGTAAACGGCGGTGGTAACTATAACCATCCTAAGGTAGCGAAATTCCTTGTCGGGTAAGTTCCGACCTGCACGAATGGCGTAACGACTTCTCAGCTGTCTCAACCATAGACTCGGCGAAATTGCATTACGAGTAAAGATGCTCGTTACGCGCGGCAGGACGAAAAGACCCCGGGACCTTCACTACAGCTTGGTATTGGTGTTCGGTTCGGTTTGTGTAGGATAGGTGGGAGACTGTGAAGCGGTGACGCCAGTTACTGTGGAGTCGTTGTTGAAATACCACTCTGATCGTATTGGATACCTCAACCTCGGACCATGATCTGGTTCAGGGACAGTGCCTGGTGGGTAGTTTAACTGGGGCGGTTGCCTCCTAAAATGTAACGGAGGCGCCCAAAGGTTCCCTCAGCCTGGTTGGCAATCAGGTGTCGAGTGCAAGTGCACAAGGGAGCTTGACTGTGAGACTGACAAGTCGAGCAGGGACGAAAGTCGGGACTAGTGATCCGGCACCGGCAAGTGGAAGCGGTGTCGCTCAACGGATAAAAGGTACCCCGGGGATAACAGGCTGATCTTCCCCAAGAGTCCATATCGACGGGATGGTTTGGCACCTCGATGTCGGCTCGTCGCATCCTGGGGCTGGAGTAGGTCCCAAGGGTTGGGCTGTTCGCCCATTAAAGCGGCACGCGAGCTGGGTTTAGAACGTCGTGAGACAGTTCGGTCTCTATCCGCCGCGCGCGTAAGAAACTTGAGGAAGGCTGTCCCTAGTACGAGAGGACCGGGACGGACGAACCTCTGGTGTGCCAGTTGTTCCACCAGGAGCACCGCTGGTTGGCTACGTTCGGAAGGGATAACCGCTGAAAGCATCTAAGCGGGAAGCCTGTTCCAAGATGAGGTTTCTCACCCCCTCGAGGGGGTAAGGCCCCCGGCAGACCACCGGGTTGATAGGCCAGAACTGGAAGTACAGCAATGTATGCAGGTGACTGGTACTAATAGGCCGAGGACTTACCACAAAGAAGCTACGCGTCCACTGTGCAATATCTGAAACAACACACGAGTTGTTCAGT
>NZ_JBHNYO010000030.1:0-3075 GCF_054960675.1 Rhodococcus sp. PSi06
CGGTGCTTGCGGTTCAGATCTTGCTGTCGAAGTACGTGCCTGCCGTGTACTGGCTGACGGTGGTGGTGCTCAGTGTCACGGGAACGCTGTACACCGACATCCTCACCGACAGTCGCGGTGTTCCGTTGGCGGTGAGTATGTCGGTGTTCGCCGCGTTGTTGGCGGTGGTGTTCGGGGTGTGGTTCGTGCGGGAGCGGACCCTGTCGATTCACAGCATCGTCGCTGTGCCCCGAGAGCTGTTCTACTGGTTGGCGATTCTGGTGACGTTCGCGCTCGGGACCGCGGCGGGCGATTGGACGCTGAGTATCACCGGGTGGGGCCCGGGCACGTCGGTACTTCTGCCCGCCGGCTTGATCGTGGCGGTCGTCGCCGGTTGGCGGCTCGGCGCGAACGCGGTGTTGGCGTTCTGGTTGGCCTATATCCTCACCCGTCCGCTGGGGGCGAATCTCGGTGACTGGTTCGCCCAACCGGCCACTGAGCACGGTCTCGGGCTGGGCACATTCGTCACCAGTGCTGTGTTCCTGGTCGCGATCCTGGCTACGGTGCTGTATCTGACGCGAACGAAACGAGACGTGATCGGGAACCACCGTGTCGAGCCCGAACCGGTCGCCACAGACGCGCGCCGTGAGCGCGCGATGCTGGTCTATTTCGCGGCAGTCGCGGTTGCCACGGCGGGGCTTCTGTCGTGGGCGTCTGCGCAGCCACATACAGCGCCGGTAAGTGAGGCGGAGGGTTCGGGGGCTGCGATCACCGATCTCGCGCCGGGGGAGGCGATCGCGAAGTTCCCGCCGCAGCAGGTCACCGAGCTCCGCGCGATCGTCGACGACACTGCCTGGGCAGTTCGGTCCGGTCAGCAGGACGAGGCGAAAACTGCTGCGAAGAAGCTCGAAACCACCTGGGACGACGATCAACCCGCGTTGCAGCCGCTCGACGCTGCGGGGTGGACAGCGCTCGACTCGCGTATCGACGTAGTGCTCACCGCAATCCGGTCGAGCACCCCCGACCCTGGCGCGGAGACCGCTGCACTGACGGACCTCGCCGCCGCCCTGCAGTGACGAGACCACTCGCTCTGGTGCTCAGGGCCGGTTGCCCGTCGAACAGCGGCGGCGACGGACGTCGCAGGGTGAGTCATGTTCGCTCGAGGGGACGAATTAGGTACCAATGTTTTTCTGGGCCAATATCACTGCCAACTCTTCGATCCGGCATCCTGGCACGATGAGGCCGTTGGCCTCCAGCCACGCGGCGCGCGCTAGCAAGACCGGTCCGAATCCGATGGTTTGCCTGGCCACGATCGATGCTGTCAAGCCTCTTTCCTCCATCATCGCAAGCGACTTCGGAACGTCAGCGTGTTCGGAATGGACCAGTAGGAGGAACCCGTTGTCGGACAGTAGGTCTGGAGCCGCACGACACAGTGGATCCAGGAACGCTCGCCCGTCCACCCCTGCATCCCACGCCACCGAGGGGCCTTCGGTGGGTGGTAGGTGCGCACTCGGTACATACGGGGGATTGCACAGTACGACGTCGTAGGGGCCGTGTGTCAGTGCGACGGAGAGGTCGCCCTGACGCGCTTCGATATCGAGGCCGAGTCGCCGCGCGGCAGCCCTCGTCGATTCGACGGCTGCCGGTGAGATGTCCACTGCCAGTACTCGATGAGCCCCGAGCGTCGCGGCGGTCAGGGCTTGAATTCCAGACCCCGTACACAGGTCCAGTACCCGTGAGTTGTTCGGAATGCCGCGGGCAAGGACGGCTTCGGCAAGCATGTGCGAGTCGTGCTGCGGTTTGTACACCGTCCCGTGTCCGAGTAGGAGCGGGTCTGACGCTGTGGACTTCATGGTGGATCCCCCCTTCGAGCCGACGGCGACAGTGTCGTCGGGTTATGCAGCTACTCCCGTCGATTGGCCCCTGCCCGCGGCGAATGCGCGCATCGACGTTTACCGCCACCTTCATACTACCGGGCGTGTAGTAGTTGGTGTCGCCTCCAGGAGAGGGTGATCTATCGCCCGCAGCTCATGCAGCTGACTCGGTCTCTTTGCTATCGGCACTATGTCGCGTCGCAAATGTGCGAGTTATCGGTCCGTGCGGTTCAGCAGGTAGTCCCGAAGTACGTAGTTTCAGAAGGTTCCGAACTCATCACTTTGAAACATGGTGGAGTCGAATATCCACGGCGGTCCGTTTAGACGGTGCAAGATCTTGCGGGACGTCAGTGGACTGGGAGCGGGTTGCTGAAGGTCATCTTTTACTCATTACTTTGGGTCGAACTCGCATGAACACAGACGGACACAGGTGGTCACTCGATTCGCCGAACACCCAGCTCAACGGGCCGATGATGGACGTGACTGCATCCACTTGAATTGTCATCTCTTGTACAGCGGGTCCGGGGTTCGAATCCCTGATGGCGCACATCAAGTGCCCTTGAACAGCGTTTACGCTGTTCAGGGGCACTTTTTTCGTGCGGGCATGGCTGGGCATCCGCAAGCTTCGCGGAGATGGACAGCTCCGTGACCTGCGGGTTCTCAAGCGGCGTAGGGCGTTTCGGAGACTTGACTCTTAATCGCAAATCTTAAGAGTCAAGTTCGCGGCTTTTACCGCTCTGACCTGTGCAGACGGACACTGTGAAGGTATCCCCGCGCTGTCATCGGACGGTTGCGGACCCGTAACTCATCACTTACTCATCTTTTTGGCCGAAAAGAGAAGGGTGCCGTTGGGTTCTTTGGGCAGTTCAGCGCGCCGTTCAGGGGCTATACAGTCGCTGGTGCCTGGGGTTGAGTTCGTGCCCGAAGCATTCGACGTGATCGACCTGGCGGCATTGATCAGGTGGAGAGTGAGCCTGGCGGTGACGAGGAGAAGCGCGGGTTCCGCGACCTAGAGGGCGCAGACCGTGACGGGCAATGGCTGTTCAAATCCCGCAGGATCAAGCCGCTCGTAGGCTCGCAAGAGCGACGTCGGCGAGGCGATGCACCGGATAAATTGATTCGCGGTGAGGATTGGGCCGAGAGGATCTGCTGGGCCGGGTAACGCTTAGACAGGTGCTTTGTCCTTTGCAAAGAACGAAGCGGCACTAAACGCGAAACGGTT
>NZ_JBHNYO010000032.1:0-1289 GCF_054960675.1 Rhodococcus sp. PSi06
GGGACTGCCCCGAGTTCAGTTGACTCGTGGGGTTGAGTGATTCAGGCCGCGTGTGCGGTCCGGTTGATTGTCTCAAACTCGATCGAGGTGAGCTTGCCGAGGCGTCGTTGACGGCGTTTGCGGTGATAGGTCTTCTCGATCCAGGTCACGATCGCCAGCCGTAGTTGCTCGCGGCTCGACCACCGCTGGCGGTCGAGGACGTTCTACTGCACGAGGGCGAAGAACGACTCCATCGCGGCATTGTCACCGCACGCCCCGACCCGCCCCATGGAACCTCGTAACCCGTTGCGCGACAGTGCATGTACGAACTTCCTGGATCGGAACTGGCTACCGCGATCCGAGTGAACGATAGTGCCCATCGAGCCTCTTTGCGCCACAGCATTATCCAATGCAGACACCGCTAACGAGGCCTTCATCCTGGAGTCGATCGAGTAGCCGACGATCCTGTTCGACCAGACGTCCTTGATCGCGCAGAGATACAGTTTGCCCTCGTCGGTGCGGTGTTCGGTGACGAAAGGTCAGCCACAGCTCGTCCGCGGCCTGTGCGGTGAACTGACGGTCGACGAGGTCGTCGTGGACCGGCGGGCCGGCCTTCCTGTTCAGGCCTCGCTTCTTCGAGAACACCGACCAGATGCGTTCTTGTGAGCACAACCGCGCGACCCGGTTCTCGCTGGCGGTGATCCCGCGGTCGGGTAGTTCGTCTGCGACGAAGCGGTAACCGAATGCGGGGTCGTCGTCGTGGATCTCACGAGCAATGTTGATCAGATGCGCATCATCCCAATCTCTTTGCGTGACTGGCTGTTTCTTCCATTTGTAGAACGCTTGGGTTGAGAAACCGAGAACCCGGCAGGTCACTGTGACGGGTACTCCGTCGCCAGCAAGGTCGAGGACCAGCGGTGGGGGCACCTCCCGCTCGCGGGGGAAGATCATTTTGGGAGTATGTCTCGACTCAGATAGGCGGCGGCTCGCCGCAGAACGTCGTTTTCCTGCTCGAGCAGCCGGTTGCGCTTCTTGAGCTCCCGCAGCTCAGCGGACTCGTCACCAGGGTTCTGCCGGCCGTCACGGACGACGCCGTCTTCACGATCGGCAATCTTGAGCCAGCGGTGCAGGCAACCTTCGGAGATTCCGAAGTCCTTCGCGATCTGACGCAACGGGGCCTCGCCCTTGCGTGCGACGGCGATGACGTCGCGGCGGAACTCCTCGGGGAATGCTTTCGGCATGGTGAACATCCTTCCACCGTGAGGAGCGATCCTCACAGATCAGATGTCAACCAAAGCCGGGGCAGTCCC
>NZ_JBHNYO010000033.1:0-728 GCF_054960675.1 Rhodococcus sp. PSi06
AAAGTCGCCGTCCTCGGAGTCGGCAACGTCGCCCTCGACGTCGCCCGCGTCCTCGCCAAAACCGGCGACGAACTGCTCCCCACCGAAATCCCCGCCAACGTCTACGACGGCCTCAAAGCCAACAAAGCGACCGAAGTGCACGTCTTCGGCCGCCGCGGACCCGCCCAAGCCAAGTTCACCCCGCTCGAGCTGCGCGAGCTCGATCATTCGCCGAACATCGAAGTCATCGTCGCCCCCGAAGACATCGACTACGACGAAGGCTCCGAACAAGCCCGCCGCAACTCCAAGCAGGTCGACATGGTCGCCAACACCCTGCAGGACTGGGCCATCCGCGACGTCGGCAACCGCCCCCACAAACTGTTCCTGCACTTCTTCGAATCCCCACACGAAGTCCTCGGCGAAGACGGCAAAGTCGTCGGACTACGCACCGAACGCACCGAACTCGACGGCACCGGCAACGTCCGCGGCACCGGCACATACAACGACTGGGACGTCCAGGCGGTCTACCGTGCCGTCGGCTACCTCAGCCAGAACATCAGTGCCCTCCCCTTCGACGAACAAGCCGGCACCATCCCCAACGAAGCCGGACGCGTCGTCGAGTCCCCGCACTCCACCACACCCGTCCCCGCCACGTACGTCACCGGCTGGATCAAACGCGGACCCGTCGGCCTCATCGGCCACACCAAAGGCGACGCCAACGAAACCGTCGCGAACCTGCTCGAAGACGC
>NZ_JBHNYO010000034.1:0-679 GCF_054960675.1 Rhodococcus sp. PSi06
TGCACCGCTCCCCAGAAGTTGGACTGAGTAATTCAGTTCCGACTACTGGGGAGCGTGTGTATGCGTGTACGAAGTTCACTTACCGAGGATCAGCGGGTGGCGGCGGTAGCGTTGTTCGAGGATGGTCTCGGTGCCGTCTCGGCGGCTGTGAAGGTCGGTGGCGGTAGATGCGCTGTGGTCTTGCTCTACGACCGGTGGCGGGTTCGAGGGAGGAATGCGTTGGTGGAGAAACCGGATCGGCAGCACTTCTCGTTCGAGTTCAAACTTGCTGTGGTGCAGCGTGTTCTAGCGGGTGAGAACAAGATCGAGTTGGCCCGCGAGTACGGTCTGTCGTCGGCGAGAATCATCGACCCGTGGGTGCGGGGATATCGCCGCGACGGCGACGAGGCGCTTCGCCCGAAGCGGGCGGGACGTCGACCGGTACCGGGAGTCGATCCCGGGGAGGCCAGCGAGCTCGACCGGCTGCGTGAGGAGAACGAGCGGCTGCGCACTCAGGTGGCGTATCTGGGAAAATTGCGGGCCTTGAGGGAACAGGGACGACGGTGAAGGTTCTCGCTGTCATCGCCCTCAAGGCGCAGTACCGCCTCGATGTGTTGCTCGACGTCGCAGGCCTGGCCCGCTCGACGTTCTTCTACCGTCAAGCGCAGTTGCGTCGACCCGACCCGACGGCAGCGTTGAA
>NZ_JBHNYO010000035.1:0-597 GCF_054960675.1 Rhodococcus sp. PSi06
TCGCGGCACTGTGGAACCCGTTGTCACCGTCGTGCTCGACCTCGACGGTGAACCCGTCGGCCACCAGACCGCGCCGGACCATCTCCGCCAGGCGCACTTCGTCCTCGACCACCAGAACCCGCATCGACAGCTCCGTCCGTGTATGTGACGCAAGTACAACAGACCCACTCAGGCACCGACGAGCCGCTCTCAGCGGTTCTTCAGGAGCTGCTCGGCACACTGATCGGCGTGCTCCTCTCCTCATCGATGTCCGCCGTTCACGCAACAGCCACCGAAGTGCTCACCGAAGCCGCCACCGCCGACGTCGAGATCGCCGGGTTGGTGATCGCAGTTGGCCTCCTCGGTGCCGGGATCATGCTCCGCATCCGCTCCGACCGGACCGGAGCGACGATCCTCGGCACGCTCGGCTTCGCTTTCGCAGTGGTGGTGCTCGCCGTCGCAGTCCACACCAACGGATGGCTGACCAAGTCCGACGCGCCTGTCGCGGCCTGGTTCGTCGATCACCGAACGCACGCGCTCGATGATCTGGCCCTTGCCGTCACCACAGCGGGTGGACCCGCCGAGACCGCCGCGTTGGGCCTCGTGGTCGCGGTGCTT
>NZ_JBHNYO010000036.1:0-310 GCF_054960675.1 Rhodococcus sp. PSi06
GGTGTTGCTGAAGGTCCGCTGAGGATCACCCAACGCGTACGCCAACCTCGCCGAACCACCCGTCTACGGCCTCCGGTGAACCGATCCCCGCGCGACGAGTTCCACGGTCAGCGCGACGGCGACGGTCTGCGCGAGCAGCAGCCCGGTGAGCACCAGAATCTGTACGGCCCCCGCCTGTAGGGCCGAACCACTGGCCAGCAGCACGCCCACGAACGCACCCGGCAACGTCACCAACCCCACCGTCCGTGTCTGGTCCAGGCCCGGCAGCAGCGCGTCGTTCGCGGTGGGCCGCACCACCTCCACGCGCGCG
>NZ_JBHNYO010000037.1:0-310 GCF_054960675.1 Rhodococcus sp. PSi06
TGCGCGCGTGGAGGTGGTGCGGCCCACCGCGAACGACGCGCTGCTGCCGGGCCTGGATCAGACACGGACGGTGGGGTTGGTGACGTTGCCGGGTGCGTTCGTGGGCGTGTTGCTGGCCAGTGGTTCGGCCTTGCAGGCGGGGGCTGTACAGATTTTGGTGCTCGCCGGGTTGTTGCTTGCGCAGACCATCGCCGTCGCGCTGACCGTGGAACTGGTCGCGCGGGGATCGGTTCGCCGGGGGCCGTAGACGCGTGGTTCGGCGAGGTCGGCATCCACGGTGGGTGATCCTCAGCGGACCTTCAGCAACACG
>NZ_JBHNYO010000038.1:0-307 GCF_054960675.1 Rhodococcus sp. PSi06
CTTTTGTCGAGTCAGAGCGACGGACACCGACCCGGTCTTCACAGGCAGGGATACGAGGTTGGACGTGTGGCTCGGCAGGTTTTATCCCCCAAGAGTCGGGCCTTGCGTCCGAGACCAAGCTGGGATAGGCTGGAACAGTTGCCCTTGAGGCCTTCGGACTGTGTGTTCGTGTGGTTGAGAGTGTGTGCGTGTTCTTTGAGAACTCAACAGTGTGTCGATGAATGTCAGTGCCGAAATTTTTTGTTTTGGTGAATGCATTCGATGTATCAGCTGCCCGCTTGTGGTGGTTGTTGTCGGGTGTTGTTTT
>NZ_JBHNYO010000039.1:0-276 GCF_054960675.1 Rhodococcus sp. PSi06
GTCCCCGACCCGGAACTCGGTGACATCGGTGACCCACTTCTGATTCGGGGCCGTAGCTGTGAACTGACGGTCGAGGATGTTCGCCGCGACCGCCCCGACCTGACCCTGATACGAGACATACCGTCGACGGCGCCGCACAGCACACGCCAACCCGAGCTCGCGCATCACCGCGAGCACGGTCTTCTTCGCCACCCGCCACCCCGCGTCGACCAGGACTCGGTGCACGCGCCGATGCCCGTAACGACCGTGACTGTCCTCGAACGCGCTGCTCACCGC
>NZ_JBHNYO010000040.1:0-241 GCF_054960675.1 Rhodococcus sp. PSi06
CTCGGCGTCGAGGGGCCAGGTGCGGGGGACGTCGGGGTGGCCGTCGTACCAGGAGACGAAGTCGGCGGCGCCGTAGCTGCCGTCGAGGTCGATGCCGGGGATGTTCAGTGCGCGGTCGGCGTTGGCTCCGGTGGAGAAGATGACGGCGTCGTAGAAGCGGCGTAGGTCGTCGAGGTCGATGTCGGTGCCGTAGTCGATGTTGCCGAGTAGGCGTACCTGGGGCTTGTCGAGGACTTTGTGG
>NZ_JBHNYO010000041.1:0-241 GCF_054960675.1 Rhodococcus sp. PSi06
GCACAAAGTCCTCGACAAGCCCCAGGTACGCCTACTCGGCAACATCGACTACGGCACCGACATCAACCTCGACGACCTACGCCGCTTCTACGACGCCGTCATCTTCTCCACCGGAGCCAACGCCGACCGCGCCCTGAACATCCCCGGCATCGACCTCGACGGCAGCTACGGCGCCGCCGACTTCGTCTCCTGGTACGACGGCCACCCCGACGTCCCCCGCACCTGGCCCCTCGACGCCGAA
>NZ_JBHNYO010000042.1:0-214 GCF_054960675.1 Rhodococcus sp. PSi06
TGGGTACGGTCCCGGTTCATGAGCGATGTCACCGATTCCGAGCATCTGACGGTTCACCACCGGGCGCTGAGCAAGGTCCCCGAAATCACGGTCTGGTTCTGGGTCGTGAAGATCCTGTGCACCACAGTGGGGGAGAGTGTCGCGGACTGGGTGAACATGACCCTCGGTGTCGGACTGACCGCGACGGCGGGATTGTTCACCGCGATTCTCGTTG